>CAYRFV010000051.1:8959-23448 GCA_964423545.1 uncultured Anaerolineales bacterium | reverse complement strand
AGGTTTTGACTGTGGTGACGCTCAGCCTGACGGCCTTCATCGCGTCGACAGCCCGCTCTCTGGATGCCCATCTCTACGAGCTTGCGCGTTATCGCAGTGCGGCTGCAATGGTGGTGCGGCCGGATGTTGAGACCGGCGACGGCGACGATGCGCTCATCGACGGTGCGAACCCTGCCCGTCAGACCGGCTGGTACTACGTTCCGTTCGTCGAGTATCTGAAGACGCCGGGTGTTCGGGCCGCGACGCGAGCGGGAGGCTACCGGGCTGCGCTGAACCCTTCCGGCAGCGTCACCGGCTCGTTCCTGGGCGTCGACAGCCCAAGCTTCGCGCAAGTGGCCTACTGGAGACGCGACTTCGCTGCCGCCGACCTTGATGTGTTGATGCGGACGCTGGGCACGCGGCCTGATGCGGTCCTGGCGCCCAGCAGCTTCCTCGCCAACCATGGATTGCGCATCGGTGATCCGTTGCGCTTGTACGTGCAGGTTTTCGGACATGAGGTCGCGTTGCGCCTGACCGTCACGGGCAGCTTCGATCTCTTTCCCACCTGGAATCCGCGTTTCGGCCCGTTATTTGTGGGTAACCTGGACTATCTCCACGGACAGGTGGGCAGCGATCTGCCCGCTACGGTCTGGTTGGCCCTGGCTCCCGACAGCGATCGCATCCGAGTGAGAGGCGAACTGCGCCGGCTGAACCCATACAGCGTCGTGGTCTGGCCGTCGGCGGATGAGGTGATTGCGGAGCAGGAGCGCCCTGAACGGCAAGGATTGATCGGCATCTTTTCGATCGGATTCGTGGCGGTCACCGTGCTTGCAATGCTCGGCTTCTTCCTGCATGCCACCTACTCGCTGCGGCGGAGGGCCATCGAGTTGGCGGTTCTGCGGACGCTGGGGGTGTCCACCCGACAGGTGCTGAGCTACCTGACCTGGGAGATGCTCTTCCTGACGCTCTGCGGGCTGGGGATCGGCGCCGCGCTGGGTGCGCTCGGAAGCCTGCTTTGGATTCCCCACTATCGGGTAGGCGGCAGCATTCTCAGCGACGTCTTGCCGTTGAGGGTCGAGATCGCCTGGCCGGCCATTGCAGCTTTCTGTGCGCTCTTTGTATTGCTGTTGCTGATGCTGCTTGGCCAGGCGATTGTTGCACTGCGGCGACTGCATCCAACTCATGCGATCAAGCTGATCGAGGTAGTCTGAACCACCGGGGAGGCAAGTGAATGCGACCACACGAACGTTTTCTGGCCCATATGCGATTTCAGCCGGTTGATCGGCCGCCTCTCTGGGAGTGGGGGCCCTGGCCGTCCGCGCTGCGCCGCTGGCAGCGCGAGGCGCTTGGCAAAGGCCACGAACCGCCCCAATATGCCGAGTGCGAGAACAAAGTCCTGTGCGGCGTCGATCTGTGGATGCTGCCTCGCTACCGCGAGGAGATCGTCTCGGAGGACGAGTATACGATCGTCAAACGCACCGATCGAGGCGTGCTTCAGCGCGAGCTACGCTCACCCGACGAAATGAGCATGCCGGACCATCTCGCGTATCCGGTGCAGAGTCGTGCAGACTGGGAGACGCTCAAGAGGCGATTCGATCCCGCAGATCCTGCCCGCTTCCCCGCCGACTGGGCCGCGCGCTGCGCACTGTGGCGTGAGGAAGGCACATTACTGGTCTTCCAGGGGCCGCGCTCTCCCAGCCTCTTCGGTTTCGTGCGCGAATTGATGGGACCCGAGCGTACGCTCTATGCCTTCCACGACGATCCGCTGCTGGTGCACGACATGATGGAGGTAAGCACCGAGTTGACATTGGGTCTGCTCCCGCGCCTCCTCGACGACGCGCCGCTCACGGCCATCTTCTTCTGGGAAGACATGGCCTATTGCGCCGGCCCGCTGATCTCCCCCAGGATGTTCCGCCAGTTCATGGTCCCGCGCTACCGTCGCATCACCGACTACGCCCGCAGTCGCGGGATCGACACGATCTTCGTGGATAGCGACGGAGACGTGTCTCATCTGATCCCACTCTGGTTGGACGCAGGGGTGAACGGCGTCTACCCGATGGAGGTGGCGGCCGGGATGGATGTCGTAGCGCTGCGCCAGCAGTACGGTCAGCACTTGCTGATGAGCGGCGGCATCGACAAACGGGTGTTGGCCCAGGATCGCCGCGCCATCGAGGAAGAATTGACACGCAAGGTTCCGCTCGCCCACCAAGGCGGCTACATTCCTACGATCGATCACGCCATCCCGCACGACGTGCCCTATGCCAATTTCGCCTACTACTGGGAACGCAAGAAACAGCTATTGGGGATATGAGATGAACTCAAACCATCCGTTTTTCCGCAGGACCGCGCTGTTCCGGGCCGGTGAAGGGGGCTACGCCACCTACCGCATCCCGGCCATCGCCGTGACGATGCGCGGCGCGCTGCTGGCTTTTTGTGCGGCGCGCGTGGAGCCAGGCGATTGGTCGGAGATCGCCATTGCGCTGCGTCGCAGCACGGACTCCGGTGCAACGTGGTCGCCGATGCACATCATCGCCAGCCGGCCAGGCGCCACCGTGGACAACCCAACTCCCATCGTGGACAGGGAAACGGGGACGGTGCACTTCCTGCACCAGGTGAACTACGAGCGCTGCTGCTACCTGCGCAGCGACGACGACGGACTGAGCTGGAGCGATCCCGTCGACATCACCCCGACGCTGGAGCAGTTCCGCCCGGAATACCCCTGGACGGTCATTGCGCCGGGGCCAGGCCACGGCATTCAGCTCAGGAACGGCCGGCTCATCGCGCCGGTGTGGCTCTCGACCGGCGCGGGCACGGAGTTCGGCACGGGCAAACGCGGGCATCGCCCGTCGGTGGTCTCGGTAATCACCAGCGACGACCACGGCGTCACGTGGGAGCGAGGCGAGATCGTGGCGCGCCACTCCGCCGAGATGCCCAATCCCAGCGAGACGGCTGCGCTCGAGCTGAACGACGGCCGGGTGCTGCTGAACATACGCAGCGAGTCGAAGCGCAACCGCCGCCTGATCTCGGTGAGCGCAGACGGCGCGACGGGTTGGTCGGCGCCGTGCTTCCACGAGGAGCTGTTCGAGCCGGTGTGTTTCGCGAGCCTCATCAGATACTCCGAGCAACCTTCACGCATCTTGTTCGCCAACCCGGACAGCCAACACTCGGGAGGTCCCGCGCTGGCGTGGGGCGCGTGGCGGAGAGAGAACCTGACCGTGCGACTCAGCTGCGACGAAGGGGAAACGTGGCCGCTCGCCAGGGTCGTTGACCCCGGCGTGGCCGGCTATTCGGACCTGGCCGTGGACGCGAGCGGCGCAATCCACTGCCTCTATGAAGGTGGCGATGTGGCTGGGAATATTTTCCACAACTCGCACCTATCGCTTGCCACCTTCAATCTGCCGTGGCTGATGAGCAAGGGAGAGGGCGTGACGCCTCCAACGGGACTTGGTGCGGTTGCGTCCGATCGCTGAGGAGACCGGCCATGAACTCCAAAGAGCGCGTCCTCACCGCGGTCGCCCTGGGCCAGCCTGACCGCGTGCCGCTAGATTTCAGCGCCAACGCAGCGACCCTGGCGCGGCTGCACCACGACCTGGGAACGGCCACGCATCGCGAGCTGCTCGAGCGGCTCCATGTCGACGTCCTCGACCTGCGCGGGGTCGTGGATCCGGTCTACTGTGGGCCGATTCCCAAGGAGCGCTGGCTGGCAGGTGGGATCAAGGAGAACTACTGGGGCTGGCGAACGCAGGTCATCCAGACCGCAATGGGGCCGGAAGAGTGCTTCGTGGATTTCAGCCTGTCCGATGTGGCCTCCATGGAACAGCTGACGACCCACCCCTGGCCCCAGCCCGAGTGGTTCGACTTCACCGGGTTTGCCCGGCGACTGGAGGAGTGGCAGGACCTGGCGATCATGGCGTCGGGCGCCAGCGTCTGGCAACATCCCACCTTTCTGCGCGGCATCGAACAGCTCCTGGTTGATCTGTTGGAGTCTCCGGAGCTCGCCGGCTATCTCATGGACCGCTTCACCGACTTCTATGTGGCCTACTTCGACCGCATGTTCAGCGCTGCGGCCGGTCGCATCGACATTCTGCGCATCGCCGACGACCTGGGCACGCAGCACGGTCTGCTGATCAGCCCACGGCTGTTCGACCGCTTCTTCGCGCCGCGGCTAGCCAGGTTGGTGGATATGGCGCACAGCTACAGCGTGAAGGTGATGTTCCACTCATGCGGCGCGATCTTGCCATTGGTCGAGCGTATCATCGCTCTGGGCGTGGATATCCTCGATCCGCTGCAAGTGGCAGCCGACGGCATGGACCCGCAGACGATCAAAGAGCGCTTCGGGAGACGGATCTGTCTGCACGGCGCGATCGATACTCAGTATGTCTTGCCGCGCGGTGCGCCCGCAGAGGTCAGCGACGCGGTCCACCGCATGATCGCCGTCCTGGGTGCAGGCGGCGGCTTCATCCTGGCGCCGACCCATGTGCTCCAGACCGATGTGCCGACGGCGAATGTACTCGCGCTCTATGAGACGGGCTACGCGGCGGGCTGACCGTCGTGAGTTCACGTGACGACTGACGGACAGGCGGGTATGCGGGGCACGCGTGACACAGGCCGAGAACCAGCCAGCGAATGTCTGCTGGCTTTATGCCAGCACAGCCAGCTTCGGAGTGATTCAGGGCGGAGCAGTCGCCTATCTGCCCGTGTTTCTCGCCCGGCTCGGGGCGTCGGCATTCGAAATCGGGCTGCTGACGGCTGCGCCGGCGCTGCTGAGCATGGTCATCCTGATACCCTCCGGCCTGGTGGCAGAGCGGTTTCGAGACCAGGTGCGCTTGCGCGTATGGGCCGAAGTAGGCATCTACCTGCCGACGTTGATCCTGGCGGTATGCCCGTTCTTTGTCTCGACCGAGGCGCTGCCCGTCGTGGCGATCGTACTATGTACGATTCAGGCAGTTCCTATGGCCCTGGAGACCTCCGCGTTCCTGACCGTCTTTGCCCAGGCGTTCCCGCTCGATCGGATCGCGCACATCAACGGTGTGCGCTGGGCGCTCATGGGGCTGACCGGTGCAGTATCGGTGGCGGTCTTCGGCCGGGCGCTCGATCTGATCGCGTTCCCGCTGAACTATCAGATGGTGTTCGCCCTGACCTTTGCAGCGGGGATGGGCAACGCAGCCTGCTTCTCGCGAATCCGCGTGCCGCTGCTGCGGGAGAAGCGATCGCCGGACAGAGCGCTCAGCCGCTCTGGCGTGGCCACCGTCCTGTCTCATCTGCGTGCCTACGGCCAATCCGTGATGGCGCAACCTGCGTTCGTCCGCTATCTTCTGGCGACGCTGCCGTTCCGCATTGCGCTGATGATGCCGGAGGCATTGTACAGCCTGTTCTGGGTCAACTCGCTCGAAGCGAGCGACAGCCTGATCGGGCTGCGCGGCACGGCAGTCTTTGTTGCGCAGTTGATCGGTTTCATTGCGTGGGGCAGGCTCGCAAACCGGCTGGGCCACCGCCGTGTGCTTCTCATATCGGCGTTCCTGGCGGGGCTCTACCCGATCTGCACCGGCCTGACGCCAGCGGCCGCATGGTTGGCGCCCGTCGCGGTCATCTGGGGGCTGGGCTACTCCGGCATCCGGATCGCGCTGTTTGACATGTTGATCGTTGCCGTGCCGGCCGAGATGATGCCGCGCCTGTCGTCGCTGTACAGCCTCGCCGAGCGACTCTCGATGTTCATCGGCCCACTCATCGGGGTGGCCCTGAGCCAGGCGACCTCGCTGCGTTCGGCGCTGCTGTGGAGCGGCGCGATCCAGCTCGCCGCATCGCTGGCCTTTTTCCTGCTGCCGCGCACGCAACGCGGGGAACAGGCAACTTGATCAGGGGAGGTTCCCGTTGAACGACGCTTCAGATATGATTCTGGCAGAGCATATCGCCATCGGCGGCCACCGGATCGCTGTGGCTGCCCCGCCGCGCGGGCTGGCGACGCGCAGCGACCTCGGCATCCTCGCACACGAGGCCCTAGACGGCCAGGTGATCCACCGCACCCCCGAGCCGCGGATCCCTCTCTACGAGACCCGCGCCACCGTCACGCCGGGCGGCGACATACTGCTGATGTTTCCGGAAGGCGGGCACTACGGCCACGGCGCCGCGAAGATCAACGACATGCTGGCCTACCGCTCCTCTGACGGAGGCAAAACCTGGCGCGGGCCGACCGTGGCGTTCGACATCGACTACAATCAGCATGGCTTCATTCCTCTCATCCCAAAAGGCTCCAGGCGACTTTATGCGTTCGGCACTCAGCCGGTCTGGGATCTCTACACCCGCGAACGGGGTCTGCAAGAGAACGCGCCGATCGGCTATCGCTATTCGGATGATGACGGATATCACTGGTGCGAGGTGCGCATCATCCGGCCGGTCAATGATCCGGGCTTTCGGGGCATGTCAGTGATGCGAATGTGCGAGACCGACGCCGGCACGTGGATTCTGGGCTCGCACGAGGGGGACTGGTCGTACAAGCCCCTCTGCACGCGCCAGTACGTCCTGCGCTCCGAAGACCAGGGCAAGACCTGGGAGGTGTTGCCGGGACCGCGTCATGGCGGATGGTATGTCGCTGGCTTCAACCGAATGGACGAAGGACGGCCGATCAACCTGGGCGGCGGCGAAGTCTACATGATGCTGCGTTCGGCCGAGGGGCATTTGTGGCACACGCGCAGCCTGGACGATGGCAGGATATGGGACGCGCCCGCGCCGACGCCGCTCGTCCACCCCGATGCGCCGCCCATGCTCACCCATCTGTCGGATGGGAAGTCGCTGCTGGCGTTGCACCACAACCGCTTCTCCGATCTGAACTACACAGGACTGGA
The DNA here is from genome assembly GCA_964423545.1 of uncultured Anaerolineales bacterium. Taxonomy (GTDB): domain Bacteria; phylum Chloroflexota; class Anaerolineae; order CG2-30-64-16; family CG2-30-64-16; genus JALOOE01. The sequence goes on along the minus strand of CAYRFV010000051.1, from coordinate 16,627 downwards.
TGGCAGGAAGCCCGAGGTGATGAAGGATCGCTCTGAAATCTGGGCATCTCTCTCCAGTGACGGCGGGCGCAGTTGGAACGAGCCGCGCTTCCTGTTCGTGAATGCGTTGGCTGAGGTCCTTGAGTCGCCTTTTCGGAACTACCAGTGCTCCTATATCGATGTGTTCCCGATCGGGGACGTGCTGCACTTGTTCGTCCCGCACCGCTGGCGACAGGTATTGCACCTGACGCTGCCCGAGGCCGCTCTCCGGCAGCTGCCCACCCGCCAGGAGCTGGCGTCAGCCATCCCAGGCGCTTGACTGGGCGTGGAGGGATCTGGATGAACACACGTCTCGCCGCGCTGCTGCGGCAGCTCGCCGACACGCTTGACCCGGCCCACGAGCGGGAAATCGCTGGCCGTCACAAGGCCGCCCTGGCGTATGAGCCGGTCGAGCGGCTGCCGCTCGTGGTGAGCTACCCGCTCCCTCCGGACAGCCCCTGGCAGCCGTACCCGCACCACGAGGTCTTCGACGACCCCGAGAAGATGCTCTTCAATGAGCTGGTCAGCGCATGGGACACCCACATCGTCCATCGTGATCAGGTCGGCGACGATTTGCCTGCCACCATTCGCGCCAACTTCGGAACGGTGCTGGTGGCCTCGGCCTTCGGCGCCCGCGTCGAGCAGGTGGAGGACAACCCGCCGTGGGTCAGGCCGTTCGAATCGCGTGCAGAGCTTGTCGCCGGCCTGGATCGCTGCCGGGCGGATCTGACTGCCGGCTGGATGCCACGGGTGGTCGAGCGTTACCGGTTCTATCATGACGCGCTGGCGCTCTATCCACCTCTGCCGGAGGTGATCCGGTGCGTGCTGCCCGACCTGCAAGGCCCGGTGGACACCCTGGAAATGCTGTGCGGATCGGCGTTGTACGTCGATCTGCACGATGACCCGGCGTTCGCGACGCACGCGCTCGAAACAGTGGCAGCCGCGCAAGTCGCCCTGGCGCGGCAACTCGCGCCGTACGTGAACGACGGCCCGGCCGGTTTCTCTCACCAGCACGGCTTCATGATACGCGGATCCCTGCTGCTGCGCGATGACTCTTCGATCATGGTGTCGCCCCGCATGTACCGCCGTCTGATCGCGCCCCACGACGAGCGAGTGCTGCGCGAGCTGGACGGAGGCGGCATCCACAGCTGCGGCAACTTCATGCACACTGTGGGCGCAATGCTCGAACTGCCTTCGGTGCAATGCCTGGATTTCGGCCAATCGGCGCTCAACGATGTGAACGCCATCTATCGCCAGGCCAGCGAGCGGCGAATCGCCCTCGTGCGCGTCCAAGCGACCGCAGAGGAGCTGCAGCAAGGCGGTCTCCGCCGTCGTTTCCCGACCGGCGTCACCCTGCTGCACCCGGCGCCCTCCCTCTCGGCCGCCCGCGCCAGCGTCGCGGCTCACGTCCGAGGCTAACCACTGGGGCGGGCTTTGCCTCTGGCACGCACAGGAAGGAGCAGAAAGAGGTGGGCGGGTGCGGGCCGGAGCTTCTGGAAATCGTTTCAGTTTGAAGCATGCAATTCGCGGCAACAAGTCGGGCAAGAGCCACCCGGTGGGAGTCCACCTGACCACGGCAGACCTGGCGTGAAAAGAGGCGCACCATGGAACAGCAGAAACCCGCCTTGCACAAGCCGAACATCGTCTTGATCCTGGCCGACGACATGGGCTTTTCCGATATCGGCTGCTTCGGCTCGGAGATCGCCACCCCTCACCTGGACAGCCTGGCGGCGAGCGGCATCCGCTTCACTCAGGCCTATAACTACGCGCGCTGTTGCCCATCGCGGGCCGCGCTCTTGACGGGACTGCACCCACACCAGGCCGGCGTCGGCCATATGGTGGAAGGCGGGCCGACGCCGGCCTACCAGGGCTACCTCAACGACCGCTGCGTGACGCTGGCCGAAGCCCTGAAAACCGCAGGCTATCGCACCATGCTCTGCGGCAAGTGGCACGTCGGTGGGGTATATCCCCGAAACGATCCGACCCGCTGGCAGGTGGGCGATCCGCAACGGCCGCTGCCGCTCGACCGGGGCTTCGACGAATGGTACGGCACGCCGGCAGGCGCAGGCAGCTACTTCAATCCCAAGCCTTTATTCAGGGGCCGGTCGGTCATCGAGCCGGAGACGGACGATTACTACTACACGGATGCCGTGAGCGACGAAGCCGCGGCCATGGTCGCGCGCGCTGCAGCAGGTGACCAGCCGTTCTTCCTCCATGTATGCTATACTGCCCCACATTGGCCGCTGCACGCGCCGGCGGAGGAAGTGGCGCGCCACCAGGGCCGATACCGATCGGGCTGGGACGCGGTGCGGGCTGCTCGTCACGAGCAGTTGCAGGCGTTGGGCCTGATCGATCGACGCTGGCGGATCTCGCCTCGCGATCCCCGCGCGCCGGCATGGGCCGGCGTCACACACAGAGAGTGGGAAGACCAACGCATGGCCGTCTACGCGGCGCAGATCTCCCGGATGGATCGCGGGATTGGCCGGATCATGGCGGCGGTGCGCGACCAGGGGGTGGAGCACAACACGCTCGTCATCTTCTTGTCGGACAACGGCGGCTGCGCCGAGCTGCTGCACGAGGACGGCCGCCAGGCCGATCGGGAGTGGCGAACGACGCGCAATGGCCGGCTGGTGACCTTCGGCAACCTACCGGGCTTGATGCCGGGCGGAGCGGACACCTATCAGAGTTACGATCTGCCGTGGGCCAATGCTTCGAACACCCCGTTTCGGCTCTACAAGCACTGGGTGCACGAGGGCGGCATTGCCACACCGATGGTCGCCTGCTGGCCGGGGGTGACGCCAAAGGGCAGCATCAACCATAGCGCAGTGCACATCACCGACTTTATGGCTACTTTCCTCGAGGTCGCGGACGCGTCGTATCCCGATGAGTACGATAGCCGGACGATCCTGCCGACCGAAGGGGTGAGCTTTCTCGCGGCGCTGCGGGGCGCACCATGGGAGCGAGAGGCGCCCCTCTTCTGGGAGCACGAAGGCAACCGCGCCGTGCGGTTGGGGGCCTGGAAGCTGGTCAGCCAGCACCCCGACGCCTGGGAGCTGTACAATCTGGATGAGGATCGCACCGAGCTCAACAACCTGGCGGACCGAGATCCCGTCCGGGCCCGCGCGCTGGCGAAGCTCTACGAGGCGTGGTCAGCCCGCTGCGATGTCTTGCCCTGGGATGAGCTCCTGGCGCGCCGCAGCAGAGACCATGTGGATCGGTCCAGAGCATAGAGAGCGGCTCGATCCAGATGCTCACGCGGACTCTTTTCCGATCGACTCGACAGGGAGTATTCAGAATGACCGCACACATTCAAGGTCGCTCACGGCTTCCCCATGCGGTGCTCTTGGAACTGAAACGTTGGAACACCCCGACCATCTACAATGGATGGGAGCAGATCACGGGGCGCGACGCCGGGCGAGAAGGCTTCAATCTGGAGGAGACGCGCGACTTCATGCCCCAGATGGGACCGATGGTGGGCTATGCCATCACCGTGCAAATCCAGCCGGGCAGCATCGAGCCTCGGCTCAGAAATCCCGCCGGCTGGTCTGAATATCGCCGCTATGTCGCCAGCCTCCCTGGGCCCAAGATCGTCGTGGTGCAGGACCTCGACAAGCCTGCCACCTTCGGCTCGTTCTGGGGCGAGGTCAACAGCAATGCCCACCGCGCGCTGGGCTGCGTCGGCACGATCACCGATGGTGCGATCCGTGACGTGGACGAAATGACTAATGCCGGCTTCAAGGCGCTGGCGCGACGGATGTGCGTCGGCCATGCCTACTCGCACCCGGTGCGCTGGAACTGCGAGGTCGAGGTGTTCGGCCGGGTCGTGCGGCCGGGCCAACTGATCCATGCCGATAAACACGGCTTCCTGGCTGTTCCGGAGGAGGATGAAGCCGGGCTACTGGACGCCGCGCGCTTCATGGACAGCAACGAGTGCAACACCGTGATCGCGGCCGCGCGGCACTCAGCCGGCCGCAGCCTGGAAGAGATCGCGCAGGCCCTCGACGCGGCCGGAGACGAGTTCGCAGCCAACGCCCGGGCGAAGTTCGCGCGCCGGGGCGAGTTCTGAGTCGGCAGCCCGGTCATTCCTAGACTTCGGAAGAGGACGCCGCATGAGCACGCAGACAGACGTTGATTCTCATCAAGTTGACCTTTTCATATCGGGCCAGGGGGGCTACCACACCTACCGCATCCCCTCGCTGCTGGTGACCGCGACCGGCGCCATGCTTGCCTTCTGCGAGGGCCGCAGGCACAGCTCATCCGACTCCGGCGACATTGATATCATGTTGCGCCGCAGCGTCGACAACGGCGACACGTGGAGCGAGATGCAGCTCATCGCCGACGCAGGACCGGACGTGTTCGGCAACCCGTGTCCGGTCCAGGACCGCGCCACCGGCACGATCTGGTTGCCGATCAACTGGAACCTGGCCGAAGGCCAGGAAAGCAAGATCGTCCGCGGCCAGGCCCCGCGCGGCGTTTGGGTGCTGCGCAGCGACGACGATGGTGTGACCTGGTCGCCGCCGGTCGAGATCACCAGCCAGGTCAAGCCGTCGGGCTGGAGTTGGTATGCCACCGGCCCGGGGCACGGCATCCAGTTGGCCAGCGGCCGGCTGCTGATCCCGTGTGATTACAGCAGCGGACCACCCGACGCGGATCACCAGTACTTCGGCTCCCACGTGATCTACAGCGACGACGGTGGGAGCACCTGGCGCGTCGGCGGGACAATCCAGGGGCAGGTTAACGAGTGCACAGCGGTTCAGTTCTCCGATGGCGTCGTGCATCTCAACATGCGCAGCTACCACGGCCGCAACCGGCGGGCAGTAGCCTGGAGCCTCGATGAGGGCCAGAGCTGGTCGGAAGTGACCCTGGACGATGCGCTGGTTGAACCCATATGCCAGGCAAGCCTGCTGCGCCTGCCGGATGATCGCGTCCTCTTCTCCAATCCCGCCAGCACGAGACGGGAGCGGATGACAGTGCGCGAGAGCAGCGACCGCTGCCGGACCTGGTCGACAGGTCTGCTGCTGCACGCCGGCCCGGCCGCCTACTCTGATCTGGCGCTCGCTGCAGACGGCCGAGTCTGCTGTCTTTATGAGCGAGGTGCGAATCATCCCTACGAACGCATCACCCTCGCTCGATTCCACCTATAGAGAGAGGTCTACTGTGGCAGAAGTTTTTCGTGGCGCCTGGCCGGCGCTGATCACGCCGTCGACACCCGAGGGTGAGGTCAACTACGGCGTACTCCGTGAGCTTGTCGAGCACCTGATCGGCAAAGGGATCGGCGGGCTTTACGTATGCGGCAGCACAGGGGAGGGCCTGCAGCTCACTGTCGAAGAACGGGTGCAGGTGACCGATACCGTGATGGCCCAAGCGCGAGGACGCGTCCCGGTGGTGGTGCATGTCGGCGCAGCGGCGACGCTTCACGGGGCAGCACTGGCGAAACACGCTCGCCGGGCCGGCGCGGCGGGCTTCGGCAGCCTGCTGCCGTCGGTTGTCGCTGGACTGGAGAACACCTATGCGCACTACCAAACGATTGCGGCCGCCGCACCCGACCTGCCGTTCTTTCCCTATCTCTTCGGGGGGCAGACCGATGCGGTGACGCTGATGACCGAACTGCGCCGCCGCATTCCCAACGCTGCGGGCGCGAAATACACCGGCCCAAGCATGTTCGAGCTCAAGCGGCTCGTAGACCTGGGCGGAGCAGAGTGGACGATCTTCTCCGGCATGGACGAGCAGTGCCTCTATGCAGCGATGTCAGGCACCCCTGCCAACATCGGCTCCACCCTCAACCCCATGCCGGGCGCCTATCGGGTGATTCGCCAGCGCTACGAGAGCGGTGACCTGGCGGGCGCCAACGATCTGCAACTGCGCGTCAACCGCGTGACCGCGCTGCTCATCGGCGCCGGCTTCCCGGGTGCGCTGCGGGAGTCGATGCGGATTCTCGGGTTCGACTGCGGCGAGCCTCGGCTGCCGCTGTTGCCGCTGACGGCTGAGAAATGCGCACTGCTGCGCGATCAGCTCGCATCCGTGGGCTTCGCTGAGATCGCTGCCATGTGAACGGCGCCGCCGCACGATCGAGCGGCAGACGCTGCGGATGATTCGCACCACTGGAAAGGAGACAAACCGTATGATCCTCGACGCCATTCAGCAAGCTGATCGCTACCTCTCCCTCAACGGCGGCTTCGCGGCGGCCTTTGCCTTCCTGCGCCGCGCCGACCTGCTGGAGCTGCCGGTCGGCCGCTATGAGATCGACGGCGACAAGGTCTACGCGCTCGTGCAGCGGCAGCCCGGGCGGAAGGCGGATGCCGGCAAGCTCGAAGCGCACCGGAAGTACATCGATATCCAGGTCGTGTTGGACGGCATCGACACGATGGGGTGGCGTCCCACCGCGGGATGCACTGGCGTGGCTATGCCCTATAGCGCGGAAAAAGATGTCATGCTCTTCACCGATCAGCCGACCGCCTGGGCCGCGGTCGGGGCGCGCGAGTTCGCCATCTTCTTCCCGGAGGACGCGCATCTGCCGCTGATCTCGGATGGCGAGCTGCACAAGGTCGTGCTGAAGGTGCAGGCATGAGGTAAGTCATTAACAGAGAAGCCCCCTTGCTCGGGGGCTTCTCTGTCAGTATCAGTATCCCAGGAGCGATTCGAACGCTCGGCCTCTTCCTCCGCAGGGAAGCGCTCTAATCCACTGAGCTACTGGGACACGCTATGGCGACCCTGGTGAGAGGGCCAGGCGGGGAGGGCGGGATTTGAACCCGCGAAGGATGCTTTAATAACACCCCTACCCACTTAGCAGGCGGGCGCACTCGACCAGACTATGCGACCTCCCCAGGGTTACAATCGGCTTCTGGCGGAGGGAGAGGGATTCGAACCCCCGAGGACTTTCGCCCTAACGGTTTTCAAGACCGCCGCCATAGGCCGCTCGGCCATCCCTCCGCGGCATCCCTCTGCCCAACGACGGAAGGGAGTATACCACTTCAGGCATCGGGTGTCAATTCGCACCCTTCCGGCTGTGCAGGCGAAAGCGCGCCCAGGTCATACCCGGCGATCCCTTGCCGCAGTCGCCGCATCACCCCCGAGCCATACCCTCGACGCCGGTTGTTGGCATGGGTCGCCGCACCTTCGACGTAAGCCGCGCCAAGCCGCGGTCCCTCAGGATTCGCAGCGGTCGCTCCAGCCACAACGCATGCGCCACCAGGCGCGCGGCGCAGCGATCACCGCTTCAGTCGGCGCGAGCGTGATATCGCCGGACGTGACCGTGACAAGCTCGAAGCTCATGGTCGCCTGACCCGCTCCCACGCCCTCAGAGTGGCGATGCGTGCCATGAGACGAGGGGTTCGCCTGACCCCTACTGGAGATACCCCAGCCAGCGCTCCTGGTAAGCGATCATCGTGTTCAGCATCTCTTCCAATCCCCGGTACTGGCTGACCACTGGATCGACCAGAAGCGCCTGCAGCGCCAGCGCTTTGGAGCGGTGGATGACCGCCTCCGCGGTCAAGTCGTGGACAGCCACCTGGTTCATCAACAGCCCGGCGAAGCCGCGCGGCAGCTCGCCGAGGGAGACGCCGTGCACGCCGCGACCGTCGACGGTCGCCGGGACCTCGACGACGATCCAGTCCGGAAGATCGGCAATCAGGCCCCGGTTGGGAAGATTGA
>CAYRFV010000051.1:0-8949 GCA_964423545.1 uncultured Anaerolineales bacterium | reverse complement strand
CATGCTGGCGCAGCACCTCGGCGATCGCCATCTCGATGGCGCCCGCATCGGTGATGATGCCTTCAATGATCGCGATGATGCGCTCTTTCAGCCGCAGCTCGATCCTGGGCTGGATGTGCGACAGGTAGTCCTTGTAGAAACGGTAGAAGTCCAGGATGCCCTTGTGGTCGGTGATGTCATAGGCCCACTGGATATACTCACCGAAGTGACTGTCGCTGGTGATGGGCAGCAGGCCGAATTTCTCCAGCATGACCTGGAAGACGCGGCGCTCGGGCCAGGCTTCAGTATCCAACCCGGCGAAGTCTTCCGGTTTCTTCGGCCGCTGCCCGGTTTCCTTGAAGTACTTGTGCACGGTAGCCATGGACGGCATGTTGCCGAAAAACGCGGGCGCCTTGGCGCGAATGTCGGGATACGCATCCCGCCCGCTGTCCCGATACCTGGCCGACAGCACCACGCTGAAGTGATTCAGTCCTCCCGCTCGCACCTCCAGCGTCTCGTATGGGACGCCCAGGATGCGCGGCAAGTAGTTCGGCAGGGAGCCGATCTCGTGACACATGCCGATGAGCTTCAGATCGGGGAACACCCGGTGCACCGTCGTGCAGATGCGGCTCATCGGATTGCTGAAGTTGAAGACAGTCGCCTGCGGGCAGATGCGCATGATATCGGCGCAGATCTCAAGGATCGGGGGAATGATGCGCAGCGAGTGGAACAGACCACCGGGCCCGCCATTCTCACCGTAGACCTGGCGCATGCCGTACTGCTGTGGGATGCGCCAGTCCTGCTCCCACAGCTCGAACCGGTTGCCCACCTCGATCGAGATAATGACGAAGTCCGCACCCTGGAAGGCCTCCGCCCGGTTCGTCGTCGCTGAGATGGTGCAGGGCAGATTGTGTTCTTCGACAAACGCGCGACCATTCTCCGCCACGACCGCCAGTGTGGCAGGATTGACATCATGCAGCACAATCTGGCTGCCCGCGAGCACGTTGCTCTGCAGGATATCCCCAATGGTGCCGTAGCCGAACTGGGCGCTCCCCGCGCCGACCAGAACAATCCGTTTATGCATGTTGCGCTCCATCATCCAGCATGTTGTAGGTCTCGCGCACGGCCCGATGGATCGCCACCCCGTTTTCGCCCCCGAACCATGCCCGAAAGCGGAACGTGACCGCTACAGGTAGCATCTCCACGGTCGCGATGTCACGGTTTCTTCTGCTTTCTGCCTTCCGCTTGCTCCAGGTTTTCTTTCACCCTGAATGCCACAATCCTGGTGATCAGATCGTAAGGAATCGGCTGATCGAGCGGAAACTTGACCGACCCCTTGCCTCCCGCGTAAGCAGCCAAGTCAGCCTTGAAACGTGCGATGCCTGTCGGCGTCGGATAGAACCCGATATGGTGCTTGAAGGCCGCAAAATGCACGAGGTTGCCCTTAAGCCTGAAGGTCGGCATCTGGTAGCTGATGGCTTCTTCCGCGTCCGGCGCCGCTGCCCTGATCGTCCTCCTGATCCGCTCCAGGATCTCCTGAACGTCGGGAGGGAAGCCTGCGATGTACTCATCGATCGTCTCGAATCCCGACGGCTCCATGCTCATGGCGCCTCCATCGCAGCATTTCGATCCAGCAGACCCTTTGTTTGGGAGCGCAGCGCCAGCAACCGCCGGATATCCGCCATGTCGTCCGCCGGCCCGACGGGGATGAACACCCAGCGCCCCTCCGGATAGGGAGTGGCCCTGGCGATAGCACCCTGCACATTGCCGCCGAGCTGCATGTTCTGCGCCTGCTCAACGGCGACAGGGGAGAGGTTGACCTGAACGGTAAAGCCCTCGACGGCCGGATAGAGCGAGGTAAGAAGGTTGCTGCGGATGCGAAAGCGCAGCGCCCACCCGTACTGCTTGCCGTACAGGAATCTGAAGTCCTCGTCGACAGGATAGCGCTCACGGATGAATCGGACGAGATCCTGCCAGGCTGGCAGTTGCGTCCCGAGGGCCGCCTGGATCTCCGCCTCTGTCGGCTGGTGCTTCTTGTCCGTAAACGCACCGTAGCTCATGAGAACACCCCCTCCCTGTCACTTGCGTAGGTCATGACCGGACGGATGTCGGTACCTTGCGGTAGCTGATGCCCAGGGCGATCCAGGCGGCTCCGGACAGCAGTTGCGCGACGATGCCGTACAGCCTGTACCCGCCCACCTGATCCGTCAGATCGAGTGGAACCAGCACCCAGCCAAAGGCAATGATCTGGAGGATGCCGAGAAGCATCAGCGGGTAGTAGCTCTCATCCGGCGCCCGTGGGTTCCGCACGCTCCCCAGGGCCAGCATCATCAAGCCTGCCGCCAGGAGGGGAGAGAAGAAGGGAGGTCCCAGGGCGCCGATGGTCAGATCAATGGCCGCGGGAACGAGCAGACCGATCAGCGTGAAGGCGTAGCCCCACCGGGCCAGTCGGCCAGCGCTATGCGCCAGGCGCGTGTAGAGCAGGATCAGACCCAGACTGAGCAGCAGATTCGGTGTGACACCCAGCAGACTGCCCCAGAAGTGCATCGTGCGGCCCAACACGACCCGATCCTCGCTGTACGACGTGGGGCCGTGCGCGGTGGTAAACACCATCCAGAGCACAGCCATGAGCAGGCCGCCTGCGATGATCGCCCAGCTCGCCCAACGCGCCAGCCGGGTCTCCCAATCGTCTCTCATCTTCTTCCGTCTGCTGCCTTCGCTGATCGATGTTCGGCTCGCTCAGCCGGCCTGCTCCGGCTTGCTCGGCCAGGGCGCACGACCGATGGAGGAAGATACGTGGCCGTGCACCCCCTGTAACCCTACCCTGCGCACCCCGGCGCATAGCACAGCACCAGGTCCTTCGCCGCCTTCACCTCGTCCAGCCGGCGCACGGGCGCATTGTGCGGCGCCGCGTGCAGCAGTTCTGGGTCATGGCGCGCCTCGCCGGCAATCGCGATCAGCGCGTCGGCGAACGCGTCGAGGGTTTGCCGGCTCTCCGTCTCGGTCGGCTCGATCATCAACGCTTCGGGCACGATGAGCGGAAAGTAGACCGTCGGCGGGTGGAAGCCGAAGTCCATCAGCCGCTTGGCGATATCCATGGTGCGGATGCCCGGCGCGTCCCGCAGGATGCCCTGAGCGACAAACTCGTGCATACAGATCCGGTCGCCGTGCGGGATGGGATAGGTTGCGCGCAGCCGGGCCTGGAGATAGTTGGCATTCAGCACGGCGTTCTCGCTCACCTGGCGCAGCCCTTCGGCGCCGTGCATGCGGATATAGGTGTAGGCGCGCACCAGGATGCCGAAATTGCCGAAGAACGACTTCACCCGGCCGATCGACTTGGGCGGCATGCGCCAGTGCAACAGACCATCCTGCTCGCTGCGCGCCACAATGGGGCCGGGCAGGTAGTCCGCCAGCCTGGCGCACACGCCGACCGCGCCGGAACCTGGCCCGCCACCGCCGTGCGGCGTCGAGAAGGTCTTGTGCAGATTGTAGTGCATCACGTCGAAGCCGAGATCGCCTGGCCTGGCAATGCCCAGAATCGCATTGAAGTTGGCGCCATCGCCGTAGACCAGCCCGCCCGCCTCATGCACAAGCCGCACGACCTCCAGTACGTTTTCGTCAAACAGGCCCAGGGTGTTGGGATTGGTCAGCATCAGGCCGATGAGCTTCGGGCCATGCTGGGCGATCAGGCCGCGCAGCGCGTCGAGATCGACGTTGCCGCGTCGGTCCGAAGGCGCTTCCACCACCTTCAGGCCCGACATGCTCGTTGTGGCCGGGTTGGTGCCGTGCGCCGAATCGGGCACGAGAATCGTGTCACGCGCACACTCGCCTCGATCGTAAAGATACTTCCGCATGATGAGCACACCGGTCAATTCGCCGTGGGCGCCGGCTGCGGGCTGGAGCGTCACGGCGGCGAAGCCGGCGATCTCGGCCAGCATCGCCTGGAGCTCGAACATCAAGCCCATCGCGCCCTGCACACTCGAAACCGGTTGGAGCGGGTGCAGCAGTGCGAAGCCTGGGATGCGCGCTGCCGCCTCATTCACCTTCGGGTTGTACTTCATCGTGCAGGAGCCGAGCGGGTAGAAGCCGGTATCGATGCCGTGGTTCATCTGCGAGAGGCGCACATAGTGGCGCACCAGGTCGATCTCGGAAACCTCGGGCAAGGGCAGCGTTTCGCGCACGCAGCCTGCCGGCAGAGGCGCCTCCGGCACGTCGCAAGCAGGCAGGCTGACCGCACGGCGACCCTCCTGGCAGATATCGTAGATCAGGGGTTCAATCACAGGCCGCCTCCCCATCGCCCTCGAAGCGATCCGGATTCATGCTTGTCACCTCCCCCAAGGCCTCAGCCAGCATCTCGATCTGCGGCCGGCTGTTCAACTCGGTGACGCACACCAGCATGTGGTCGCGCAGGTCGGGATAGTCGCAGCCGAGGTCGTACCCACCGATCATGCCGTAGCGATCGAGGAGGATCTCATTGATGAATGAGACTGGCAGCGGGCAACGCACCACGAACTCCTTGAAGAAGGGCCAGCGGCTCACCACCTCGTACCCCCTCACTTTATCGATCAGGCTTGCAGCATGATGCGCCTTGTGGTAACTCAGCTCAGCGACGCTGCGCAGGCCGTATTTTCCCATCGCGGCCATGTAGATGGCTGCGGCAAGTGCATTGAGCGCTTGATTGGTGCAGATATTGCTGGAAGCCTTCTCGCGGCGGATGTGTTGTTCGCGCGTGCTGAGAGTGAGCACGAAGCCGCGCTTGCCATCCACATCGACGGTCTGTCCGACGATACGCCCCGCCGAACGGCGCACATCAGCCGCTCGCATCGCAAAGAAGCCCAGGTACGGCCCACCGAAGCTGATACCGTTGCCCATCGGTTGCCCCTCGCCGGTGACGACATCGGCGCCGTACTGGCCCGGCGGCACGAACAGCCCCAGGCTGATAGGATCGACGGAGACGACGAACTGTGCACCTGCCGCGTGCGCCTTGTCGGCGAGCGCCTGCATCTCGGCCGGTGTGTACAACCTCCCCAAGAAGTCGGGGTTCTGGACGATGATGCACGCGGTCTGCTTGTCGACAAGGGCAGCCAAACCGTCCAGATTGCCAGGGGCCGCCTGCTCGCCAACGATCTCCAGGGACATGCCCTGGGTGTAGGTGCGCACCACCTCGCGGTACTGTGGATGCAGGGTCGGGCTGAGGATCACTCTACTGCGCTTGCCCCGGCCCACCTGGAGCGCCATAATGACCGCCTCGGCCACCGCCGTCGCGCCGTCGTAATGCGAAACGTTGCTCACCTCCATGCCGGTCAGTGCACAGATCATCGACTGGTATTCGTAATGCGCCTGGAGGGTGCCCTGGCTGATCTCCGGTTGGTAAGGGGTATACGCGGTGAAGAACTCAGACCGATGCAGGATGAAATCGACGACACTGGGCACGAAGTGGTGATACGCGCCGGCGCCCAGAAAACAAGCCAGGTGCTGCAAATCGTCGTTCTCGTCGGCCAGGGCGGCGAGTTCTTTCAACACCTCCATCTCAGAGAGGGGAGGCGGCAAGTTCAGCTTGGGAAAGCGATACGGTTCCGGCACATCTTGAAACAGCTCTGCCGTCGATTCAGCGCCGACGGCTTTCAGCATCAGCGCTCGATCGGCGTCGGTATTAGGGATATAATTCATGGTGCTCTCCATCGCCGATTGCGGATTGCCAATGGACGGATCGCTGGTTGCGCCCGCGCATCGGACTGGCGCACACGTCGCGATCGCCGATCCGCAATCAGTGCCCGCCCTTCTCCTCTTCTTCAATGACGAACGCCTCATAGGCCGCAGCATCCATCAGGTCGCCCATCTCGCTGGCGTCGCTCGGCCTGACCTTGATGAGCCACGCCTTGCCGTAGGGGTCCTCGTTCACCCACTCCGGATGATCTTCAAGGTCGGTGTTGATTTCGATCACTTCGCCGCTGATCGGGCTGTAGGCGTCCTCGGCGGCCTTGACCGACTCCACGGTGCCCAGGCTCTCGCCCTTCGTCACCGGGTCGCCGACCTCGGGCAGATCGACGTAAACAACGTCGGAAAGCAGATGCTGGGCATAGTCGGACACGCCGACTACAGCGACCTTGCCCTCCATGCGAGCCCATTCGTGCGACTTAGCGTACCTGGCGTTGGCGTCATAGCGGTAACCCATGGTTTCCTCCGTTAGTTAGGTTGATAGAATCCGTGCAACCCTGCCCCCGACAAAAAGAGAGACGGGCAGCGCGGGCTACGGCCCGGTTCCCGTCTCTGTCCTGCGACCTGAGAGATTACCGCCCGGCCCAGCAGTGGGAAGATGCGGCTTGCCCCGTCGGTGTCCCCCGTCCTGTCGGACAGAGGGAGCTCTCCAGAGTGCTGTCCCAGCGCGATTTGGTTGCCTGAGAGATTGCGCCCCTTCGGCGATTCCTGGCCTGCGCCTCGACCAAAACGCTGATGCACGAATGCCGGAATGCTCTCTCGCGCTGATTCTCCAGCGAAACGCGGTCGGTCGAATACATGGGCGAGTGTAACACAGGCAGACAGGACTGTCAATGACGACGCGCTGGTTGCGAACGCGTCGCATTCGTAGGAGTTCCTCGCGCATGGTATAATCGCAATCGGTTGGAACATTGCGAATCTGAGTCTGGCAATGCATACTTCACGACCCACTGCACTCCTGGCGCTCGCCGATGGCACGCTTTGGCCCGGACAGGCGTTCGGCGCCATCGGCGAGCACAGCGGTGAGCTTGTCTTCAACACCTGCATGACCGGCTACCAGGAGGTGCTCACCGATCCATCATATCACGGCCAGATCACGGTGATGACCCAGCCGCACATCGGCAACTACGGGGTGAACGATGAGGACGATGAGTCCGATCGCACCTGGGTGGCTGGCTTCGTAGTCCGCTCGGCAAGCCCGCTGGCAAGCAACTGGCGTTCCAGTGCAACGCTGGATGCCTATTTGCAGGCGCGGGGCGTCGTAGCGATGACCGATGCGGACACCCGTGCGCTGGTGCGTCACATCCGCACTGCCGGCGCGATGAATGCCGTCCTTTCATCCGTGGACACGGATGGGGAGCGCCTGGTCGCGCTGGCACGCGCCGCGCCTGACATGAACGGCCTCGACCTGGCGTGCAAAGTCACGTGTCGGACCCCTTACGAGGTGGCGCCATCCCCGGATTCAGCCACCGATCATCGCGTCCTGCACGTTGTCGCCTACGATTTTGGCATCAAGCGCAACATCCTCCGCCTTTTGGCGCGGCGCAACTGCCGCGTCACCGTCGTGCCCGCGCAGACCACAGCGGCTGAAGCGCTCGCCCTGCGCCCTGATGGTGTTTTTCTGTCCAACGGGCCGGGTGATCCGGCTGCTGTCACCTATGCCATCGACGCCACGCGCGCGCTGCTTGGCCGCGTGCCCGTTTTCGGAATCTGCCTGGGTCACCAGATACTGGCGTTGGCGCTCGGCGGCCAGACGTACAAGCTCAAGTTCGGCCACCGCGGCGGAAACCAGCCAGTTCGATACGAGCCGATGGGCAACATCGCCATCTCCAGCCACAACCACGGTTTCGCGGTACGCGACGCAAGTCTGCCGCCTGAGGTCGAGATTACGCACGTGAATCTGAACGATGGTTGCATCGAGGGGCTGGTCGCCACGGGCCAGCGCGCCTTCTCGGTGCAGTTTCACCCGGAAGCGGCTCCTGGCCCGCATGACGCCGTGGAGCTGTTCGACGAGTTCGTCTCCATGATGCTACCGTGATGATTCACCAGGACGGCGCCGGGACACAGCGGGCGCAGACGCCGTCTCCGACGCCTCTGGCGCTCTTGCCCCTTGGCGGCAGCCGGATAGACACCCATGCCCAAACGCACTGACCTTCGCACGATCCTGGTTCTCGGCTCCGGCCCGATCGTCATCGGCCAGGGGGGCGAATTCGATTACTCCGGCGTGCAGGCCTGCAAGGCACTGCGACGCGAAGGCTACCGCGTGGTGCTGGTCAACTCGAACCCGGCGACGATCATGACCGATCCGGAGTTCGCCGATGCGACCTACATTGAGCCGCTGACGACGGCGCTCTGTGAAAAGATCATTGCGGCCGAGCGCCCCGACGCCCTGCTGCCCACCGTCGGCGGGCAGACCGGGTTGAACCTGGCGATGGAGCTGGCACGCGCGGGCATCCTCGACCGCTGCGGAGTCCAGCTCATCGGCGCGCAGACCCGCGCGATCGATCTGGCCGAAGATCGCCTGAAATTCAAAGAGGCGGTCGTCGCCGCCGGGCTGGCGGTTCCCACCTCCGGGCTGGCGCGCACGGTTTCGGAGGCGGAGGCCATCGCGGCGCACGTCGACTTCCCCTGTCTGATCCGGCCATCGTTTACGCTCGGGGGGTCGGGCGGCGGCATTGCGCACCACTCCGATGACCTGAAGCGCATCGTTGCCCGCGGCCTCACTGAGTCCCCGGTGCACGAGGTGCTGATCGAACAATCGGTGCTCGGCTGGAAAGAGTTCGAGCTGGAGGTCATGCGCGATCGGGCGGACAATTTCGTGGTCGTCTGCTCCATCGAGAACATCGACCCAATGGGAGTCCACACCGGTGACAGCATCACCGTCGCACCGGCACAGACGCTGACCGATCGCGAGTATCAGCGGCTGCGCGATATGGCCCGCATCGTCATGCGCACCGTCGGCGTTGAGACGGGCGGTTCGAACGTGCAGTTCGCCGTCAGCCCGCGCACAGGTGAGACGCTGGTCATCGAGATGAACCCGCGCGTCAGCCGCTCTTCCGCGCTGGCCTCAAAGGCAACCGGCTTTCCCATCGCCAAGATCGCCGCGCTGCTGGCCGTCGGCTACACCCTGGATGAGCTTCGCAACGATATCACGCGCGTCACCCCGGCATCGTTCGAGCCGTCCATCGACTACTGCGTCGTCAAAATCCCGCGCTGGAACTTCGAGAAGTTCCCCGGCGCGGATCGAACCCT
>CAYRFV010000050.1:2053-23583 GCA_964423545.1 uncultured Anaerolineales bacterium | reverse complement strand
TTCTCGCTGCAGCGCATCCTGCGACTCGGCATCATCCTGCTCGGTCTGCGCCTGAGCCTACAGGATGTGGTGGGCACCGGCGTGTCAGCCATCCTGCTGATTCTTTTCTGCATGCTCCTGGCGTTAACCCTGGCCTACTTCCTGGGCAGCGCGATGCGCGTGCCGCGACGGCTTGCCGTGCTGATCGGCGTGGGAACAGCGGTCTGCGGCAACTCAGCCATCATCGCCACCGCGCCGGTCATCGAGGCGCGGGACGAGGACGTCAGCATCGCCGTTGCCACGATCACCTTCTTCGGGACGCTGGCCGTCATCTTCTATCCGATCATTGGCTATCTGCTGGGGGTGTCCGACCCGGCGTTCGGCATGTGGGCCGGCACTGCCATCCTGGACACCTCGCAGGTCGTCGCCGCGGGGGCGGCTTTCAGCGCACGGGCCCTGGATGTGGCGACCGTCGTCAAGCTGGTGCGCAACACCCTCATCGCGCCGGTGATCCTGTTGATCGGCATTCTCTACGCGCGCAGCCAGCATCGCATGAGCGATGGGCAGGCCGCCCGCTCCAACCTCGGCAAATCACTGCCGTGGTTCGTGGTCGGCTTCATGGGCATGGTGCTCGTGCGCACTGTCGGCGTGGCCGCCGGCATCTTTCCCCAGGACGTAGCGCATCCGGGCGAGCTGACCGCCGCGGCAGCGTTCCTGACATCAATGGACAATATCTCGAAGTTCGCGATCCTCATGGCGCTGTCCGCCATTGGCCTGGGCACCGACATGGGCGCAGTGCGCAGAACGGGCGTCAAGCCGGTGGCTCTCGGCTTTATCGTCGCAGGCTGCGTCGCCGTCGTCAGCCTGGGCGCCATCCAGTTGTTGATGCCGGGGAGGTAGGATGCCCGATTTTGCGCTGCCATACGGAAGAACGCACCTGGAGTTCAGCCTGCCGCAGGCGTGGGCGCCTGAGCTGATCGCACCGCGCGACGTGCCCGCCGCGGCCGAGCCGTTGGCCGAAGTGATGAGAGCGCTGGACGCCGCGCCGCTCACCGCACAGCTTGCCTCGTTCCTCTCCGGTCGCCGGCCTTCCGGGTCGCCGGCCTCCCCTGCGGTCGCCATCGCTGTCAACGACAAGACGCGACCCGTGCCGCACCACCTGCTGCTGCCCCCGCTCCTGAGCCGGCTGGAGGCAGCCGGCGTGCCGCCTGAGCGCATCTCGCTCATCATCGCGACCGGCACACACGCGCCCACACCGGAGGGCGAGTTCGGACTGGTGATCCCGCCCGAAATCCTGGGGCGCTACCCCGTCGTCTCGCACGACTGCGATGGCGCTGACCTGATCTCGCTGGGCAGGACGCGACGCGGGGTCGAAGTACGGGCCAACCATCGCTACATGGCGGCCGATTTGCGGATCGTCGTCGGCA
The DNA here is from genome assembly GCA_964423545.1 of uncultured Anaerolineales bacterium. GTDB lineage: Bacteria > Chloroflexota > Anaerolineae > CG2-30-64-16 > CG2-30-64-16 > JALOOE01. The sequence goes on along the minus strand of CAYRFV010000050.1, from coordinate 22,177 downwards.
ATATCGAGCCGCACCAGTTCATGGGGTGGTCGGGCGGCGTGAAAAGCGCTGCGGTCGGACTGACTGCACGCGGCACCATCAACGCCAACCACGCGTTGATGACCGCGCCCGGCGCCGAGCTGGGACACTACGACGACAACCCGGCGCGGCAGGAAGTCGAAGAGATCGGCCGCATGATGGATGTGGGCTATGCCCTCAATGCGATTCTCAACGAGCACAAACAGATCGTCCATGCACTGGCGGGCGATCCCGTGGCGGTGATGCGGACAGGCATTCCACTCGCGCGAACCATCTGCCAGGTGGAAACGCCCGCGCCGTACGACCTCCTGATCGTCTCACCCGGCGGCCACCCGAAGGACATCAACCTCTACCAGGCGCAGAAGGCCCTCGGTCACGCCACGCTTGTGATGAAGCCCGGCGGCACGGTGATCCTCCTTGCAGCTTGTCCCGACGGCACGGGAAGCCGGGGCTACGACGAGTTCATGTCTGATCCGCGGATGACCTCCTACGAGGCGGTGCTGGCGCGCTACCGGCAGGAAGGCTACCGGCTTGGCCCGCACAAGGCGTGGCAGATTGCCCGCGACGCCAGCCGGATCCGGCTTCTCACGGTCACCGAGATGCCGCACGACCAGGCGCGCCGGCTGCTGCTCAACCCGGTTGCCAACCTGGACGAAGCGCTTGCCGCTGCGCGCCTGCATCTGCCGCCGCATCCGCACGTCGGCGTCATGCCGATCGCGAATGCGACCATCCCGACGCTGCGGCCGTGATGCCCCGGCGGCTTCCGGCATGTAAGTTACACCACAGACGCGGCCGGGCCGCGCGCATATACAGGTCTGAAACTTAGTGCGCGCCGCGCAGGGAGATCGGCCTGATGCCTGACCGCAAGCGATTTCTCGCCGCCATGGTGACCGGCGCCGCCACGATCGTCGCCAGCGCCGCCACCCTCGCCGGCTGTGGCGCAGCGCCGGCATCCGAGAGGTCTGCGCGCACAGCCAGCGCCTCAACCGGCGGCGAGACGCCCACCCCCGCTGGGACGCCTGCCGCGGTCGGAACTTCGCCGCGGACGGATTCACCGCCGCCCGGCCCGACACTGTCCTCCACGCCGGGCGCGCCGACCGCCACGGCAACGCCACAAACCACGCCCCGGCTGACCTTCACCGTGCAGCCCAGCCCGACCTTCACAACGCTTTCGCCGACCCCGACTGCCGTTGACATCCTGCAGCCGGCGAATCCTGGCCCCGAAGCATGGATGCAAGCCGCGGCCGAAATGCGGCGCGCATCGATTGCCATCGGCGACCAGGCGTATGGTGCGGTGATCGTCAAGGCGGGACGCATCGTAGGCCTGGGCGTCAGCAAAGTCGTCGTCAACCGGGATCCCACCGCGCATGCTGAGATGGAGGCGATCCGCGACGCCTGCCGGCGGCTGGAAACTGCCGACTTGAGTGGATGCACGATGTATTCGACCTCGCGGCCTTGCTGCATGTGCGAGACTGCGGCGTCCTACGCACGCGTCGACCGCATGCTCGTGGGTGCCGGTCTCGCCGATGCCGGTGCGCCGCGCACCTGCGCCTCGTAGCCGCACGATCGGCTGCAGACGGCGCCTGAGGCTCAGCCTTGACCCGATCCCGCGGTTGGCGCGCCATCGAACCGGCGCGCAGCGCGGGCGAGGGTCGGCGAAAACAAGGCGCTTCCCTGGCTGTCCTGGCAGGCAGCTGCAGGTTGGCGCCAACGCAGTGGTTGGGGTATACTCCCCGCACGGCTGAAGCGCAGTCGGACGCGGCCGTTCCGAATCAGGAGTAATGCGAGATGATCCATCGATTCGAGCCCACCCACTATCACAACACCCTCGGCCCGCACGAGCCGGTTCTGCGCATTGCGGACGGCGACAGCGTCGTCACCACCACGATCGACGCCCATGGCTCGGACCGGCACGGGAATCCGATCGGTGAACGACCTAACCCTCAGACCGGTCCCTTCTACATCGACGGCGCAGAGCCTGGGGACGCGCTGGCCGTCCACTTCGACTCGCTGGCGCCGAACCGTGACACCGGCTTCACCTCCACCCCGGTCGCGAACAACGTCGTCGATCCCTCCTTCGCCCGAGAGCTGCCTGCCCGCCAGCGCCAGCTCTGGCGCATCGATCGGGAGCGGTGGACTGCGACCCTGGTTGACCCAAGCCCTCGGCTCGGCGCGCTGACGCTGGCGCTCGCGCCCATGCTTGGCTGTTTCGGCGTTGCGCCGCCTGGTGGCCAGGCGATCGGCACGATGACAGCCGGCGAGCATGGCGGCAACATGGACTATCGCGGCTTCGTGGCCGGTGCGACCGCCTATCTTCCGGTTTTCGTGCCGGGCGCCCTGTTTTGCGTAGGGGACGGACACGCCACGCAAGGGGATGGCGAGATCGTGGGCACGGGCATCGAAACCTCGTTCGACGTGAAGTTCACCGTGCGGCTGCTTAAGGGCAAGCGGATCGGCTGGCCGCGCGGGGAAAACGCCGAATACCTGTTCACCCTCGGCAACGCCCGGCCGCTCGATCAGGCAGTGCAGCATGCCACGACCGAGATGCTGCATTGGCTGGCCGATGAGTACGGCCTGAACACTATCGATGCAAGCACGATCCTGGGTCAATGCGTCGAATACGACCTGGGCAACATCTATGATCCGGCCTACACGATGGTGTGCAAAGTGCCCAAGCGGATACTGGCCGGGCTTGCCGCACGGTGATCGGAGGATACCTATGGAACGCCGCATGATTCACAACTCCCATCTCGATGGCGCTCCATTCCACTGGCAGGGCGGGCCCGAGGGAGTGCTCCTCATTCACGGCTATACCGCCACCACGGCCGAAGTGCGACCGCTGGCGCGCTTCCTCTGCGAGCATGGCTACAGCGTCGCAGGGCCGCTCCTGCCCGGGCACGGCACTTTCCCGGAGGACGCCAACCGATACACCTGGCGCGATTGGGTGCGCGGCGTCGAGGCGGCCTATCGGGAGCTGGCTGCGCGCTGCGCACGCGTGATGGTCGGCGGCGAATCGACGGGAGCAATCCTGAGCCTCCACCTCGCAAGCGAGCACCCCGAACTCAGCGGCGTCCTCTGTTATGCGCCTGCGCTGCGGCTGACGCTGTCGCCGCCCCAGGCTGCGCTGCTGCGCATGGTCGCGCCGTTCAAGGCCCACCTGCCGAAAGAACAACTCAGCAACACCGAAGCGTGGCAGGGCTATCCTGTGAATCCGCTCATGGGCGCGGTCCAACTTCTCAATCTACAACGTGAGGTGCGCAGCCGGCTGCCGGTCATTCGACAACCGGTGCTGCTGGTGCAGGGGCGGCTCGATACCACGGTTTCGGCGCGCGCGCCGCAGGAAATCTACGATGGGGTGCGATCGAGGGTGAAGGAGATGCACTGGCTCGATCACTCGGTGCACACCCTGCTGTTGGGAATCGAGCAAGAACAGGCGTTCCAGATCACGCACCACTTCATCCAACGAGTGCTCGGCGAAAGGGAGGCTTCGTGGCGCGCCCCATCCGCTGGTACGACTACATCACCCTCAACATCTTCTTCCTGGGCCTGACAGTCCTCTCGCAGACGAACGGGCTGGTGTTTCCGCTGCTGGTCCAGCAATTCGTAGGAGAAGCGCAGAAAGGCGCGCGTTACGGTGCGCTCCGCCTGTGGACGCTGATGGTGGCGCTGCTGATGCAGGCGCTGTGGGGCATGCTTTCCGATCACAGCGCGCTCCGCTGGGGACGGCGGCGTCCTTTCATCTTCGGCGGCGCCATCGGTGCGCTGTTCTGCGTCGCAGCCATCGGTCTGACAACCGGCATGGCAGGGATGGCGGGCTTCTGGGTCTTCTTCGGCATCGCGCTCCTGCTCTCGGTCACTGCCAATGCGGCACAGGCCGCGCAGCAGGCTCTGATCCCCGATTTGGCGCCTGCGGACAAGCAAGGCCGTTTCTCCGGCGTCAAAGCGATCTTCGAGGTCCCGCTGCCGCTGATCCTGGTGTCGTTCACCATCGCGCGCCTGGTTGCGGGCGGCGACCTCTGGGCCGGGCTGGGTGCAGCCATGGCTGTGTTAGCGATCACCATGGCCATCACGATGTTCGTGCCTGAGACGCCTCCGGCCCAGAAGCCCGAACGGCTCAACTGGCAGCCGTTCCTCCGCCTGCTGCTGATGACCGCGCTCTTCACGATCATCATCCTGGGCGCGGGCGCCGCCGTGGGCTGGCTGGGCGAGTTGCTGAAGGTTGCGGCAGCGATTCCTGTGCAGGCCGCGCTCATGGGACTGGCAGGGCTACTGGCGATGGTCGCGGCGGTGGCGGCAGGCGTATGGGCCAGCGTGCGCATCAGCATCGGCGGGAGCGCGGCGCGCGCCAATCCCTCGTTCACGTGGTGGGTCGTCAACCGGTTGGCCTTTCTGGTCGGCGTCATCAACCTGTCGACCTTTGCCGTCTATTTCGTGCAGGCCCGTCTCGGCCTGGAGAAAGAGAAGGCTGCAGGTCCGGCGGCGATCCTCATGTTGATCGTCGGCGTATGCATCCTGTTGGCGGCTCTGCCCAGCGGTTGGCTGTCCGATCGTTTTGGCCGCAAGCGCGTGGTGGCAGTCAGCGGCGTGCTGGCGACGATTGGAACCGCGATCGCACTCCTTTCGGTCGAGCTGCCCGTCATCTTTGCGGGCGGCGCCGTGATCGGCATTGCGACGGGCTTCTTCTACGCCGCCAATTGGGCTTTGGGCGCCAGCCTGGTGCCGAAGGCGGAAGCGGCGCGCTACCTGGGCATTTCCAACCTGGCCGGGGCAGGGGCAGGCGCAGTGGGCGCGTACATCGGTGGACCCATTGCCGACTACTTCACTGCCAACGTGCCGGCCATCCCCGGCTTAGGCTACGTGTTGTTGTTTGCGATCTACGGTGTGATGTTCATCGTTTCCATCTTTGCTCTGCGCGGGGTGCACGAAGCGCGCTAGGGAGGCGCCTTCTGCTCGGGCGCGGAACCTTCCGGCAGCGAAGAGCGTTCAGTCAAGGACGCGACCAATCTGCAGACCGCAGCGCCCCTGGGCGCAACCGGTGAGCGCCTGGCTCGTTTGCCTAACAAGAGCAGGCCCCCGGTGCGCCTCGGATAGCAGCCTGCACCTGGCTCAGACGGCGAGCGGAGGCCGGTCATGAATTTCCAGGAGGCTGAGGGCGAATATAGGAGGCTCGGGGCCGAACGGGCCGCCGGCGCTCTGTCCGACGAGCAGTACGAAGCGCAGGTTCAGCGCCTGATGGTGCAGGATGCTCAGGGTCGTTGGTGGACCCTCGGTGGAGCGACCGGACAATGGTATGTGCACGACGGCGTTGCCTGGGTGATCGCTGAGCCGCCCGGTCAGAGTGTGCTTTCGTCCGGGCCGCCGGGAGGCCGCGCCCCACAAGCGCCGGGTCCCGACGGTGCACCCTCCTCGATGAGCCGAAAGCCGTGGCTGTGGACCGCTCTCGGCGTGCTGATCGTTGCGATCCTCGCAATGCTGCTGAGTCGAGTGGCGCCCGATCCGTCCACCGGCAGCGGGCCGCGGCCGATGGCGGGGCAGACGGCGCCGCCCACCGCGTCGAGCGCCGCCCTTGCGCCGACGCCGGTTCCGCCGACAGCCAGGCAACCCGGGGGAGACGCCACCGCGACAAGCCAGACCATCGCTGCGGCGGCCACGGACACCGCCGATCGGGCGAGGCGGGAAACGGCGGGGGCTCAGAGCACCGGAACGGCCGCCTCTGCAGCACAGACGCGATCGGCCCAACTCGCTGCGGCTTCCGCCACCGCGCTGGCCATCCCGAAGATCGACCTGGATGCCAGGGCCTCGACGACGGCGGCCGCATCCGCCACCGCATTCGCCGCAGCGCGTCCGGCCAGCGTCACGCCGGCTGCGGCGGCGCCTCCCATGGCAACCGCGATGGCCCGGCCCACGCAGACTGCAACGCCCCGGCTGAGTCCGTCTCCACCGGCGGCGTGCGCCGTGTACCCCGGCGGCTCTTTCGCCAGCGCCTGGACCGCCGGCAACCTGCGGGAGCTGCTGGGCTGTCCGAACAGACCCGAGGCATCCGTCTCGACGTCCTACGAACCGTTCGCGAATGGCTTCATGGTGTGGCGCGGCGACACGCGGCGGGTGATTGTCTTCCATCAGAACGGCGAATGGCAGGAGTTCGCCGATACATGGGTGGAGGGTCAGCCCGATTACTCCTGCACCGACGCCTACACGCCTGCCCAGACCCCACCGACGCCGCATCGCGGCTTCGGCAAGGTGTGGTGCACGCAGCCTGGCGTGCGCGAACGGTTGGGTGCGGCACTGCAAGATGAGATGGGCAATGACCGGCCGGTGCAGGACTTCGAGAAAGGCGCCTTGATGCTGATCCGCGAACGAGGCACAAAGCCGATCATCCTGTTGCGCGACGGGTCAAGATGGCAGGAAACGCCGTGAGGGATCTGCGGTCTCACCGGCGCCAGCGTCTGTCTCCCAACCCAGGCGCCCGTGTCGACTGCGAGCGCTTGCGCCGGGCCGCGTTTCGGGATGCCTCGCATCCGAAACGCACAGTGTAATTCTTGAGGCAGGGAGCTTCCATGAATACGACCGACTTGCTCAGCCAGTGGTCCACCCTTTCCCTCGATGAGATCGAGGCGCAGCTCGAATCGCCGAGCGTGGCCCAGGCAGCGCGCAAGCTGTATGGCGCCAAGCCGGTGCGCCAGATGCGCGCCGCCCGCACTGAGGCAGCCTTCTCGCCGCGCGGGACCGAACCCGTCGTGCTGCTGCCGGGCATCATGGGCTCGCTGCTCAGCAGCATACGCGGGGTCACGTCTCTGCTGTGGATCAACCCGACGATCTTCCTGCAAGGGAAAGGCAACTATCTCGACCTGAACGCAGCCGGCGACGGTGACGCCAATCCAGCCGTCGAGGTGACGCCGGTCAGCATCGAGCGGCTTTTCTACCTCAAGATCAGCCTCATCCTGCGCCGGGAAGCGCAGTTGTACGAGTTTCCGTTCGATTGGCGGCGCACAATCGAGACCAGTGCAGATGTGCTGCACGCCAGCCTGGAGCGCTGGGCCGATGGCGATTCGCAACGCAGATTCACGCTGCTCGGTCACAGCATGGGGGGCATCGTCTCGCGCGCGTATCTGACGCGACACCCCAGGGAGGCGGAACGGCGCATCAAGCGGGTGATCACCCTGGGCACGCCCTATTTCGGCGCGGCGGGTGCGATCGAAAACATGATCCACGGCAATGACATGATGGCGCTGGCGCAGACCCTCAACAGCGGCAATGTGCCGCAGCGCATGCTGCTGAGCTTCCCCAGCGTCTACCAGCTCCTGCCTGCTCCGCCCGATCTGTTTCCCGCCGGACGGCCCTATCCGGCCAACTGGGATCTGTACCGGGCGAGCGAATGGCGCTGGCCGGCCATTCGGCAGGATTACCTCGATCTGACCCGCGCTTCGCACGCCGCTCTCCATCACAACGCGCCCGATGTGGAGATCGTCCAGATCGCCGGGTGCAATGCGTCAACTACCACCGATATGGTGCGGACCTTTGACGCGAACGAGAGGCCCATCTTCGAAGCGGTCAAGCACGACAAGGGAGCGGACGGCGGCGATGCCACGGTGCCGCTCTGGTCGGCCGTGCTGCCGGGAGCGCGCATGTACTATATCAACGAGAAGCACCGCTACCTGCCGTCCAACGACAAGGTCATCTCAGGCGTGCTGGATCTGCTGAGCGACGGCCAGCCGCGGCTGGCGACCTCGGTGCCGCCCGCGGCCTCCGGCATCTTTCGGGCGGAGCGCGACTTCATATCGCCGGAAGCGGAGGCGGATGCACTGCGCCAGAAGCTGGAGGCGGGAACGGCTAACGCCGAAGACCTGGAGCGACTCTACTTCGCGCTGTGACTCAATCCGAGAACAGCAGCAGTTGTCGCAGATCGCGCGCGCCGCGCACCGCGTGCCCGGCATAGTGATTATTGAAGTAGACCAGCGTCAGTTCAGAAGCGGCGTCAAGTTGGAGCAGCTTTGGCGCCCACTCCCGCAACTCGCCGGCCGAGTAGGTGTAGTTGTAACGCTCCCAGGCCTCCTGGTGGTTGTACCATTTGGCGGCATTCCGGCCGTGGAAGCGCACGTATGCCACGGGTCCCGTCGCGACGGTCACCGGTGGCATCAGCCCTTTCAGTCGCGGTTCGTCCACGCTGCAGAAACCCAGTTGCAGCGCACGCAGAAGGTCGAACGTCTGCGGTTCGAGCCACCCGGCTACACGGAACTCGACCACTGCCGGCAAATCGCCCAGACCATCGCGCAGCCGCTTGAGGTAGTCGCGGTTCTCAGAGGTCGGGTGGAAGGAGTATGGGAACTGCGCCAGGATGCAGGCGAGCTTCCCGGCCTGTACGAGCGGCTGCACGCCGGCGGCGAACGCAACGAAGTCCGGCTGATCCCGATCGTGGGTCAGCCCCTGGAACGCCTTGACCGAAAAGAGGAAGCCGTCGGGCGTCCTGCGCGCCCACCCTTGCGTCGTACGCGGATCGGGCACGCGATAGTAGGTCATGTTGATCTCCACCGTCGGAAACTCAGCCGCGTAGAAGGCCAGGTGGTCGCGCTCGGGCAGATCGACGGGATAGAACGCGCCGACCCAATCGGGATACGAGAAACCGGATGTTCCGATCTTGATCATGATACCTCCCCGGACGCCAATGGCTGAGAGCGAAGGCGGCGCGTGCGCCAGGCTCATTATACCGCAGGAGAAGATCGATGCGCATCTATTTTTTGCGTCATGGCGAGGCCGATTGGCCGAATTGGACCGGGCCCGACAGCGAACGGCCCCTGACCGACAAAGGCCTCAAGGAGATGAAGACCATCGCCGAGGGCATCGCCGGCCTCAAGTTTGAGTTGGCCGCCATCCTGACCAGCCCATATCGCCGCGCCAGCCAGACTGCTGAGGTAGTCGCCAGTGCGCTGGGCATTCCGGCGAAGGTGGAGCCGGCGCTCGTCCCTGGCTTTGATGGACCGGCCCTCGGCGCGTTGATCGAGCGCCACGCAGGAGGCGACCTGATGGTCGTCGGCCACGAACCGGATTTCTCGTACACGATCCGCGCTCTGACGGGTGGCGATGTCAAGATGGCGCGCGCGGGTTTCGCCTGTGTTGAGATCATTGATCCGCAAGCGTTGCGCGGCGAACTGGTGTGGTTGATTCCGCCCAGGGTCTTCAAGGCGGCCGGCCGCACCCTGGGCTGATCGAGCACCGCCTCGCGCCGCGAAGAAAAGCGGCGCCGGAACCGCCGGGCATATGCGGCGTCCGTGGTATAATCCGTTCTCGGCATGCACCCCGACCGCTTCAGGGTTCCCGGCGCGTTCAGCGCCGGCCAGATCCCATCATGTGCCAGTGAAAGGAGACCTCACATGCGCAAGATACCGATTTTCGGCGCTCTTGCCCTCCTCGCAGTGATGATTGTCGTCGTCGCTGCGCCCGTCTTCTCGGCTCCTGCGCCGCAAGGCGCAGCGGCGACGCCGGCGCCGAAACTATCGGAGGCAGACGCCAGGCGGATCGCCGAGCAGAGCGACTGCGCCAAGCAAGGCGCGATCAAAGAAACCGAGGGCTACAACCCCAACAGCGACACCTGGTGGTTCCGACTGGACGCAGCAAAGGGCGGCTGCTACCCGGCCTGTGTCGTCTCGGCCGCCAGCAAGACCGCTGAGATCAACTGGCGCTGCACGGGGCTGATGCAGCCACAGGGAACGGCCGCACCCCAGATCGCCGCGACCCCCGCTGTCACGCGCACCCGCATCGTCATGCCCACCACCACACCCGGGCCAGGCCGGCCCAGTGGCCAGCAGGCGCCCGGCGCAACGTATGTCGCCTCGCTGCCTGCGGCCGATGCTGCAGGCCGCATCTTCCTCCTGCGCCTGAACCCGGACGGCTCGGCCGAATTCACGACTACCTTCCTGGGCAAAAGCACGATCGTTGAGAAGGGGAGCTGGAAAGACAGCGGCGACGGCGCCATCACCGTGACTCTGACCGACAGAGACGGCAAGAAGAACAGCAAGCCGATCGTGATGAAGTTCCAGAAATCCGGCGCCACTCTGAAGCTGGTGGACTATGACCAGAATGTCTGGGGCAGCGTCGGCTTGACCTTGACCCTGGCCTCGGAAGCTGCGAAGAGGCTGAACACCGCCCTGTTCACGCTCGACCTGCAGGCCGGCTTCCCGCTGGACCCGACCATACTCAGCGTGAACGGCGGAGGCGAGGTCGATGCCGCCATGCTGAACAGGGCGTGCAGCGGCTTCGTCAACCAGAACCCGACAGTGATCGTGAACTGGAGCGGAAAGGCCGACTTCGCGCAGATCTTCTTCTACAGCAAGGATGACCCGACGCTGATGATTCTGACGCCCGACGGGAAGCTGCTGTGCAACGACGATGCCACCGAGCAGGTGCTCGATCCGGTCATCAAGCTGGAGAAGCCCGTTGAGGGCGCCTATCGCATTTGGATCGGCAGCGCGAAGCGAAATCAGCTGATCCCCGGCATCCTGGCGCTGACCACAAAGCGCGAGTTGAGCGTTGCCAGCTTCAATCTGAGCAGCCTGATCTCGCGGCCGGCGCTGGCCGAGGCCCCGGCGCAACCGGCCCCTGAAATCGAGAGAAGTGCGCTGGCGAAGCTGATCGAGGAAGGCGCGAAGCTGGCGCCCAAGCTGCAGGCAGGCTCAGTCATGACCACCACGCAGGTCACTGCCGAAGGCAAGATCCCGCTGTTCGCAATGCCGATCAAGGAGAAGGGCTGCGCGGGCCTGGTGGGCGTCCCCAGTTTCGTGTTCAACCTGGCAGGCCAGTCGAAGAATCTGAATGTTTTCTTCGAGGGGAACAGCGATGCTTCGCTGCTGGTGCTGGGACCCAAAGAGGCCGTGTGGTGCAGCGATGACACGGAGCAGGGTGCGAACGCAAATCCGGCTCTCAGCATCGCCGGCGCGCCAGAGGGAACCTACGCGGTCTTCGTAGGGCGCCTGGATCCGACTAAGCCCGTCAGCGGCAAGCTGACGATCACCGAGGCGGCGGGCGCTGCGCCGGTCAAGCTTGCGCCGATCAAGCCGACCCCTCCAGCGAGGAAGTAGCGCGACAGACGCCGAAAAGGAGCCAAACCATGAAACGTTTCATCCCACTGGTTGTCATCGCCGTCCTCTGCCTCACTTCCTTGGGCGGCGTCACGCCAACGACTGCGCAGAGCGGCAACGTCTGGCGCCTCGACTATTTCAATAACCTGGACTGGGCCGGTTCGCCTGTAACGACCGCCTACAACAGCTTCGTCTCCTTCAACTGGGGAACCGGTTCGCCCAGCCCTGCGGTGCCGGTGGACAACTTCACCGGACGCTTCACCACGGACGCCTTCTTCTATGCGGGCAACTACGTTTTCACGCTGACTGCCGATGATGAGGTCACCCTGATCGTCGACGGCATCACGTGGCTGGACACCCGAAACGCGGGAGCGTCGGGGAAAACATTCAGCATCAACATCGGCATGTGGGAGGGTGTGCACCGCATTGAGGTGTTGTATCGGGAATACACGCAGGTAGCCTATGTGTACGTCAATTGGGCCTTCTCCAAACCTGGCACGACGCCGCCACCGACGCCAGTCCCTCCTCCTCCGCCGCCGCCGTCAGGCAATTGCAGCCCGCAATCGGCGACGAGCGTTCAGACGGAATTCGGTGACTACACACCGTGCATCCAGCAGGGCTTGCATCAGTCCGCATGCTTCCAGTCGAACGGCGCCTGGAACGCACCGAACATGGGATCGATCGAGACTGAGCCGCAAATCGTGATCTGGGGAAACTGCACGCCCGACTCATGGGCGCAGTTCCCCGTCAGCTGCGATCCGAATGTGCCGCTGCAGACGTACAAATGCTCAAAGACTGCGGCGGGATGGTTCCCTGGCTAGGCACGCGGCTATGAAGTCGGCCTGGCCTCCGCTTGTGCGGAGGTCAGCTGAAGGGCAAACAGGCGGCATTGGCCGCTATCGCCTGGCCTCCGCTTGTGCGGAGGTCAGGCTGGCAGTGGAACAGGAGAGTGAAATCATGCAGTACACCCAACTCGGCCGCACCGGCCTGAAAGTCAGCCGGCTGTGTCTGGGAACCATGAACTTCGGCCCGCAGACCACGGAAGCGGATGCCTTCTCGATCATGGATCGCGCGCTCGAGCTCGGCATCAACTTCTTCGACACAGCCAACGTCTACGGCGGAAAACGCGGGGAGGGGATCACCGAGCAGATCATCGGCCGCTGGCTGGCGCAGGGCGGCGGGCGGCGCGACAAGGTCGTCCTGGCGACCAAGGTCTACGGCGGGATGGGGGAATGGCCCAACGAGTCTCGTCTCTCGGCGCACCACATTCGCCGCGCATGCGACGAGAGTCTGCGCCGCATGCAGACGGACCGCATCGACCTTTACCAGATGCACCACATTGCGCGCGAGACGCCGTGGGCGGAGATCTGGCAGGCAATGGAAGTGTTGGTGCAGCAGGGCAAGGTGATCTACGTGGGCAGCAGCAACTTCGCCGGCTGGCACATCGCCCAGGCTCAGGGGGCGGCCCAGGCGCGCAACTTCATGGGCCTGGTGTCCGAGCAGAGCCTCTACAATCTGAACGCGCGCATGATCGAGCTGGAAGTTGCACCGGCGTGCCGCGCGTTTGGTCTGAGCATCATCCCCTGGAGCCCCCTGGCCGGCGGGTTGCTGGCCGGCGTGCTGGGCAGCAGTGCATCCGGGGATGCGACCGGTGGACGCCGCACCTCCGAGCGCATCCAGCAGGCCATCGAAAAGAACCGAGACAAGCTGGAGTCATGGGAAGCGTTGTGCGCCGAGATGGGCGAGAAGCCGGCCGACGTCGCGCTGGCCTGGCTGCTGCACAATCCGGTCGTCGCTGCGCCGATCATCGGTCCGCGCACGATCGCGCAGCTCGATGGCAGCCTGCGCGCACTGGCGATCGAGCTTTCGGATGAAAGCCTGAAGAAGCTCGACGCCATCTTCCCCGGCCCCGGCGGAGAGGCGCCGGAAGCCTATGCCTGGTAGCAGGCACACGCGTTCGCATCTCACCGGACAAGAGACGCCGCCAACGGGTTGATCGAAGCGAAGGGCGCCAGACATGCAGCAGGGGCCCTTCGCTCGATCGTTCCCGCATCCATGGCAACTCCCTTGAAGGAACGGACCCCCATGACTGCACAGGACAGCCTCCTCAATTGCTTCGATCGGACCGCCCCATCGCGCATTCCCTATCTGCCCGACCTGACGCTTTGGCACCGGTGGCATCAGTCACACGGCACGCTGCCTGAAGCATGGCGCGGCCGGTCGCTGGCTCAGGTGGCCGAGGCGCTCGGCGTCAGCGCCTGGCTGGTCGAGCAGCCATGGCGTGTGGAGCACACGGGCATCTCTGTCATCACCGAGAAGGAACAAGAGCAACGCATCATCCGCTACGACACGCCCGCCGGGATGCTGACCGCGCGCTGGTCGCTGGGACCGGATGGCGATTGGTGGCAGACCGAATACCCCGTGAAGAGCGAAAGCGATCTACCCGCCGCACGTGCGGTGGTCGCCGCAAGGCAGTACATCCTTGACAGCGAGCGTTCACCTGTCGCCGGCCAGCCGGATATCTTGCACGCGCACGCCGCGGTCATCGCCCTGGAGCTGCCTATGCGCCCGTACTCTGACCTGCTGCACACGCTGCTCGGCTGGGGCGAAGGATTGATGCTGTTGATGGGTGAGGGCCGTCCGATCCTGCTGGAGATGTTGGCGGCACTGGAGGAGAAGCTGGAGGCGCTGGCAGTTCAGATTGCGAGCCTGCCGGGCGATGTGCTGCTCGCCCCGGATAACCTGGATGGGCAGTACATCTCACCTCGCGTCTTTCGCGAGCAGATGGCTGAAAGCTATCGCCGGTCGTCGGCCGCGGCGCACGCCCAGGGCAAGCAGTTGGTGGTTCACGCGGGCGGGCCGGTGCGCCGGTTGCTGCCGCTGCTCGCCCAGGCCGGGGTCGATGCGGTCGAAGGGGTCGCCCCGCCGCCGCAGAGCGACGCCACCCTGGCTGAAGCGCGATCGGCCGCCGGCCCCGACCTGATCCTGTGGGGCGGGATCCCGCAGGACCTGCTGCTGCCGGAGCACGACCAGGCCGAGTTCGAGGCAGCCGTGAGGGACGCTGCTGCACAGGCTGCAGCGGACGGCCGGATGATCGTGGGGATCGCCGATCGCGTGCCGGTGGGTGCCGATATCGCGCGTCTGCAGACTTTGGCTCGCCTCATCGAAACGCAGGCTGGTCAGGAGTGAGCGAAATCTCGGGGAGCAGGCGTCCACCGCGGTGGCAGATGGTAAGTCCCGCGGAGCAACGGATGGATTCCTCCGGCACGGGAATGACCTTGAGGTGGGCGGCGAGGATCGGGGGCGCCGGCCGTTCGATTCCGGTCTCCCGCTTTCCCCTCAGCCGTCACCGGTTTCGTCCGTAGGTTTCGTGGCTGGACACCCAATCGGACGATGAGATCGCCGCGGCCAGCGAGATTTCCCCTGCCAATGCCACGCCGGCGATGATCTCGGCCAGCCTGTAGACCTTGTCCTTGCCCCAGCACCCCAACAGCTCCAGGCATTCGCGCTGTGTTGGCAGCCCGGTTCCGCCGCCATAGGTCGCCACGATCAGCGAAGGAATCGTCAGCGAGAGATACAGGTCACCCTCCGGCGTCAGCTCCGAATAGATAATGCCAGCCGATGACTCCGCCACGTTCGCCACATCTTGGCCTGTGGCGATGAACATGGCTGCGATCCCATTGGCGGAGTGAAGGCCATTGTTGTTGGCATGCGACATGAAGGCGCCGATGTTGGCCACCCCGGCATGATACGCTAGCGTGGCCGGCTCGACCCGCATGTGCTGCACCAACACCTCGCGTTTGATCGTCGCCACCGCGGTCACGCGCTTGCCGCGCGTGCGCATGATATTCACCTGTGACGCCTTCTTATCGGTGGCGAAATTGGATTCCAGGTAGAAGCGGCGGATGTTGGGATAGTTATCGATGAGCCAACTGCATGCTGCAAAGGTCGCCCGACCGACCATGTTCTGTCCCGCCGCGTCGCCCGTGGTGTAGTTGAAGCGCAGAAAGGCGAACTTGTTCGCCAGGTATGGGTCAATTTCCTGAAGCCTGGCGACCTTCGAGGTCGCCTCAGCCTCTTCCTTGATCCTGGGCAGATTGGCATTGACCCAGGCGACGAAATCACGCGCGGCGCGTGCGTCGTCAAAGACGAACACTGGCGCGCGCTGCATGGCGTCAGCCACCACAGTGCATTTCACCCCGCCGGACAGATTGAGCAGCTTCATGCCCCGATTGTACGAAGCCACCAGGGTCCCTTCGGTCGTCGCCAACGGGATCATGAACTCGCCCTGGGCGTGCTCTCCGTTCACCTGCAGCGGTCCTGCAAAGCCGAGGGGCACCTGCGCCACTCCCGTGAAGTTCTCGCAGTTGCCTTTGACGAGATGCGGATCGAATGAAAACCGGCGGATATGCTCCAGTCTACTGCCAGTCATCTCGGCGACAAAGGCCTGGCGCGCGCCGACCATCTCAGGAGTGTAGTCGTCGACGGGATGGCGCGGGATACGGGGCGTCGCCGGTTCCGCCTCCGAAATGGCGTCCTCCACGGTGAACCTCAGGCTGCCGAAGGGCCGCGCCTCGAATGCAATGCTGATCTCGTGACGGCCAGGACCCAATGGCGGCATCTGCAGACGAATGGTCAGAGTCTCGCGCAGAGGGAAGGCAAGCGGCGTCTGCGGTGTGACATCGTCCGGGACCAGCGTACGGCCATCCTTCAGAAGGAGCGTGATGCTCGAACGCTGCGCTTCGCGGCCATCGATGCCCAAGCTGCGCAGCCCCGCGAACTCGGCGTCGCTCAGCCGGTTCTTGATCGAGAATTCCACGCCGCCGTTCGCGTTTCTCAGGCTGCCAATCGTGTAGAGCTTCTTGAGAAGCATACTTGGAATCAGCATCGTGAGGGCTCCTCGCGCGAACAAATGGCCTGCTCAGGACGATTTCATAGCAATGAATGCACAAATCCGCCGAAGTATGCCACAGGCCCGGCGATCGTCCAAGTACAGGTCATCGGCTGTGACGCCGGAGCCGCTCCGCTCGTCGCCCAGTACGGCGCGCCATGATGCAAGAGACCTCCCGGTCTGGCAGAACCAGGAGGTCTCTCCCTGGGAAGCGGAGTTGGGAAATGCCGATCCCGCTCCCTAGCGCCGATCAGCCAGCATGCGCCAGCTGATGCACCGAGGATCTCACTTCTTCTTCGGCCCCGCGTTGGTGTAGGTGAAGCCGTAGGTGTAGTCCGCGTACCCCGTGAAGCCCTCCGGAGCATCGAAAGTGACCACCATGACAGCCGACTTCGAGTTCTTGAGGACGTTATTCAACTCGTACAGCCCGTCTTCCGTCATCCGGTTGAGCTTCAAGGTGATGACCTTATAGTCGGCGCCCTTGCCCTGGCCGATCATGCCCACAAACGTCACGGTGAAATCGTTGTTGATCGGCAGGATTTCGGTGATGTCCTTGAAGGGCGCGGTGCTCGCACCATCGGAGATCAAGGCGCCATTCACAGAGACATTGTCGATGAACCAGCCAGCCTCAGTCGTCGCCCAGTCGGTCACATAGCGGAAGGCGACCAGGATTTTCTGCCCGGCATAGGCGCTCAGGTCGAAGCTCATACTCACCCAGGCGCCGCCTGTGCTGCCTGTAAGCCCCGGCAGGTTGTCGATCGCTTTCGGCAACGCGTTGGGATCATGGTCCGAGGTGGTGTAGGCATTTGCCAGGCTGGTCCAGCTCTGTCCGCCGTCGGTGGAGACCTGGACGAAGCCGTAATCCCAGAGCGCTTCGATGTCGTACTTCGTGTCGAAGGTCAGCGTGCCGCCGCCGGTGGTCTGGAAGATCGCCCAGTTATCGATCAGGTCGCCAGTTCCGCCCCACAGCACGGCGCCGTCCGAGGTCCAGGCAGTCGGGAACATGGAGTAGTCCAGCCCGTTGAAGGTGAGCTTGGCCAGCGTCTTGGGGTCTCCCGTGATCCAGAGGTAGTCGGCGCCCCAGGGCGGCGCGCCGGGGGTGCTGAAGGCTTCCGGGTTGGGGACCGCCGGCGAGCCAATGTCCAGCTTGAAGTCCAGGTCCTTGAACCCCCAACGACCTCCCGCCTTCATCGTATCGATCAGCATCGCTGCCGACCAGGCGTGGAACACTTCTCCGAAGTCCTTGCGGATGTTGAAGGCGCTCAATGCAGCGTTGACGCCTGAGATGCCGTTCGCCTGATTGTGGAACAGCGCCTGAATGAACGGCTTTCCGAACTGCTCCATGAGGTAGAACTGGAAAAGATAGGCCTGGCCGTAGTCGGTCAGAATCTCCAGATCACCCTGGTCGCCCCACACAACTAGCGAGTTCTCCGGTCTGGCCGCCGCAGCATCCACGTGGCCCTTCGTCGCCACGCCGTAGCCGGTCAGATACTCGGCCAGGTCCGACATCCCTTCGTTGACGAAGTTCTCCTCATCGGAGTCATAGTCGTCGTGCAGCAGATGTTGGTACTCGTGCGCGAACACCCCCTCATAGAGGTAGGGCCGCGTCCCGTTCGGGCCGGTCCGATTCGCCCAATCATAAGCATCGATGCTCATGACGTTCCGATCGAAGTACACCTCGAACGAAGGCGAGTAGAACCCGGCGATGTAGATCGGGTAGTTGGGGTCATAGTAGTTGGCGTCTCTGATGTTGGACACCAAGACAATCTGGCGCCCAGCCGCATCGTAGTAGTAGTCGGCGGGCAAGCCAAGCAGGCCGGGGAGATATGCGTTCGTTCCGTCGAGGAATGCCGGTGCGCCGAAGAAGTCGATCTCCTTTGGCTGGATGTTATTCTCGAACTGGCCCAGCATGTACGACGTCTGATCGCAGGTGATCACCGGCGCGGTGCGGGGGTCGCCGGCGGGCCAGGCCAGGTTCGCCTGGACCCACACTTGCGCCTTCGGGCCGACAGCCATCAGGTTGAAGTAGGTGGCCTGGTAACGCCCCAAGTAGTCATTCAGGATCAGGAAGATCTTGGAGTCGGTGATGCAGTCCGTGGCAGATGCCGCAACAGCCGCCTGGGCAGCGGCTTTCTCGGCGGCAAGTTCCACACCGGCGACCGGTGCGATCCGCTCGGGTGTGGCTTCCCACTCGCGAATCCTGGGCCCGACGTCCATGGGGCTGTAGTTAGGCAGCGGTGGCGCTGCCGACGCCGGCAAGGCCAGGAGTCCGGACAGGAGCACAACGACGCTCACGACCGTCAACAACTTGCGGTTCATGTTAGCCTCCTCTTTGGGTATTTGGCGCAGCGAACTGTGTGGAGAGTGTATGCCTGCGTGGTTCTTAGGCCGGACCTCCTTGAATCGAGGATAGGCTGCAAGAGGACTCCTGGTGCAGCCGATTGCACCGGCTGCGAGGGATGGCGCCTGAACCGCTGACGCGGATGCCCCCTCGCACCTTGGTCACCGCACACCAGTATATGCCAGGCCCAACCCATTGTCAATCAGTCGCGGCCGGGTGAAGGGACGGACGATCACCCGATCGGCAGCGCTGGTGCGGCAGACGTGTTGCAAAAGTGCCCGTGCTACGCAGCGCCCGTGCTACATAGAGGGTGCGCTGCGATGGCCAGTGCGTTGCACAGTCGGTCTATCCGCGGTACAATCGAACCCTGAACTGCGCGGCAATCCAAGAGCGGAGACGATCGTTGTCACAGCTAACTCATCTCGACCCCCGCGGTCAGGCTCACATGGTGGATGTGGGGCCCAAAGCCGATACCGAACGCGAAGCGGTCGCAGCCGGGCGGGTGTGTATGCGACCCGAGACGTTGGCGCTGCTGCGCGCCGGCGATGCGCCCAAAGGCGACGTGCTGGGCACGGCGCGCGTGGCGGGCATCCTCGCCGCTAAGCGAACCGCCGAGCTGATCCCGTTGTGCCATCCGCTGCTCCTGACCAAGGTCACGATCGACTTCGAATTCGACGAGGCGAACTCAGCGGTCGCGATCACTGCGGCCGTGCGCTGCCGGGGCCAGACAGGCGTCGAAATGGAGGCGCTCACCGCCGTCAGCGTTGCCGCGCTGACCGTCTACGACATGGCAAAAGCAGTCGAACGCGGCATGATGATCACGGATATCCGCCTGCTTGAGAAACGCGGCGGCAAAAGCGGGATGTGGCAACGGGAGACGCAAGGTGACTGAATTGGCGCCCATCCAAGTGCGCGTGCGGGCCTTCGCCGGACTGCGCGAGGCGCTCGGCTTTGCCGAGACCCAGGTGAGCCTCCCCCCAGGAAGCGATATCGCCCACCTCATGGTTCGGCTGAGCGAGCTGTACCCGACCGCGAAGATAGCCTCCCAGCGCTACGGCGTGGCGCTCAACCGAAGCTATGCCGCGCCCACGGCCATTCTGACCGATGGCGACGAGGTCGCGTTGATCCCGCCGGTCAGCGGCGGAGGCGACGCCGGCGACGGCTCGAAGGCAAGGCTGTTCGAGATCAGCGATCGTCCACTCTCGCTGGATGACGTGCTGCGAAGAGTGGCTTCGCCTGATCGCGGCGGTGTAACGCTCTTTGCTGGCACCGTGCGCGGCGTGACTCAGCGCGCCGGCGAGGACGAGTTTGAGACCGACTACCTGGAATACGAGGCCTACCCCGAGATGGCCGAGGAGGCGCTGGCGCGCATCGCCGCGGAGGTCCAGGTGCGCTGGCCAAGCGTCAGCGCGGTGAGCATCGTTCATCGCGTCGGACGGCTGGCCGTAGGGGATGTGGCGGTGGTCATCGCGATCGCTGCGTCACATCGTCAGGATACCTTCGACGCCTGCCGCCACGCCATCGACCGGGTGAAACAGATGGCTCCAATCTGGAAAAAAGAGGTCGGGCCTGACGGCTCGTTCTGGGTGGAAGGACCGGAGTCATCCGTCACCGGGTAGACGAACGATCGGCATCCTTCGAAGCCGGGGGACTCCTGCGCGATGTTCAGCCCGATGGTCGCCGCAGTGGTGCTGACGGCCGTTGCGTTGGTTTTTGGCTTTCTGAACGGCCTGCATGACGG
This sequence comes from uncultured Anaerolineales bacterium, assembly GCA_964423545.1. Classification (GTDB taxonomy): domain Bacteria; phylum Chloroflexota; class Anaerolineae; order CG2-30-64-16; family CG2-30-64-16; genus JALOOE01. The sequence continues at coordinate 2,114 of CAYRFV010000050.1, read as the reverse complement.
CGCGAACACCGTCGCAACAGCAATCACATCGCGCTCGATCCCGCCGCGCATGGCGCTGTGG
>CAYRFV010000050.1:0-2043 GCA_964423545.1 uncultured Anaerolineales bacterium | reverse complement strand
CGGCCCATGGATCTTCGGCGTGGCCGTGGCGCAGACGATCGGCGCACACGTCGTGTCCCCCGAAGCCGTCACGATTACCGTCACGATCGCCGCGCTGGTGGGCGCAGATGCATGGAGCGTTTTGACGTGGCGCCTGGGTATTCCGTCCAGCTCTCCGCATGCCCTGATCGGCGGACTGCTGGGCGCGGTGCTGGTCAGCACGCGCTTCGATCTCACTGTGCTCGAGCCATCAGGTCTGCTCACGATCGTCGTGGGACTGTTTCCAGCCCCGGTCGCCGGTCTGATGGCAGCTTATCTGTTGATGGCGTGCATCCGATTCCTGCTGCGCAGCGCGAAGCCCTATGTGAATTGGTTTTTCAAGCGCGGCCAATTCGTGACGACGCTCGGTCTTGCGTTAAGCCATGGCGCCAACGATGCGCCGAAGACGATGGGCATCATCGTGATGGGCCTGGTCGCCAGGTGGTGGAAGGCCTGAAATACCGAGAGGTCTACCGCCATCTGAGCAATGCGGCCGATCAGTACGTGGAAGCGGCGGACGTGATCGCACACATCGTCGTCAAGGTGGCGTGAGGCCGAGCCATGCGCGCAGTGATTCAGCGTGTCAGAAGCGCCAGAGTAGAGGTCGATGGCCGTGTGATGGGCGCCATCGAGCAGGGTTTCCTGGCACTGGTAGGCGTCACACACAGCGACACGCGCACAGACGCAGACTGGCTGGCGCGCAAAATCGCAGGGCTTCGCATCTTCGAGGATGCAGCCGGCAAGATGAACTTCGGGCTGGCTGACATCGGCGGCTCGATCCTGGTCGTCTCGCAGTTCACACTCTACGGAGACGCGCGCAAGGGACGCCGGCCCGACTTCCTGCAGGCCGCACGTCCGGAACAGGCTGAGCCGCTCATCGCCTACTTCATCGAGCAATTGCGCGCGCAACGCGTCACCGTAGCAACCGGTCAGTTCCAGGCTCACATGGAGGTGGCGCTGGTGAACGATGGCCCGGTGACACTGTGGCTCGATACGAAAGAGATGCCGCGCGCGACCTGAGACGCATCTTTGCGACACCCGAAGGTCAGGGGGTGACCCTGGTAGACGGTGACCCCAACAAGTTGAGGCCGCCCTGGCTACTCCCCTGCCGACACATACGCCACCCCCGGCCGCTCGGCGATCTCAAGCCAGCGATCCAGTCCCTTGGCCGCGACATCGATCCGCGGAATGTGGCCCGGATCGAACCCTGGCAAGCGCGGCGAGGGCGCCATGCCGGACTCCCCGCCGGCAACCGCGCTGTACGCGTACCTGACACCCTCATGCTCGCCTCTGGCAGCCAGGGATGGATCCGCAGGAAATGCGCCATCGGGCAGCGCGAGCGAGACTACCCGCTCGCCGGGCAGCCAACGCTCCAGCAAAGCCTGGCTTTGGCCGAGCACACGCTGCACCTCAGCCGGACCTTTGCCGCGCAGTTTCTCGCCGCCCATGCCGTAGCTACCGATCTCCATGCCCCAGCTTCGCAGCATATCCAGCTTGCGCCGGGCCGATTCGGCCTGCCCGAAGATCGCGGCGTCGGGTTCTTCACCGCCAGGAGGAACGAAGAAGGTGGCGCGCAACGGCCAATCGGCGCGATGCGCGTCGTGGAACGCCTTCAGGATGCCGACGGCAGACTCGGGATCCAGCGAGCCATCGGGCAGCAGCCGGAACTGGCCGGCTGCCGCGCCATCGAAGGTCAAGACAACGGGTCGCTTGCCTGCTGGCACCATACTCAACCGCTCCACCGCCATCTGCCTCAGCGTCACCGGATAGTAGCCCGCGGCCAGGAGCCGGCGAAGGTCGTCGCGCAATGCATCGGGCGTGCGCTGGCCCGCCTCGGTGTTGGCGCCGATATCGCCGTAGCGCAGCACCGGTACATATCCTTCGATGTTGGGGGCGGAAGTGGGCTGGGCCGACACGAGCGCCGCGCGTGTGTATTTCACCGCCGGGTCCCAGAGCAGCCAGCCGCGGCCTCCCGCCTCGCGCGCGCCCTCCATCTGCGCCCGAATCTCCTCGGGCGTATAGATC
>CAYRFV010000049.1:0-24692 GCA_964423545.1 uncultured Anaerolineales bacterium | reverse complement strand
AGGCTGAAGCGATAGAAGGTGCCCACGGGGTCAGGGATGTCGCCAACGATGCGGCGGGCTTCCTCCTCCGTATCGGCGTCCACCACTGAGGCGACCGCCGAGAGGAGCGCGGCGCCCTGGTCGCGAACGTGCGGCGGTGGCCCGTAGCAGCCGCGGCAGGGGATGTCCACCTTGGTGCACAGCGCACCGCAGCCGCCGCGCGTCGCCGGTCCTGCACAGATAATGCCCTGGTCGAAAAGGCATTGCGTCGAGTCGGCGATGATCTCATGGTAGCGGTGGAATTGCTTGATCCGCTTCTCCTCGCGCACGTGTTTGCACTCGTCGCAGACCGTCTTTTCGGTTGCGCCCACCACGCTCCCCTTCGGCGGGAGCTTGCCCGACACGATGGCCTCGATCACCGCCCAGATCTGCGGGTCTTGCGGCGGGCAGCCGGGCAGGTAGTAATCGACATCGGTCACCTGGTCAAGGGTCTTGACCGTGTTGTAGAACTTGGGGATGTGAATCTCCCCCTCCGGCATCGGATAGACGGTCTGCGGCACGACCCTGTTCGGGTTGTCGGCCGACGGGCACTCCAGGTAGGCGCGGTCGAAGATCGATTGGCGGTCGAAGAGGTTGGCCAGGCCCGGGATGCACCCCTCGTAGGCGCAAGAGCCGAACGCCACCAACACCTTCGCCTTCTTCCGCAGCAGATGCGCCAGGTGTTCGTTTTCGCTGGTTCGGATGGCGCCGTTGAACATGCAGACATCCATGAACCCGTCGGGGTAAGCCTCGACGTCCTTGTACTTGAAGTCGGTCGCCACCGGCCAGAAGACGATGTCGGCCACCTGATCCACAATCAGCAGCTTCTCGCGCAACTCGACGACCGCAATCTCGCAGCCGCCGCAAGAGGCGGCCCAGTAGAGGCCTAGTTTCAGCTTTCCGTTCCCTGGCATCGTCTAGTCCTCCTTGCTCGCAAGCTGCTGCTTCCACTCCAGCGGCCCCAGGGCCCGCACCTGCTCGGTGAAGCTGCGCACCAGTTCGGCCCACTTCGGGGCCTCCGCGCCCGATATCCACCCCCAGTGGAAGCGGCCCGGCTCGATGCCGTACTGCTGCAGGAGCGCCTCCACCAACGGCATGCGGCGGAAGGTCTTGAAGTTGCCGTTGGTATAGTGGCAATCGCCGGGCGGGTGGCAGCCGGAGATGATCACGCCGTCAGCGCCCTCGGCAAACGCCTTCAGCACGAATGCCGGCTCGATGCGTCCCGTACACATGAAGCGGATGATATCCACGTTGGGCGGCTGCTCCATGCGAGAGACCCCGGCCGTGTCGGCCGCCGTGTAAGTGCACCAGTTGCAGAGAAAGCCCACGATGCGAGGCTCGAATTTGCCGTTGTCGCTCATCTCACGCCTCCACTCGCTCCGGCAGCCGGAACAGCCCCTCGATTTGAGCATAGATCTGCTCATCGGTGAAGTGCTGACCCGTGATCGCACCCGCCGGACACGTTGCCACACAGGTGCCACAGCCCTTGCACAACGCTTCATTGATGCGCGCGCTGTTGGCATCCACCACGAAGCTGATGGCCGTGTACGGGCAGACCGACAGGCAGGTCTTACAGGCGGAGCAGAGCTTCTCGTCCACCACTGCGACCTGCGGCGAGATGGTCACCTCGCCCTTGCCCAGCAGCGCGAGCACCTGAGAGGCCGCCGCGCCGGCATGGGCCACCGTATCGGGCACATCCTTCGGCCCCTGCGCACAGCCCGCCAGGAACACGCCATCGGTGTTGGTCTCGACCGGTCGCAGCTTGGGATGCGCCTCGGCGAACCAGCCGTCGGATGTCCGGCTGAGGCCGAACAACGAGCCGGTCTTCGCGGCGTCGGCGGGCGCCTCGATGGCGGAACTGAGCACCACCATGTCCACATCGGCCGCAACGAGCTTGCCCAGGTTGGCGTCTTCGCCCGTGACCCGCAGCTTGCCGGAGGGCAGCACCTGCACCTCGGCCCCTCGGCCGCGCACCATGACGACCCCTTCCTCCTGAACGCGCTCGTAGAACTCCTCGTACCCCTTGCCGAACGCACGCATGTCCATGTAGAACTCGTAGACTTCAGCGTGCGTCTTGTCGCGCACCAGGTGCGCCTGCTTCAGGGAGTACATGCAGCAGATGCGCGAGCAGTACTCGTGCGCCTGGGGGTTCTTGTCGCGCGAGCCAACGCAGTGGATGATCGCCACTCGCTCCGGCTTCTCGCCATCTGCGGTCAGAATCTCGCCGCCGGTGGGGCCGCTGGCATTCGAGAGGCGCTCGAACTCCAGCGCCGTGATGATGTTGGGCGACTTGCCATAGGAGTACTGGCTGAGCTTGCTCGTGTCCCACATCTGAAAGCCGGTGGCGACGACGATTGCGCCGACATTCAGCTCAACGACTTCGTCTTTGTGGGTGAAGTCAATGGCATTCGCCTCACAGAGCTGCTGGCACGCGCCGCAGGCATCGGCGATCGCGCCGTTCGTGCGATCGAACTGCCTGAACCGAATGCAGGAGTCGGTGTCAATGACGGGTACGCGCGGCACCGCCTGGAGCGACGGCACATAGATGGCCGCGGTCGGGCCGAGCGGTTTCTCGGCATAGATGCCGGCCTCTTCCAGCACGATCTCGATGGCGCCTGTCGGGCAGACGATCGTGCATGCCCCACAGCCGATGCACTGGCGCGTCTTCTCCATGAAGGGGGGGCCAACCTTGCGATCGACGCCGCGGTCGGAGAAGTTCAGCACGTGCGCCTGCACCATATCGTTGCACACGCGCACGCACAACCCGCACAGAATGCACTTCTCCTTGGGATCGTCCACCGGGAAGGGGGGCGCAGTGACGCCGTACTCGGCCGCCAACTCCTGGATCAACGGCACATTGGGCGTGCGGGAAAGCATCAGCCCCAACACCATCTTGCGCGCCTCACGCACTTCCGGGGAGTTGGTCCTGACTTCCAGACCGTCCCAGGCCGGATGCGTGCACGAAGTGTGCAGACTGGACCACCCTTTCCGAATCACTTCGACGGTGCACAGACGGCAGGCGCCGTACGGCTCCAACACGGGGTGGTAACAGAGGGTGGGGATGGGAATGTTACTCTTGCGGCAAACCTCCAGGATGGTCATGCTGTCATCCGCCTGGATGGTCTGGCCGTCGATCGTCAATGTCGTCTTTGTCATCGTTTCGCCTCCCGCCTCGCGCCCTGGCTCTTGCCGGCGTGGCCGTTGCCGCCGTTGCCCGATTCCGCCGTGGCCGTTGGCTTCCCGCCCACGGGAACCGTCACCTTGCCGTCAACCACCGCCGCCCTGGGGATAATCTGGATCGCGTCGAGCTTGCACGCTTCGAAGCAGGCGCCGCACTGGATGCACTTCACCTGGTCGATCTCGTGTGGCTGCTTCAGCGAACCTGAAATGCCCTCCTGAGGGCATACCTTGACGCACAGCCCGCAACCCTTGCAGTTCTCCTCCACCACCACATAGGCCACCAGACTGCGACAGACGCCCGACTCGCAGTACCGATCGCGGATGTGCTGTTCGTATTCCTGGTGGAAGTAGCGGAGCGTGCTGAGGACGGGATTCGGCGCGGACTTGCCCAGGCCGCACAGCGACGTAGCCGCCACGGTCTTCGAGAGCGCCTCGAGCATCGGCAGGTCGCTCTCGCGCGCCGTGCCGTCGCAGATCGAGGACAGGATCTCCAGCATTCGCTTGATCCCCTCGCGACAGGTGGTGCACTTCCCACACGATTCATCCTTAAGAAACTCCAAGAAGTAGCGGGAGATGTCCACCATGCACGTGCGATCATCCATCACGATCATGCCGCCGGAGCCCATCATCGAGCCGGCTTCCGCGAGCGTCTCATAATCGACCGGGATGTCGAGCATCTCGGCCGGGATGCAGCCGCCGGAAGGACCGCCCGTCTGCACCGCCTTGATCTTGCGTCCCTTGGGCGGCCCGCCGCCAATTTCGTTGACAATCGTCTTCAGGCTCATCCCCATCGGCACTTCGATCAGGCCGGGGCTGCGGACTTTCCCCACCAGACAGAAGGCCTTGGTCCCTTTGCTCCGTTCGGTTCCGATCGACGCGAACCATCCGGCGCCCTGGTTGATGATGGGTGGAACATTGGCCCACGTCTCGACGTTGTTCAGGCAGCTCGGTCGATCCCAAAGGCCGCGCTCCGTGGCATGGAGATGCTTGGCTCGCGGTTCGCCTACCTTGCCCTCGACCGATTGCATCAAGGCTGACGACTCGCCGCAGACGAACGCGCCGGCCCCGCGCACGATCTTGATGTCGAAGCTGAAGCCCGAGCCGAGGATGTCGGACCCGAGCAGGCCATACTCACGCGCCCGGTCGATGGCGATGCCCAGGTTTTTCACTGCCAGCGGGTATTCGTCCCGCACGTAGATGTAGCCCTGGTTGGCGCCGACCGCGTATCCGCCGATGATCATCCCCTCGACGATCGCATGCGGATCGCCTTCCATCAGCGCGCGATCCATGAACGCGCCTGGATCCCCCTCGTCGCCGTTGGCGATGATGTACTTAACATCCCCGTGCGCGCGCCGGGTCTGCTCCCATTTGCGGCCCGTTGCAAAGCCCGCGCCGCCGCGTCCGCGCAAGCCGGACTGCTTGATCTCCTCGATCACCTCTTCCGGCGTCATCGTCGTCAGTGTCTTGCCCAGCGCCTCGTAGCCGCCTACTGCAATGTACTCTTCGATGGAGGTCGGCTCGATCATGCCGCAGTGCTGCAGCACGATGCGCTTCTGCTTGGCGAAAGCCGGGATCTGGTCATAGCGCTGCACAGCCTTGCGGCCTACCGGCTCCTTATAGAGCAGCTTCTGCACGATGCGGCCCTTGACCAGGGTCTCCTCGACCAGCTCAGGCACGTCCGCCGCACTCACACCGGCGTAGAAAGTGCCGGGCGGCTCGATGGTGATCACCGGCCCCATGCTGCAGAAGCCGCGGCAGCCGGTCTCGATCACGCGCACCTCGTCGGCCAGCCCGCGACGCGCGATCTCCTCCTGGAGCGCAGGGAGAAACTCCGGGGCGCGGCCGTGGAGGCAGCTTACCACTAGATCCGCACGATGTAGATCAGCCATCTGTCACCCCCTCGCCACCGGCACGTCGCCGTGAACGCCCACCACCCACGGCTGGACAACCAGGCCCCGGACGAGATGCTCTTCGACGATGCGCGGCACCATCGTCGCGTCCACATTGCCGTAAGTGATGCGTGGGCCGTCACCCTGCTGGATGTCCACCAGCGGCTCCTTCGAGCACATGCCGATGCAGCCGGTGGTGACAAGATGGGCATCGATCTTGCGCCCTGCCAGCTCGTCCAGGAACGCCTGCATCACCTCACGCGCGCCTGCGGCGATGCCACACGTGCCCATGCCCACGGTGATCGTGGTGCTGGACTCCGTGCGAGTCTTGTTATCCTGCTGGAGCAGTGTGCGCAGTGCGCGGAGTTCATCAAGGCTCTTGAGTTGAGGCATCTTGGTCTCCTCCTGATGACAGAGAGCAGCGGGTGCAAAGGAAAAGCGCCGAACTGGCATCGCTCTCCGTTCTCTTTCCCCGTTCCCTCTCTCTCATCTCACCCTTTCGGCGGCACGGCGGACAGATCCACCGGCGTCTTCACCTGAACCTTGCCACTCACCTGCGCCGGCACCTTGACGACCTGACCCGCGCGGAGCGTGTGGATCTGCTTCGTCGCGGTGTCCGGCGTCATCTGGCCCAGCGGTTCATTGTCGATCACTACGATCGGCGCCAGTGCGCACGCCCCCAGGCAGCGCACCCCTTCCAGCGAGAACTTGCCGTCGGCGGTCGTGTTGCCCGCCTTGATCCCCATTTCCTTCTCCAGCATCTCAAGGATCAGCGCGCCGCCTTTGACGTGGCAGGCGGTGCCCAGGCACACCTTGCATTGATGCTCGCCTTTCGGATTCAGGCTGAACGCCTTGAAGAACGTGGCCAGCCGATAAACGTGGCCCTGGGGAATGCCCACGCGCGCGGCGACCAGCTCCAGCGCCTGCCGCGGCAGATAGCCGTACTCATGCTGGATATCCTGGAGGATCGCCAGGCTGTTGGTCGGGTCGGAATCATAGCTGCGGACGATCTCTTCGACGCGATCTGCGTTGTACTCGCTCATCGGTCGCCAGGCCTCCTTTCGCCCAGGCTCATATCGCCCATCTTGATGAGCTTGAGCTGCGGGATGCGCACGGTGAGGCATTCCTGCCAGCACAAGCCGCAGCCGGTGCACGCCTCGGTGTCCACATAGCGGGGCTTCTTGCGCACCTTGACGGTGAAGTTGCCCACGTAGCCTGAAACTTCCTCGACTTCACTGTAGGTCAGGAGCTCGATGTTGGGATGCCGACCGGCATCCATCATTTTGGGCCCCAGAATTCAGGTGCTACAGTCGAGCGTGGGGAAGGTCTTGTCCAACTCGGCCATGTGCCCGCCGATGGACGGCTCCCGCTCGACCAGGTACACCTTGTAGCCGGCGTCCGCGATCGTCAGCGCGGCCTGGATGCCCGCAATGCCGCCGCCGACCACCATCGCCGCAGGAGTCACCGGCTCCTTGCGCGCATACAGCTCCGACTGGAGCGCCACACGCAACACCGTTGCGTTGACCAGACGCTTAGCCTTCTCCGTTCCGGCAGGCACATCTTTGCAGATCCACGAGACATGCTCGCGGATATTGGCCATCGCAAAGTGATACGGATTCTCGCCTGCTTCGGCCACCGCGTTCTGGAAAGTAGGCTCGTGCATGCGGGGCGAGCACGCTGCGACCACCACGCGGGTCAGCCCAAGATTCCTGATGTCCTCCTTGATCATCTTCTGGCCGGGGTCGGAGCACATGTACTTGTACTCCCGCGCCACGGCCACATTCGGCAGCCCGGAGGCAAACTTGACGACCTCCGGGACATTGACCGTGGCTGCGATGTTGACGCCACAGTCACAGACATAGACGCCGATTTTGGGTTGTTCCATGTACGAGTACCTCCTTCGATGGGGTATCGTGGTTAGAAGACGATCCTGTCGACCCTAAACAGGGCCACAAACACTCGATCCGAGAGGCGAGACTCGCGGGCCACCGGGCGACATTCGCGGATTCCAGGCGCACGCGTGGAAGGCAACAACCCGCCTCAGGCATCCTCAACCGCCACGATCTTCCCGCGCGCCTTAAGTGCCTCTACCAGGCCTGCGACCGCCGCCCGCCGCAGCGGCGCGCCATCCGCCGTCCGCTGCGCGGGGTTGATGGCCTGACCCTCGATGAGGGTAATCTTGTCCGCCTCCAGCAGCCGCAGCGCCAACCGCGATCCGCCATCCGTCCGGCCTGCCAGGTCGCGCGGGCGCTTTGCATCGGCCAGCCGCTTGCGCGCCACGCCCAGCGTCACCGCGCCTTCGGTGATCAGATCGACCCGCTCGGCCGCGCCGACCAGGCGTGAAGTCGGCGGCGCCTCTGTCCAGCCCTCGGCAGGCGGCGGCTCCATCACCAGCTCAGCCCCAAGCAGCCGAGCCGCAATCTCCGCGGTCGTGTCTCCGCAGATGATGCGCGTCCCTTCCTCGGCCAACAATCTCTCCAGCGCCTCTCGATCCCGTCTCCGGTCGGCCGGCGGCCCGCTCCACACGGTGGCAGTGCGAATCGGCCGGACAGCCATGGCAAGAACCGCGACTTGCGGCCTGCGGCTTGCGGAGTCCCTATCCGCCGTCAGACGTCTGCGCTCTGCCAGCCGCAGCAACGCGTCTGCCAATTGTTCCGCGTCGCAGCCGGTGGCGGTCAGGCGACGGACGGAGAGGGCGACATCGCGCCAGCTCCACGGTCGGAAGCCGTCTTTGGCTCGGATGTAGCTCTCATTGACCAGCGCCAGGTGATCGCCAGGGCGAACGACAAAGTCGCAGCGGCGCACTAGCCGGCCACCCTGCTCTTCTTCCGCGACAGGCAGCAGGAGGAAATCACCGCGACGGGCCATGAAGAGAGGCAGCGCATCGATTTCGGCCAGGTCGGCCCGACCATTGTGCTCGATGCGCAGAAGCGAGGCGGCGACGTGCTCGCCGGCTGGCAGTGCGGCGAGCACGTCGTTCACGGCCGCATCCATCGCGGCGCCGGAGACAAGGCTCTCGGTGGCAAGCTGCGCCAATCGGCTCCTGATCCCAGCCGCTTGACGCCCTCCATCTCGTTCCTGGCCACCGACGACTACCGCTGCGAACTGCTCTTCGGTTGTCAAAGTGCTCACTGCACCGGCCGTCTCCCCGTCACCTGCCGGCGAGACCCTAAGCGCACTCTCGACCCACAGTGTCATACGTGAATCCGACCAAGCTGCGTCATCCGTAAGCCATGCCTACCCCGGCCCAGAGCGCACGCCATCCACCCACACGCCGCGATCCCCCTGGCCTGCAAGCGCCTGCGCCAACTCGGCAACGGTGCGGTGCACCATCTTGACGGTGGTGCGACGTCGCATATCGTCCAACCGATGTGCGTCGCTGTCGGCGATCAGCCCGTAGCGCGCCAACTGCGGAAAGCGAGCTCGGGCCTCCTTTACACTCAGCAGATGCGAGACCTCAACGCCCGGAATGGCCAGGTCGGACGGGATGAACCCCAGGTTGCTAATCAGGCTGTACATCGGCCGGTCCACGTGGGCCGGGATGCAGAGCCCGCCCAGCCGGCGCACGCCTTGGACGACCTCCTCGACTGAGAGGAAGGTCGACGTCGCCAACAGTCGCTCGTTGTACCCGATCGGCTCGCCATCCTCCGCCAAGACGACCTGCTCGCCGAACACCGACGGCTTGTTCTTCAGCGAAGGCAGGCTGGCATACACCGTCTCCTGCCACGCCAACGCCTGATCCAGATGATCGAACAAGCAGAGCAGATGCACCTCCTCACGAGATTGCACCTCCATGCCGGGCCATACGACGATGCCCGTGCCCTCCGCCGCCCGGATCATTGCCGCTGCGTTCTCCGACGAGTTGTGGTCGGTAACGGCGATAATGTCAAGTCCCAGCGCCTCCGCCCTCTCGATGATGAACTCCGGCAACATCTCCCCCTCGGCGCACGCCGAGAGGACAGTATGCAGGTGCAAGTCGGCGGTGAAAAACGGCATGGTCGGATGGTGAGAGAGAAGATAGTGGCAAAGAGGCGCACTGCGATCCGGCTCTCTATCTCCAGTCCCTATCTCTCGTCTCTATCTCAAGTCCCCTTCACCCTCTGTGATGAACCGCTTCAGCCAGTCGCGCACGTCGGGATGGGACAGCGGCACATCACCTAGCTCAGCGCGCATCTCGGCCGTATCGAAGGCGAACTCGCGCCCATCGGTTTCGCCGCTCCCAGACACCCGGTGCACATACCGCAGGTCACAGGCGCCGCCCAGGATGAATGACATCAGCGTCCCTGTGATATCGCCCAACGGGGCGCGATCGAGATGGCTATGCTGAAAAGATGCGGTGACCGTTGCACCGGCGCCCACCTCCGAGACGATGGACACATCTCCACCACAGCGCTTTGCGGCGGCCTTGACGAGCGGCAGTCCAAGCCCGACATGCCGGGTCTTGCGGGTGGTATAGAACGGATCGAACAGGTGCGGCAGCTTCTCCGGCGGGATGCCTCGCCCGTTGTCCTGAACGATGATCGTCAGGCAGTCCGCGGCAAGGTCCTCAGCGATGGTCAGCTTGACGCGCGTCGCCCCGGCCTCGACGGCATTCTGCAGGATATCCAGGATATGCAGGCTGAGCTCGCGCATCGTCCCGCAATCCTAACGCACTCCCAGCTCCCACAGCCGCCCCGCTGCAGCATAGGCGGTCAGCGTCGTCGCCAGGACCGGCACACCCTCCTGTTCGGCCTTCTCGATCGTGGCCGGCTCGACTTTCGCACCCTCGGCCACGATGATGCCGGCCAGACCGATCAGGCTTGCGACCGCTATGATGTTCGGATGCCCTTGCACGGTGATCCACAGGTCGCCCGCCTTGGCCTTCGCCATGACATAGCTGAGAAGATCGCACGCGTAGCCGCCGCTGGCATCTGCGTCCAGCTTACCTATCCCCGCAAGGACCTCCAGATCGAGCTGCCGGACGACGTCTTCAAGCTTCATCCGCTGCCCCCTCGAACCCCGCGCCTGCGCCGGGAACCCACGCGCCCTCAACCGACGCTCATGCCGGCACCTTTGCCAGGACCGGCTCCACTGGCACCACGTGCCGCTTGAATTGCATCTCTTTTTCCGACAGCCCAAACGCGATCCCGATCAGTTGCGGCAGGAACGTCACCGGGATTCTGATCGGTTTCGCGAGCACGCGCGAGACCTTGTCCTGATAGGAATCCAGGTTCATGTGACACATCGGGCAGACAGTGGCGATGCAGTCAGCGGGAAGCGCGGATTGAAGGATGCCGCCCGCGATGCGCAACCCCAGCTCCGGCTTGGTGGTGAGGAGCGCCGTGCCGCAGCAGGTCGCCTCCTGCAGATGATGGTAGACCGTGGCGCCGAGTGCTTCGAGAATACCTGTCATCGACCAGGGATGCTGCGAGTCATCGAACTGCGCGTACGGTCGCACGGTCTGGCAGCCATAGTACGGGGCGACCTTGAGGCCGGTCAGCGGACGCTTGACCTTGGCGGCGATGGCTGCCGTGCCGAAGTCGTTAGCCAGCACATCGAGCATGTGGCGGACGGTGATCGCTCCGCCATAACTCAGGTTTTCGACCTCGAGCGCCTGGTTGACGCGGGCCAGGGCCACCGGATCGGCGACGGCCGCGTTGGTGCGCGCAAAGCTGGTGAAACACGCGCTGCACCCGACCACCATCGTGCGGCTGTTCCCCATCTTCTCAGCCAGCGCCAGGTTGCGCGCCGGCAGCGCCAATCCCAGCAAGTCGCTCATGACCGGCGCCACGCTCGCCCCGCAGCAAGTCCAGTCCTGCAGCTCACGCACGTCGGCGCCCAATTCACGAAACACCGCCAACATAGCGCTCTTGTATTCCTGCGCCGATGCATCCATCGAGCAGCCCGGATAGAAGAGATAGGAGTTCATTTGCGTCCCTCCAACTCGGCCACGCGGTCGAACAGCTTCGCCAGCTTCCCCTCGCCGCGCAGTGCAGGCAGCTCCGGCTTGAGCTTGCCGCGGCGCATCAGCGTCAGCCCCATCGTGGCGTACCCCAGCGCCTCGAACGGATTGGTGGAAAGGAAGTAGCGCGCCATGAACTCGGTTTCGCGCATGCGTCCGTAGCGACGCATCACATCGCTGAACGCCACATAGAAATAGGTGCTTTCGCGATATTGCTTGATCTGCTGCTGAATTGCAAGCTGCTTGAGCTTAGCGATCGTTTCAGTGAGGGGGATGCCGCGAGGACAACGCACCTGGCATTGATAGCAGATGCTGCACAGCCACATCGTCTTGCTGCGGAGCACGTCGTCCACCAGGCCGAGCTGCACCATTCGCCACATTTTGCGCGGCGTGATGTCCATGGCCTCTGCCGAGGGACATGAGGCGGTGCATGTGCCGCATTGGATGCATGTGCTGAGCTGGTGTCCGGCAGGCGTCAAGCGATCGCTGAATGCAGGATCGCGCTTGATGTCGGTGAGGACAATTACCTCAGACGTTGCCACGGGATGCCTCCTTGCAGGTGTCAATTGATCTCCCGGACGAGAGGTCGAGCGCCGCGTCAACCTGTGACGAAATGGAGCATGTTAAGAACTTGAAGGGGCGGGCTCTTGCGAAAGATGCCACTTCACCGATACGAGTATACTCCCGACCGCACCTGTCGCCGTATGACTAAAATCATACTTTGGGGTGAGTACAACCTCGCGCTGCGGAGATCGAGCTATTTGGCGATGCGATACGCAGGAAAAACTACGGTAAAGGTCGTGCCCTGGCCGACAGTGCTTTCGACAGAGATCACGCCGTGAAAGCGTTCGACCAGCTCTTTGACAATGGCAAGTCCCAGGCCCGTGCCGGTGATGTTCGCCGCCCGCGCGTTCGGCGCCCGGTAGAACTCCTCGAATAGGTGCGCCTGCCCTTCCGGCGGGATGCCGATGCCAGTATCGGACACGGTGATGAACACCTCATCGCCGGTTTGGCAAAGCCCCACGTGAACCGAGCCACCCGGGAGCGTGTACTTGACCGCATTGCCCACCAAATTAACCAGGATGCGATCCAAACCTTCTTCGTCAGCTTCCACCACGATCTCGTCCCGGCAAGCGCGGTAGTTTAGGGCCACCCCTTTCTCATCGGCGCGAGGTTGCAGCAGCAGCACCGCACGCCCCACCGGGCCGTTGAGCGCCACGGGTCCAACGCCGACTGCACCGTGCGCTCGACTGGCTGCCAGGTCTAGCAGGTCGTTGACCAGCGTCTCCAGCATATCGAGCTGGGCGGAGATGCGGCTGAAAACGTGCTTCTGCTTCTCCGTCATCGGACCGGCATAGCCCTTGACCACGTTGCGGACCAACGTCTGTGAGACAGCGATCGGCGAACGAAGCTCGTGCGTAGTCACGCGGATGAACTGCTCCTGACGTGCCTCGACCTTTTCGAGTGCAACCGCACGGGTGGCGGCTGCCAGGGCGACAGCGCCCAGGTCGGCCACAGCACACACCTGCTCGATCAGAAGCGGGTCAAAAGGAAGCGAGGAGGATGTCTGGAGATGGAGTGTTCCGAACACATGATCAGCCGAGGCGAGACGGACGCAGAGGCTGCCGCTCGCCACCGCCACACCTTCGGTGAGCGCGCGTTGATCCACGGGGCGGTCAGCGAGCAGCTCAGAGGATGAGGGGGCGCCGGGGCCGCGACTTGCTGCGAGTCTGAGCCGATCCGGCGCAGCCGCGTCGAGCAGCCAGACTGCCGCGGCATCAGCCGCCGCCAGGCGCATCACTGCGACCAGGAGTGCATCGAGTGCCTCACGCATCGCCGCCATCTCCAGCGCCGTTGTGTTCCCGGCAGAAAAACCAGCGGCCTCCCAGGCTCATCCAACTGAACCGGGGAGGCCCGCTCCCGAACGTATCTCGCAGCCCCGCCAGGGGACGGACGGTCAGGCAGACTTCTTCGCTGGATTCGGTCCGAGCACCTTCTCGATGGCATCCAGCAGCGTGGCGGGCTTGACTGGCTTCTCGAGAAATGCCTTGACCGGCATCCACGTCTCATCCGGGGCGAACTCCGTGGTCATGCCGAAGAACTTCTTCAGGCCTGACAGGATGATCACCGGGATATCTTTGAGCTCTGGATCGGCGTGCAGTTCGCGCGACACCTCGAAACCATCCGGGCCTGGCGGACCGGCGAACATGACATCGAGGAGGATCAGGTCGGGCTTCCACGTGCGCGCGATCTGCATGCCTTCCGTAGCCATGTAGGCGTGGTTCGTTTCATAGCCGACGCTCTGCAGCAAGGTCTCGACCGTATCGACGGCCTGGATATCGTCATCAACCATCAAGATACGCTGTTTGTTTGACATGCGCAATGCCTCCTCTTCAGGATTCGCCATGACTCCAACTCAGCAGGCGCACGGCGCGGCCTGCTGGATGAATCACCGGGATGGGTCGGCGAGGAGCGTATTGACCTTTGCCAGAAGCAGATCCGGGTCGACGGGCTTCTCAATGAAGTCGTCCACAGGCAGGTAGGTCTCGTCCGGGCCGAAGCGCAACGACGTCGTGGTGTGAATCGCGGTCAGCATCAGGATCGGGACGCAGCGGAACCGAGCGTACCGGGAGTCCGAATCAGGGCTGCGCAGCATCAGCGAGACCTGAAAGCCGGCGGTGCCGGTTTCCATCATCACGTCCAGGATAATCAGATCCGGCGCGATCTCAAGGACCTTCTCCAGTCCCTCGCGGCCCGAAGACGCCCATACCACTTGGTGTCCGGCGGCCTCGAGCGGCATGGAAACAGCCAGGGCCATGTCCGGGCTATCATCGATGATCAGGATGGTGGCCGCGCCACTCGCGGCATCAACGCTCACCAAAGAACTCCCGCCAGCGCGCCAGGCTGCTGTCGAAGATGCCGCAACTGGGCAGACCCGCTGCAAAGAGGCGGCCGGCAGTCTCGAAGAGTGTGTATTTGGATGCCAACAGCGGAATGCCCCGATCGCGGGCCAAGGCCACAGTCTCGGCCGGCGGCAACTTGCCGCGCACAAAAACGATCGCCCGGATGCCCGCCATATCGGCGGTGCGCACGACCTGCGGATTGGTCAAGCCGGTCAGCAGCAGCGTGTCGGCATGCGTGAACGCCAGTACGTCGCTCATCAGATCGGCGCCGCACCCCATTTGTACCGCGATATCCAGGTCAATCTCAGGGGTGATCACTTTGCCGTCAATCGCCCTGAGCACATCCCGCAACTGCATCCTGTGACCTCCACAAGGTCCGCCCCGATCCGTTCCGCTCCAGCCAGGCCGGAGCATGAAACGCACCACGAAGTCACCCTGCTTCCGGGCCAGATCGAAAACGATAGGCCCCGCTTCCTCACATCCTGGGGGGCCTTCGCAGTGGAATCGTGCTCCCTGAGCAGGAACCCGACAAGCGGCCCATGAGAAGAAAGCCGCGCAGATAGTGCAAACAGAATAGCACGCCAGGGTTCGCCGGAGTATGACGCTTGTCATGCCGCGGGTGTCTGCACTGACGCCGCGGACGCGGCCGCTTCACTCCACGGCTAGACACGTCAACGTGTTCTCCACGCCGGGGGCCGAACGGATCGTGCCGGACACTAGCTTGCCGAGCGCAGTGAGGTCCGGCGCCTCCACCTGAACGATCATATCGTACGGGCCGAAAGTCACTTCAACGCGACTGATGCCCGGTGTGTTGGTGAGCAGCTTCTTGATCTGCCGCTCCTCACCGGTGCGAACGTTGACCAAAACGTAGGCGCGCATGGTGCCCTCCTTCACTCTTTCTGCGTCCGCAGATACGCGAACCAATACGCCAGCCCCACCAGGCCGGCCCCGCCGATAATGTTGCCGAGGGTGACCGGCAGCAGGTTGTCGATGAGGAAACTCTGCCACGTCAGGGCGCCATAATCGGCGGCGGTCTTGCCGATCTTCGCCCAGAACTCCGGTGGCGCGCCAGACTTGATTAGCAGTCCTATCGGGATGAAATACATATTGGCGATGCTGTGCTCGAAACCTGCCGCCACAAAGGCGGACACCGGGAAAATGATCGATAAGATCTTGTCGGTGGTGCTGCGGGCGCTGTAGCACAGCCAGACCGCCATGCACACCAGGGCATTGCATAAGATTCCCAACACCAGCGCCTGGGTGAAGCCCAGATTCACCTTGGCATTAGCGATGCTCAGCGCATTGGCGCCCACAGCGGCGCCGCCGAACATATACTGCTGGCTGTAGAACACCAGCAGTGCGGTGAGCAATGCGCCCACGAAGTTGCCTGCGTAAACGATGACCCAGTTGCGCAGCAACAGCCGCGTGCCGACCTTACGGTTCGCCCAAGCCATCACGATCAGGTTGTTGCCCGTGAACAGCTCAGCGCCCGCCACGATGACAAGGATGAGACCCAGGCAGAACGCCACGCCGCCCAGCAGACGAGTCACACCGTAGGCCAGCTTGTCCGCCGCGCCCGCGGTGGTCGTGGTGAAGAAGATCGCTCCCGCCCCCACAAATGCGCCTGCCAGGATCGCCAGGCTGAACATCGTCCAGAAATCGAGATTCGCCTTCTTGATGCCGATTGCTTCCGCCCGGTTCGCCATTTGCGGCGGCATGAAAGCATCGATGTTGATTTCGCCGTTTGCCATGCGCTGGTGCCACCTCGTGCTTTGGGGTTTCGCAGTCCGGGGACAAAAGACGAAGGACCAAAGGCCTGGGCCCTTCGTCTCCGGTCCTCCGTCTTGCGTCGACTTTCAGTTTCCTTCGTGAGCTCAGCTCACGCGGGAGCTCTGCTCACCCTCACCGCGCACGCTTTGAACTCCGGAATCTTCGCAACCGGATCGAGCGCCGGATTGGTGAGGAAATTGGCTGCGCTTTCGGGGAAGTGGAAGGTCATGAAGACCACGCCGGGCTGAATCTTGTCGGTGACATCGGCCTTGACGTTGACCTGGCCGCGGCGGCTGGTCACCTGCACCAGCTCGCCGTTTGCCACGGCAAGACGCGCCGCATCCTCCGGGTGCAGCTCCACCAATCCTTCGGGATAGATCGCTGCCAATCCTTGCGCCCGCCGGGTGAGGGTGCCGGTGTGGTAGTGGTAAAGCACGCGGCCGGTAGTCAACAGCAGCGGATAGGTTTCGTCGGGTAGTTCAACCGGCGGGAGATACTCCATCGGCTGGAACCGGCCCAGCCCGCGCGGGAACTTGCCGACGTGCAGAATAGGGGTGCCGCCGTGTTTCTCATCGGGGCACGGCCATTGCAGACCGCCCAGCTTCTCCAGCCGGTGGTGGCGGATGCCGCCGTACGAGGGTGTCAGGTCGGCGATCTCATCCATGATCTCGGCCGGGTTCATGTAGTCCCAGGAGCCGTGCGGAGCCTCGGCGAGGGATTCGGGCAGCTCCGGCCAGAGCACCGCCTGCATCCGCTGGCCCAGATCCGCGATAATCTCCCAGTCGGGGCGACATTCACCCAGCGGATTGAGACAGCGCTGCACGCGCTGGACGCGGCGCTCGCTGTTGGTGAAGCAGCCGTCCTTCTCCGCAAAGGATGCGCCGGGCAGCACCACATCCGCCAATTGCGCCGTTTCGGTCATGAACAAGTCCTGCACCACCAGGAAATCGAGCGAGCTCAGGCAGTGACGCACGTGGTTGCTGTCCGGATCGGAAAGGGCAGGGTTCTCGCCGACAATGTACATCGCCTTGATCTGGCCCTGCTCGGCCGCGTTCATGATCTCGACGAGCGTCAGGCCCGGCTTGTCCACGGCCGGTACGATGCCCCAGGCCGCCTCGAACTTCCGGCGGCTCGCCTCCACCGCCACATTCTGATAGCCGGTGTAGTAGTTGGGCAAGCCCCCCATGTCGCAGGCGCCCTGCACATTCGATTGGCCGCGCAGCGGGTTGACGCCGCCGCCCGGAACACCCAAGTTGCCCAGGAGCATCTGCAGATTGGCGCACGTGACGACGTTGCCGTGGCCGCTCGTGTGCTGGGTGATGCCCATGGCATACATCAACGCACCGGGCCGGTGCGCCGCCATCAGCCGCGCCGCCTTGCGGATATCCTCGGCGTCGACGCCACAGATCCAGGCCACGCGCTCCGGGGTGTACTCAGCCATCTTGGCCTTGAGATCCTCGAAGCCCTCGGTGCGGCTCACCACGAACTCATGATCGTACAGGTCTTCGAAGATGAGTACGTGCATCAGGCCGTTGAGCAGCGCCGTGTCGGTGCCAGGCTTGTGACGCAGATGGATCGTCGCATACTGCGTGATCGGGATGCGCCGTGGGTCAGCCACGATGAGCGGAATACCGCGCTGCTTGACCGCCTGGCGCAGTTGCATGCCGAACACGGGGTGCTGCTCGGTGGTGTTCGAGCCGATGATGAAGAGGCACTGCGCGTTCTTGGCGATGTCCTCGAACGGGTTCGTCATGGCCCCAGAGCCGAAGCTTGTCACCAGACCGGTGACGGTGGCGCTGTGTCAGAGCCGCGCACAGTGGTCAACGTTGTGCGTCTGCATCACCTGTCGCGCCAGCTTCATGATGAGGAAGTTCTCCTCGTTGGTGCACCGGGCCGACGCCAGCGCCGCGAACGCGTCGCCCCCATGCTGCCGTTTGGTGTCGGCGAACTTGCGTGCAACCAGGTTGAGTGCGGTGTCCCAGTCAGTCTCGACGAAGTCGGACGATAAACGATCGGCGGCAGACGGCGCGCCATCGGCCGTCGGCGGGCGTTCGTCGTCCAGCAGGCGCCTCCTCACCAAGGGCCGGGACAGCCGGTCCGGGTGATTCACGTAATCATAGCCGAAGCGACCTTTGACGCAAGTGAAGCCGTGGTTGGCCGGGCCATCCGCGCCGGTGACCTTGACAACCTGGTTGTCGCGCACGTACAGGTTCAGGCGGCAGCCGACCCCGCAGTAGGAGCACGTGGTCTCCACTTTCTTGAGCTGCCAGGCGCGGCCCTTGCCCAGGCTCATCTTCGGCCAAAGTGCAGCCGTGGGGCACACCTCCACGCAGCTCCCGCAGAACTCGCACGGGCTGTCCTCCATCGTAGAGTCCATGCCGAACGCGATGCGCGCCTTGAACCCGCGGTAGACGATGCCGATCGCCTCGACGCCGTTGATATAGTTGCACGCCCGCACGCAGCGCCGGCAGAGGATGCACTTGTTGCGGTCCACCTGGATGAACGGGTTCGGGTCATCGATGGGATAGTCGTGCTGCACCCCGCCTGCGTACTCGTTCCCCTTGACCTCGTACTCGTAAGCCAGGTCTTGCAGCCGGCAATCGCCGGTTGCCTCGCAGGTCATGCAGTCGAGCGGGTGGTCGGAGATGATCAGCTCCAGCACGAATTTGCGCGCCTCGCGCACCTTCGGTGAGTTGGTGTGAATGACCAATCCCTCGGTGACCGGGAAGGTGCAGGCTGGCTGCAGCGCGCGTTGGCGCTCGATCTCCACCAGGCAGACGCGGCATGCGCCCTCCGGCGGCAACGCCGGATGGTGGCACAACGCCGGGATGTAGATGCCGTTGGCCGTCGCCGCCTCGTAGACGGTCTGCATGGCTTCGGCTTTGAGCTTCTTGCCGTCAATGGTGAGGTTGACTTGGACCATCGTCGGACTGTCTCCTATTCCACCGCGATCGCGTGCACGCCCTTCGACCGTGGCTGCGGAATGATCGCTGCCAGATTGCACGCCTCGACGCACGCGCCGCACTGGATGCACTTGAGCTGGTCGATCAGGTGCGGCTGCTTGCGGTCGCCGGTGATGGCATCCTGCGGGCACGCCTTCTTGCATAGGCCGCAGCCAGCGCACTTGTCGTCCAGCACATGCAGCTCGTACAGCCCCTTGCAGACCCCCGCCGGGCAGAACTTATCGTGGACATGCGCCTCGTACTCCGCGCGGAAGAAGCGCAGCGCCGACATCACCGGGCCGGGCGTAAGCTGGCCCAGCGCACACAGCGACGCCTCGCGCATGTTGCGCGAGATGCGATCGATCTCGTCCAGATCGCGCTGCGTGCCGGCTCCTTCTGCGATGCGCGTCAGCGTCTCCAGCAGCCGCTGCCCACCGATCCGGCACGGCACGCACTTCCCGCACGATTCCGCGGAGGCGAAGGTCAGGAAATAGCGGGCGAACTCGACCATGCATGTGTCCTGGTCGACCACGATCATGCCGCCGGAGCCCATCGTCGCGCCGGCTGCCACCAGCGAGTCGAAGTCGACAGGCGTGTCGAGCGCCTCGCCGGGCAGGCAGCCGCCCAGCGGCCCGCCGGTCTGCACCGCCTTGAAGTGTTTCTTCTTCGGGATGCCGCCGCCGATATCGAAGATGATCTCGCGCAGGGTGATGCCCATCGGCACTTCGATCAGGCCGGTGTTCTTGATTTTGCCGGTCAGCGCGAAGACCGCGGTGCCCGGCGATTTTGCGGTGCCGATGCTCTGGAACCAGTCGGGCCCTTTGAGCATGATCTGCGGCGTCATGGCATAGCTCTTGACGTTGTTGACGACCGTGGGCCGCTGCCACAGCCCCGCGACGGCTGGGAAGGGCGGCTTGGGCCTCGGTTCGCCTCGGCGGCCCTCCACCGAAGCGATCAGCGCCATCTCCTCGCCGCAGACAAACGCGCCCGCACCCTCCTTCAGGTGCAGATCGAAAGAGAAGCCGCTCCCCAGGATGTTTTCACCGAGCAGACCATAGTCGTGGGCCTGGCTGATGGCCGTCTTGAGACGCGCAATCGCCAACGGATACTCGGCCCGGCAGTAGATGTACCCTTCGGCTGCACCGACCGCGTAGCCGGCGATGATCATCCCTTCGATCACACTGTGCGGGTCCCCCTCCAGGATGGAGCGATCCATGAATGCGCCGGGGTCCCCCTCGTCGGCGTTGCAGATCACGAATTTCGGCGTCGCCTTCGAGCGCCGCGCGAATTCCCATTTGAGGCCGGTGCTGAAGCCGGCGCCGCCGCGGCCGCGCAGCCCTGCGTCCTGCACGGTGCTCACCACCTCGCCGGGAGGCAGGCTGAGCGCCTTGCCGAGTCCCTGGTAGCCGTCGCGCGCAAGATACGCCTCGATCCGCTCGGGGTCGATGATCCCGCAATTGCGCAGCACGATGCGAATCTGCTTGCTGTAGAACGGCAGCTCGGCATAGGAGGGCAGCGCTTGGAACAGGTCCAGCTGTTGGGTTCGATCCATGTGGCGCGTCCTTGATGCGAGAAGCGTGATGTGTGATGCGTGACCGCCCCACGCGATCCGCGCAGGCCACGTATCACTCGTCACGCATCACGTCAGAATTCCTGATACACCTCGTCCTCGTACATCCGTTCCAGCCGGTTCTTATGCTTCAGCTCTTCGTTCGCAAGCATCTCGAAGATGTTCTGGATCAGGGTGTCGTCCATGATCTCCGCCATCGCCTTGTAGAAGTCGAAGGCGGCTTTCTCGCGCTTGGCCGCGAAGAGCAGGATGTCATGGTAGTTGGCGTTCGGCTCCAGCGAACCACCTTCCAGGTGGTCGCTGAGCCGCAGATCGGTCACGGCCTGCGTCTTCGCCATGCGCACAGCCCAACGGACGTTGCCCGCGGCGATGTTCTCCAGCTTGACGCGGTGGCCGCGCTCCTGTTCGGCCATCTCGAGCAGCGCGTTGCGCAGCGGCCCATTGTTCGTGCCCTGCGCCGCGTCGCTGTACAGATTGAACGCCTCGATCTCGCGCTGAACAGCAGTCTTGAGGACCTCTTCAATAGATGGCGGATGATCCATGCGGCCTCCAGCCAATCAATCTACCAATCACCGGTCCACCGGCCTACCAATCTACCAGCTTCCCGACTACCCACTGCTTGACCGGCGCGCCCTTCACGATGTGCTCCTCGATGAGGCGTGACACTTTGTCAGGGCCGATGTTGCCATAAGTGACGCGCGGTTGGCCGGCCAGTTGGATGTCGACCAACGGCTCCCTGACGCAGAAGCCGATGCATCCCACCCCCTCGACTCGGGCGTCCAGGCCACGGCGAGCCAGCTCGTCCTGGATGGCATGCAGCGTGTCGCGTGCACCGGCCGCAATGCCGCATGTACCCATGCCGATGTAGATTGTCGTGGCGGCCTGGCGTCGCGCGTCGATCTCACGCTGCGCAGCCGCGCCGGCCCGCATCAATTCGTCAACATTTGCAAGCTTCGGCATCCTTACGACTCCATCGGATCGACTTCGCGCAGCCGGTCGACCAGCTCGTCCGGTTCCAGGCGACCGAACACTTTGTCGTCAACCACCGCCACCGGCGCCAGACCGCACGAGCCGATGCAGTAGACGATCTCCATGGTGTATTTGTAGTCCGGCGAGGTGCCCTCACCATTCAGGACGAAGGCGTCCTGAATGGCCGCGACATTCTTGGGCGCGCCGCGCACATGGCACGCCGTGCCATCACACACGCGAATCAAGTGCTTGCCGCGACGGGCCAGCCGGAACTGGGCATAGAAGGTCGCCACACCGATCAACCGCGTGAGCGGGATGCCGGTGCGCTTGGAGATCTCGGCCAGGAGCTCTTTGGGCAGATAGCCGTAGGCATCCTGGACGCGCTGAAGAATGGGAATGACTGCGCCCTTCTGTCCGCCGAACTCATCGAGAATCTGGCGAAGCGGGGTCAGGTCGAACGTCATCGGGTTGTCGGCCATGCTTCTGTCCTGAAAATTGAGGGCACGCGTCTGTTGTCAGCAGCGCCTCCCAGAGTCACCGCACGCTATCGTACTTAAAGCACTTGCCGGCGACTCCGGCAATGATGCCTGTCATATCGTGAAAGGCGGGGCGTGAACAGCGAACTTGTGATCTGCGCTGCCACAGGAGGATCAAGAGAGCGGCTGAGGGGGATGCCGCAGTTGACATTGTGGCGAAACGGGAGGGGTGCGTCGTTGAGCACGCACATCGACGGGAAACCGCAGCGCCTTCTGTAAGTCCTCGCCCAGCGCAAGAACATGGTTCAGATCGCCGCACGCCGGCATCAGAATGGACAACTGAACCGACTTCGCGAGAGACGCGTCTGCTGCGACAGCCCCTCGACCCGGTTCTCCCTGACCGCGCCGGGCGCAGGCTGCCGCAGCAGACTGAAGAGATGTACGCGGTAGCCGGCAGCTGCCGCTGCTACTCCCTCGCCAGCAACTTGCCCACCTGCGCCACCAGCTTGTCCGGATCAACCGGCTTGTCGATGAACGCATCCACCGGCAGGTAGTCCTGATCCGGGCCAAAGCGGAGCGGCGTAGTCGAGTGGATGGAGGTGAGCATCAGGATCGGGATGCCCTTGTAGGCCGCGTACTCTGACTGGGGATCGGGGCTGCGCAGCGCCAGCGACACCTGAAAGCCTGCGGTCGCCGTCTCCATCATCACATCAAGGATAATCAGGTCTGGCTTGAGCTCCTTCACCAGCATCAAGCCAAGGTCGCCGTTAGCCGCGTGCGAGACTCGGTAACCATGCGACTCCAGCGGCATGCTCAACGCCTCGACCATGTCAGGATCATCATCAATTACGAGGATGTGGCCCATGTCTTTTGCCATAGATCTCCTCCCGTGGGTGCGCGGGGTGGCTTCGTCCTCGCACCATCCAAAGCGCGAGATGTGACGAGCCGCGGCGAGAGACGCCACTCAGGTGGCAGGATAGGCGGCGCCGGGCATCCGGCGCCAGACCCACCAGCGCCACCCGCTCTTCACGTCTGGCGTCCGGCCTCTTCTAGGAGCGCGTTGACCAGCCCCGGCACTGCCGCCGCAACCTCCGGGCTGAGCGTGTCGCGCCAGCCGACGTAGCCGGGCTGCACGCCGAAGACCACGATCTCCGGTAGCGGCAGGCTCAGCGCCCGGGCCAGCGCCAGCGCATCGGCCACGGCGGTGCGGTGCAGCGAGAACCGCTCGGTAGAGCCGGTCAACGTCACGTCTTCGGGCCGGAAGCGGACGACCTCGCCGGCCGGCCGGCCCATCTCGGCCGCGTCGACAATGATCACGCGCTGCCGGCCCTCCAGCAGGTTGATCAACCCGACGCCGGGCGTGCCCGCGTCCATGACCTCAACGCCGGGCGGCCACGCGCGGCCCTCCAACGCCTCAATCACGCGGCAGCCTACACCGTCGTCTGCCTGAAGCGGATTGCCGAGTCCGACGATCAGGATAGGACAAACGACAAGCGGTGAAGGACCAGAGCTCTCAAGCGCGCTCGGCGTTCGGCCTTCGTCATCGGTTCCCCGTCCTCCGTCAGACAAACTTCACGTCCAGAAAATGCACCGAGCACGAGATACACGGATCGTACGCCCTTACCAGCATCTCCATCATCTGCCGGATCTCGTCTTCCGGCCGGTCGAGGATCTGTGGCACCAAGGCGCGCATGTCGGCGTCGATATTGGCCAGGTTCTGGCCGGTCGGGATGATGCAGTTGGCGCCGATCACGTTGCCGTCGTCGCCGATCTGGTAGTTGTGGAACAGGATGCCGCGCGGCACCTCACACGAACCGACGCCGTCACCGCCCTTGCCGGGGAAGGCAGGAAGCGGCTCGGGCTTGATGCCGCGATCGACCAGCTCGTCGATGATGTCGATCGCGTCTTCGACGCTGTGCACCATCTCGACCACCTGCGCCGCCGTGTTGAGATAGGGATTCGTGCAGAGGGGCTTGATTCCCAGCGCCTCAGCAGCCGCCTTGGCGCGCGGGTGCAGCTTGTCGTAGTTGACATTGAAGCGGGCCAACGCACCCACCATGTACGAGCTGCGCTTGTGGGCTGCGTGCTTGGCAGTCGAGTGCGTCACCATGCGCTCGTTCGTCACCTTGCGATAGTCCTTCAGTGCATAGCTGCCGCCGTCGGTCGTGGTGATCGTGCCGTCGATGAACGCGTACTCGTCCTCTTTGCGAAGTGCTACATATTCGGTCTCGCGATTGAACTGCGGCCACGGCAGCGTCTTCGCCAGCTTGACCGTCTCATCCATGTCGACGCGCGCATCGACCAGCCGCGCGCGCAGCGCCTTCAGCTCGGCGATGGTCGGAAAGTGCGTGAAGCCACCCACGGCCATGGCGATCGGGTGTGTGTGCCGTCCAGCAATCGTCGCACAGAGATCGCCGGACAGCTTCTTGATCCGCAGCGCCCGCAGCACCGCTTCCGGTGCAATCTGCACCAATGGGATCACCGAGCCGACTCCGAACATATCCGGCGCGACGAGCATGTAGACGTGCAGCACATGGCTATCGAGATTTTCGCCGTGGAAGTTGAGCTTGCGCAGCAGCAACGTCTGCACCGATGGCTCGATGCCGAGGGCGTCTTCGGTGGCGCGCAGGCTGGCTGTGGCGTGACCCACCGCACAGATGCCGCAGATGCGGCTGGTGATGTGGCTCGACTGGGTGTACGGCCGGCCGCGCAGCATCGCCTCGAAAAAGCGGGGCGTCTCGACGATCTCCAGCCGGCACTCCTCCAAGACGCCGTTCTTGGCGTTAACCACGATATTCCCATGTCCCTCGACGCGAGTGACGTGATGCACTTCGATGTTGATGTTTGACATGCGTTGCTCCTCCGATAGACGAGGACACCGGCGGCGGACGATAGACACAGCACTTCCAGCGTCCGCAGCCCATCGACCTTCGTCTACTTCTTCATCTCCATCCGCTGATAGGTCCCGAACATCGTCCAGCGCGCGAGCATGTCATCGATCGTCAGGCCATTATTCACCAGGACATCGCTCATC
>CAYRFV010000048.1:0-24838 GCA_964423545.1 uncultured Anaerolineales bacterium | reverse complement strand
AAGCGGTGGGCCTCTACCGGGCAGATTTCCTGGCAGGCTTCACCCTCGACGATGCGGCCGGTTTCGACATGTGGCAGACGCAGCAGACCGAGACGCTGCGACTGCAACTGGCGGACGCGCTGGAGCGCCTGGCGTCGGGCCTGGCCGAACATCGGCAGATCGAAGCCGCCATCACGCACGCCCGCCGCTGGTGCGACCTCGACCCGCTGAACGAAGCAGCGCATCGGCTGGTGATGCAGCTTCACGCGCAGGCCAGCGAGCGGGGGGCGGCTGTCAGACAGTACGAGCAGTGCGTCAAGCTGCTGGCGGAGGAGCTCGGCGTCGAACCTGAACCCGCCACGACCGCCCTCTATGAAGCCCTTCGTTCAGGGAACGCCGCCACGCCGACGCCCATGCCCCCGCTCCCTGGCTCCCCGGCCCCGGCTCACAACCTGCCGCCCGATCTGACGCCGTTCATCGGTCGCGAGACGGAGCTGGCGCAGGTCGGCGCTCGGCTGGTCGATCCTGGCTGTCGCCTGCTCACCGTGTTAGGGCCGGGCGGGATCGGCAAGACACGCCTGGCGATCCAGGCAGCCCGCACTGCAAGCGAACGCTTCGCTCATGGGGCCTGCTTCGTGGATCTGTTGCCGCTGACATCGGCCGATTTTCTCTCAGCAGCGATCTTGCAGGCGCTGCACGCACCGCGGTCGGCTACCGATCCCGATAACGCGCTGCTCGATTTCCTGGCCGACAAGCGGCTGCTGCTGGTACTGGACAACTACGAGCACCTGCTCAGCGGACCAGATGACAACCTCCGCGACGGCTATGGGTTGGTGACAAAATTGGTTGCGGCGGCGCCGGACGTGAAACTGCTCATCACCTCGCGATCGCGGCTGAATGTGACGGCTGAGTGGCTGGCCCCGCTTGGAGGGATGCAGACGCCACCGGAGCATCTCGCGCCCGATGACGCCGGAGCAAACGGGTCACTGGCTGAGACGAGCGGGCGAACCTGGTCAGCAGCAATGCCTGAGAAGACTCCGGAGCCGCTGTCTGAGCCTGTGCAGTCTCTGGCGCACTACAGCGCCACTGCCCTCTTCCTCGCCTGCGTCCGCCGGCTGCGGCCCGACTTCGTGCCTACACGGGACGAAGCGCGAACCATCGGGCGGATCTGCCGAATGTTGGGCGGCATGCCGCTGGGCATTGAGCTCGCCGCGGCGTGGATGCGCCTGTTGTCCCTGGCCGAAATCGCCAGCCGACTCGAACGCGGGATAGATCTGTTGAGAAGCTCGGCTCGCGATGTCCCCACGCGCCACCGCAGCATTACTGCTGCGTTCGACTATTCGTGGCGCATGCTTTCGTCCCAGGAGCGGAGCATCCTGCGGCAGCTAGCCCTGTTCTGCGGAGGCTGCACCGTCGAAGCTGCGATAGCAGTGACCGGTGCGACCCTGCTGGACCTGGCCAGCCTCGCAGACAAATCCTGGCTGCGGATCGAGCCTTCCGGTCAAGGCCCGGAGGCATCCAACCGCTGCACCCTCCACGCGCTTGTCCACCAATACTGCGCCGAGAAACTGGCGGTCGAGCATGAGCGCGAAGCGCGGGAGCCCCCCGACCAGGCGCGCGACCGCCACACAGCCTACTATCTGGCGCGCCTGAAGGCACGGCGCGAGATCGTCACTACATGGCAGGACCGCTTTCTGCCCCTCCTCGCCGATCTGGAGAACTACAACGCGATCTGGCGACGCGCCATCGAAGGCAATCGATTCGAAACCTTGCGCGATCTCTTCGCCGTGGTCGGCTACCCGGATGCTTCCGCACGCACGCAGCTTCAGCTGCTCGAACAAGCCCAGCATGTGTTGCAGGCACGGCTGAAGACGAGCGCGGCGACTGACCCTTCGTGTGAAGCCACCCTGTGCCTGATCGAGCTGCTGCGCCACCGGGCCGGATGTTTCTCGCGTTTGGGCCAGCTTACGCGCGCGGCAGCCGATCTTGAGACGAGTCTCGGGTTAGTGGATGCCGTGGCGCGGGCCCCTGGATCAATCGAGGCTCGGTTCCGCTTGCGGCACGCGCAGACGTTCCTCTTGCAGGATCGTGGAGATTTCGCCGCGGCCCTGCAACTGCGGCGCGCGCTGCTGACTGAACTTCCAGATATCCACGCTCATCTCTGGCCATACCAGCCGGATCGCACGTTGATCTACTGGCAGGCGGAGATCACCTCAGCGCTTTTCTACCCCCTCTTCCGTCTCGGCCAGTATGCGGAGGCGGAAGTCGTGGTGCGACAGGCGCTGCAGTGGTTTGAGTCCCTGCCGTGGGCCTGCAACGCAAATGCACTGGCCAATCTCGGGCTGCTGTATTACGTCAGGGGCAATTGCAGCGAAGCGCTGCGGCTGGCAGCCGAGAGCCTGCGCGCAAACCAAACACACGGGCAGCGCGGACATAGCTTCTACTCCCTGCTGACGATGGCCCAGGCCGAGATTGCGCTGGGCCGCCTGATGGAAGCAACCACGCACTATCGTCAAACGATTGCAGGGGCGCGTGCGTGCGACCGACCTGCAGCGATCGCGCGAGGCATGACGGGGCTGGCTGAAGTGGAGCTGGCGATGAATCGCCCAGACAAAGCGAAAGAGGCCTACGAGGCAGTCATCACCTATTACGAGCAAAATGGTCTGGAGTGGGGGGACATCCAGGCTGTCGCTCTCATCGGAGCGGGTCGAACTGCGTGTATGCTGAGCGACCCAGCCACGGCAGAGGAGTCGTTTGTCGGCACCCTGCGCTGTCGCGGGTGCTCTGCAACTGATCTCATGGAGGCCTTGGCCGGGTTGGCGCAGGTTCGCGTCATGCGAGGGGCGCGCGCTGGCGCAATCGAATTACTGTCTTTCGTGATCGCTCATCCCTTCACCAGCCATCGTGTGCGCCAGCCGATGATCCGGTTGCTGGCGAAACTCGAAGGAGAACAGCCGCCGGAAGCTTTCGCGGCAGCCGTCGCGCGGGGACGCGGCCGCGGGTTGGAGGAGCTCGTCACCGAGCTTTCCCGGGGCAGGTGAACGACGAATACGCTGGCTTCGTTGGTGTGCGCCGGTGCTTGTGCATTTCGCTTTGAGCGCTTGGCCCATGATGCCGCGATTGAGGCGCAACGAGATTCCCGTTGTGTGAACCCCGTCAGCGATTACCGTCGGACCCAGGGATCGGAACCCGCGGCGATATAGGCATCGCTAACGCCTTGCCTGGCAATGAACGGAAGGTGCGCCTTGAGCCAGGTTTCATACACACCTGCGCCGTAGCTGCAAGCGCCATCTGCTCGATTACAGGGCGGTGAAGCGCCGGGGGTATGGTGACCTGAAAACTGAATGACCCTGCCGTCGGCCGACGGCAGGGTTGTCCGATCAGCGATTCGGTGCTAGAATTGCGGAGTTCCTTTCACGCAGTCACGATGTCCTGAACGGCTGCCGCCCATCGCGGGGCAAACCGAGCGCAGCGCCACCCCTCGTTGACGCCTCCGCCGTATCGCTTTCGCGCAGGAGAGATTTGATGCCGAATTACCACTACTGGGACAACTTCCTTGGCGCCGACCTCGGGCTGGTCGACCCCGATGTCGATGCGATCATCGGCTTCGAAGAGGAGCGCCAGGCGCGCAAGCTCATCATGATCCCCTCCGAGTCCATGGCGCCGCTGGCAGTGCGCCAAGCGCTCGGCTCCGTCTTCAACAACGTTTATGCCGAGGGGTATCCTCCCCTGCGCATGACCCGGGAGGACGAAGCGACGCTGCTCGACTTCGATCACGAGCTGGCGTACTACCGACGTTACGGTGACCGCCGCTTCTACAAAGGGGTTGACTACGTCCACTTCGTCGAGACGCTGGCCCAACGTCGTTGTGCAATGACGTTCGCCAACCGCCGCGTCGCGGACAAGGAGATTTATGTCAACGTCCAGCCCCTCTCCGGCGCGGCCGCCAATCTGGCGGTGTACGACGCTTTCCTCAACACCGGCGACACGGTCATGGGAATGGATCTCTACCAGGGCGGCCACCTGACCCACGGCAGCCAGTTCAACTTCTCAGGCAAGCGGTTCCGGGTGGCCAGCTACGGTGTGAGCAGCAGCACCGGCAGACTCGATTACGACCGGATTCGTGACCTGGCGCGCACCAGCCGGCCCAAGATGGTCATCGCCGGCTTCACATCGTACACCTGGGCGCCCGACTGGCAGGCCTTTGCCGACATCGCACACGAGGTCGGCGCAATCCTGCTGGCCGACATCAGCCACCCGGCCGGCATGGTGGCGGCCGGGGCATTCCCCAGTCCGGTCGGCATCGCCGATGTGGTCACCTTCACCACGCACAAGACCCTGTGCGGGCCGCGCGGCGCGTGCATCCTGACCACCGATGAGGAGCTGGCCGGGCGGGTGGATATGGCCGTCTTCCCCGGCGAGCAGGGCGGACCTCACACTCAGAAGTTCGCGGCCATGGCCGTGGCGTTCAAGATCGCGCAAAGCGATTCATTCAAGCGCCTGCAATTCCTGATCAAGAAAAACGCGGCGCACCTGGCTGATGGACTGGTGAAACGCGGCCTGGGCCTGGCCTATGGCGGCACCGACAGCCACTTCTGCATGTTGGACCTGAACAGTCGGGGCGAGGTCACCTCGCCGCTACGCGGGGAACCCGCGGTGCGCATTCTCGACATGGCGGGCATCGTCGCCAACAAGAACACGATCCCCGGCGACGCTCAGACCGGCCTGGCGATGGGCATCCGGCTGGGCACGCCGTGGCTCACGCAGCGCGGCTTCGGCGCTGCGGAAATCGATGAGGTGGCGGGGCTGATCCACCGGATCGTGACAAGCATCCACCCGTTCAGCTACCAGGGACTCTCCGGTGAGCTGCCCCGAGGCAAGATCGATCTGGACGTGTTCGAAGAGGTGCGGACGGCAGTTGCGGCGCTGGCGGCGAGAGGCGCCGCAGAAACAGAAGATCGGGGCACGGGCTATCCGCATTTCGCGGAGGCGAAGGCCCAGGATCAGATCGAGACACAGATCGTCTTGCCCGCATCGTCGACCTCAGCCGCGACATGGGCCGCGGCGCGTGAGGGGGTCGTGCTCCTGGACGTCAGCCGATGCGGGCTGCTGATGGTTACGGGCGAGCGCGCGGAATCGGGCTTGCAGCAGATCGTCACGAATGATATTGCTGCGCTGGCGTCGGGCACGTGCGGCGCCGGCTTCATCCTGGACCCGGATGGCTGCGTGCTGGACGATGTCCTCGTGATGCGACTGCCGGGGGAGCAGGATGCCCCCGGTGCTTTCATTCTGCGTACGCAGCCTGCGAACCGGCGCCGCGTCGCAGCGTGGTTGCGCGGGTTGGGGGACGGCTACACCTTGTTCGACCGGGCGGATCTGCACGCTAAGGTCGAAGGGCCGCTCATCGTCGAGGACCTGTCTCAGGTTGGCCGAACCGATGCCTGCGTGGCGCTGGCGCTGCATGGCCCGCAGGCGATCCAGCTTCTGAGCGGGATAGGGCAGCGGCCCGGCATCCAGGCCTTCACCTCCCACAACAACGTCGAGCTGGTCGTGCCGGCGGAGCAGGCCCAGGCGCTCTGCGACGAATTGGTCGCAGCGGGCGCGGCCCCGGCTGGCCCCGAGGCGCTCCTCGCCATGCGAACAGCGTCCGGGCTGCCAAGCTATGCGCCGGGCGTAGAGCGCCCCACGGGCCTGGATCTGCTGCGAACTGCGTCGCCCGCGCGTTTCGAGCTCCGCAAGCCCTATTTCGTCGGCCAACACGTCTTTGGCGAAGCGCGCGAGAAGTTGCAGGCGCCGGAATTCCACTGGACAGAACCGCTGCATGCACCCCTCAAGCGCACGCCTCTCTACGAATGGCACCGGGCGCACACCCGGCACATCGTGCCGTTTGCCGGCTGGGAGATGCCGGTATGGTATACGGGCGTGCTCAACGAGCACAATGCGGTGCGCAAGGCGGCCGGGCTCTTCGACGTCGCCCACATGGGTGTGTTCGAAGTGAGCGGGCGACATGCTATCGAATTCCTGGATCTGGTCTGCACCAACTACGTGCGCTGGTATGCGCCCGGCGAGAGCTTCTACTCCTACCTGCTCGACCCCGACGGCCGGGTGATCGACGATCTGCTGGTCTATCGCCGTGCGGTCGACTGTTTCCAGATCGTGGTGAATGCATCCAACGCGGACAAGGACTGGGCCTGGCTCAACGCGGTGAATCGAGGCGAAGTGTTGATCGACCGGACGCGGCCCGACCTGCGAGTCCTGCGCGCGGCGACCATCCGCAACCTGAAGGACCCATCCTCCGGTCCTGACCGTCGCGTCGACCTGGCGCTGCAAGGTCCGGCTGCGCTGCGCATCCTGCAGAGCTTGACCGATGACTCGCGGCTCCGAGACAGGCTGGCTCGCGTCCGAAAGACCGGCTTGCTTGCGTGTGAGCTGGGCGGCTCCGGGACAGACTCGGGATTCGATCTGGTCATTGCGCGCACCGGCTACACGGGGGAGGACATTGGCTACGAGATCTTCGTCCATCCTGAGCGCGCCGTGGCACTCTGGGAGACGCTGCTGGCGGCCGGCAAGCCGTTCGGACTTCAGCCGGCCGGGCTGGCGGCGCGCGACAGTACGCGCACCGAGGCCGGTCTGCCGCTCTATGGACACGAGCTCGCCGGGCCGTACGATATCTCGCCCACGGGCGCGGGTTTCGCCGGCTACGTCAAGCTGCACAAACCGTACTTCATCGGCCGCGCGGCCCACATGGCGCGCGAGCGTACACGCACGATGCAGATCGTCCGTTTCCGCATGAACGAGCGCGGGGTGCGTATGCCGAAGACGGGCGATCCGGTCATCAGCAAGAAGGGCCAGGCGATCGGCTACGTAACCAGCGCGGCGGTCGATGTGGATGGGGTGATCCTGGGGTTGGCTTACGTGGGAAGTCGCTATGCCAGGGCCGGCGAGGAGATCGGCGTCTACTCGCTGCCGGCAAAGGCATTGCTGGAAAGGCCCAACAAGGCCGAGTTGGCGCCCGGCGACAAGGTTGCGCTGCCGGACGGCGGCACCGTGCTGCCGCGCTTCCCCGACAAAGCCGAGCGCGGCCATTGGCGCGGCGGCCCGGCCGCCGGAGTGACTCCGGCCATGCCCGCAAGCGAGTAGCGGGACGAAGCAGAGAATGCCCTCGTCGCGCCGGCGGCTCGCGCGCCAGAAACGGAAAGCCCGGAGCTGCAGCCCGGGCGATCGACTATGCCGCACCGTCGCGAAGTGCTGCTACAACCGTCGATCGTCGTTCACCAGCAGGCCCGGCTGGCACGCCCGGCAGAAGTGGGTGGCGCGCTTCTCGCGCGTCACCTCGCTGATCGGCCCGCCGCAGCGCGGACACGGTTCACCGGCCTTGCCGTGCACCGCCAGAAAGTCCCGCACTTCGACGTCGATTGCGTCGCCGACCCGAGTTCGCAGAACCTCGATGGCTTTCGAGAGGACGGCGCCCGTGCAGCGATAGAGCCGTTCCAGTTCGGCGGCATCGAGGCTGGCGCGACGCCGAAACGGGTAGATCGCCGCACACCAGCAAATCTCGTCGGCGTATGCGTTGCCGATCCCGGCGATGAATTCCTGGTTGGTCAGAACGCCCTTGACCTCGCCCGGATGCTTCTTGATCCGCTGGAAAAACAGATCCGAGGTCAGGGTCGGATCGTCCGCATCGGGGCCGAGGCCGGCGAAGGTCGGCACCTGCGCCAGATCGCCGGCGAGGTAGATCTTCCCCATGTCCTCCGCATCGTGATAGCGCAGTTCACGCCCGTCGTCCAGGGCCAACACAACGGCATCGCGCGCCCGATCGCGCCGCAGCGGTAGACCGTACTTCAGGCGGCCAGCCAGCATCGGGTTGATCACCAGGGTTGCACCGTCATCCAGCCCGAAAAGCAGGAACTTGCCCCGACGGCGCACCGAGGTGAACCCGCGGCCCGCCAGGTGGGCCCCGAAATCGTCACCCAGCAGGTTGCGCACAATGAGCGGCCGGCGCACCACCGCAGACGCAATGCGCACGCCGGTCAGGCGTGGAGCCAACACTTCGCAGGCGATTGCCAGATCGGGGAGCTCAGGCATCGCAATGACTCCATCACTCGCCGGAGGAGCCGTTGCCGTTGCGCGTCTTGCGCGCCTTTCGGCGCTCCTCGGTGTCGAGGATGCGCTTGCGCATGCGCAGGCTCTTCGGCGTGACCTCCAGCAACTCGTCCTCGGCGATGTACTCCAGTGCGTCGTCCAGCGACATGCTGATGGGCGCGTCCAGGTGCACCAACTCGTCGCCGGTGGATGAGCGATGGTTGGTGAGGTGCTTCTTCTTGGTGACGCTCAGCGCCAGATCCTCCTCGGTGGGACGCCGGCCTACGATCATCCCCTCATACACCTCGACGCCCGGCCCGAGAAAGAGCTTGCCGCGCTCCTGTGCGTTGAAAAGCGAATAGGCCGTGCTGACGCCGTTCTCCCATGCCACCAACGACCCCGTGCCTCGCCCGCGAATTGGCCCGGCGTAGGGCTCATAGCCGTGGAAGATGCTGTGCACGATGCCGGTCCCGCGCGTCGCGGTGAGGAACGCCTGGCGGAAACCCAGCAGCCCGCGCGTCGGCACGAGGTAGGTGTAGTAGACCGTGCCGTTATCGCCCTGGCGCAGATTGGTCATCAATCCCTTGCGCGGCCCTAGCATCTCGACGACGACGCCGCTGTACTGATCGGGCGCCTCGACGTGAACCTCCTCCACCGGCTCGAGCACCTCGCCGGTGTCGGGGTCCTCGTGCAGGATCACCTCGGGCGCGCTGACCTGGAATTCGTAACCCTCCCGTCGCATCGTCTCGATCAGGATCGCCAGGTGCAGTTCGCCGCGGCCGCTGACCAGGAAGGTGTCCGCCGAATCGGTCGGCGCAACCCGCAGCGCCACGTTGCGCTCCAGTTCGCGTTCCAGGCGCTCCTTAAGCTTCCGGCTCGTGACCCAGACGCCCTCGCGACCTGAAAGGGGCGACGTATTCACACCGAAGGTCATCCGCACCGTCGGCTCTTCGACGACGATCGGTGGCAGCGGTCGCGGATCGATCGGATCCGTGATCGTTTCGCCGATGTTCACATCGGGGATGCCGGTCAGCGCCACGATCTCACCGGCCGTTGCCACGGAG
Source organism: uncultured Anaerolineales bacterium (assembly GCA_964423545.1). Classification (GTDB taxonomy): domain Bacteria; phylum Chloroflexota; class Anaerolineae; order CG2-30-64-16; family CG2-30-64-16; genus JALOOE01. The sequence continues at coordinate 15,713 of CAYRFV010000048.1, read as the reverse complement.
ACCTCGACACGCTCCAATCCTTCGTGGATGAAGATCTGTGCGACCTTCTCGACATGAAGCACACCTTCGCGATCGATGCGCGCCACCGCCTGGCCTCGACTCACCGCGCCGCCGGAAAGGCGACCCAACACAATCTTGCCCTTGTAGTCGTCATATTGCAGATTCGTCACCAGGAGCTGCGCCGGTGCGTCTGGATCGACCGTTGGCGGTGGCAGCGTCTGGACGATCGCGTCGAAGAGGGGCTTCAGACTGTCTTGCAGCGACTCCGGCTCCAGGCCAGCCTGGCCGGTGGTCGCGATGGTGTAGACGACCGGGAAATCGGCCTGTTCCTCGGTAGCGCCGAGCTCAATAAACAGATCGAACGTGGCGTTGACGGCCCACCTCGGTCGGGCGAAATTGCGGTCGACCTTGTTAATGACCACGATGGCACGGCGCCCAAGCTCAAGCGCCTTGCGCAGCACGAACCGAGTCTGCGGCATCGGCCCTTCGGCTGCATCGACCAGCAGCAGCACGCCATCCACCATGTTCAATACGCGCTCGACTTCGCCGCCAAAATCGGCGTGACCTGGGGTATCCACGATGTTGATCTTGGTGCCGCCGTAGCGCACTGCGGTGTTCTTCGCCAGGATCGTGATGCCCCGCTCACGCTCGAGCTCGTTCGAATCGAGCACTCGATCCGGCACCTGCTGGTTATCGCGAAACACGCGCGACTGTTTCAACATGGCATCGACGAGAGTCGTCTTGCCGTGATCGACGTGCGCGATGATTGCGATGTTGCGAATGTCGCTGCGCTGAATCTGCATGATTTTCCCCTGGCCAGCCACAAAAAAGTCAGCCGAGGCGACCTCTCTGCCGCGGCTGACACGATTACAAAGAAGATTCTACCACGAATTGAGCGTGGGCGCCAAATCCGTCTCGCTCGGAACGCGCCATGAAAGAGCTTGCGAACTCCGGCTCCTTACGGTAGAATGAGCATGAGCAGCGAGCGCCATGGTTCTCAGATTCGTCGTGACGGCTCGAAACTAAACGCGCCATCGGGACGTCTATATCGATGGCGATCGAGATCGCTGCCCAGTCAGTTCACTGCATCGAGTTCAGATGGCGACCAGCGAGAGCACGGAAATCACTGCCGCGCCAGTCAAGGCGAGCGGACGCAGCGCACGGCTGCCCTATTCCCCCGCCCTCGACGGCTTGCGCGCGCTGGCGGTCATCGCCGTGTTGATCTATCACGCCGGCCTCCATTGGCTCCCCGGCGGCTTCCTCGGCGTGGAGATCTTCTTCACCATCTCCGGCTATCTGATCACGTCGCTGCTGCTGTCGGAGTGGCGCGAGTCGAATCGCATCAATCTCGGCCAGTTCTGGCTGCGCCGGGCGCGGCGTCTGCTGCCGGCGCTCTTCCTCGTGATCGTGTGCAGCCTGGGGTTCGCCGTGCTCTTCCTGCCCGACGAGGTCGCGAAGCTGCGCGCCGATGCACTGGCGTCGTTCGCGTACGTGACCAACTGGTACCTGATCTTCAGCCAGCAGTCCTACTTCGAGGCAGTCGGCCGGGCATCTCTCCTGCGCCATCTCTGGTCGTTGGCCGTCGAGGAGCAGTTCTACGTCATCTGGCCCCTGGTCTTTGTCTTCGCCATGACGCGTTTTCGCCAGCGAACCGTCCTGGCGGGTGTTGTGGTTGCGGCCCTCGCCTCCCTTCTCCTGATGGCGGCGCTTTACGCACCGGGCGCCGACCCGTCGCGCGTGTATTACGGCACGGATACGCGCGCTGCGGGCATCCTGATCGGTGTAGCGCTGGCGTTCTTCTGGACGCCGGGACAGCCGCAGGGACGTCGCATCGACCGGCTGCCATTTGACGTGATCGGCGCGCTGGCGCTGGTCGCGCTCGCAGTGTGCTGCGTGCTCATCAGCGAGTTCGACGACTTCCTCTATCGCGGCGGGTTCCTGGTGACAGCGCTCAGCACTGCGGTGTTGATCGCCGCCGTTGTCCACCCGCGAGGCAAGCGGATCGCCGCACTCCTCGGCTCCTCCGTGCTCGTGTGGATCGGGCTCCGCTCGTATGGCATCTATTTGTGGCACTGGCCCGTCTTCAACCTCACGCGGCCGCAGCTCGACGTGTCGTTCGATGGGCCGGCGCTGCTCGCCGTGCGACTCGGCCTCACGTTGGCCCTGGCCGTTCTTTCCTACCACCTGCTCGAAACACCGATACGCACGGGTGCGCTGGGCCGATCCTGGAGCGCGCTGCAGCAGGCGGAAGGCGTTCAGCGGCGGCGGCTTGGCCTGCGTTGGGCCGGCGCCGCGTTGGGAATCCTGGCATTCTCCATCGTCCTCGGATCGTCCGTGGTGCGAGCTCAGCCGCCCCAGATGCCGGCCTACCTGGCGGAGCTTGCGGCCCTCCAGAAGGAGATGCAGGCGCCTGCCGTGCCCCTGTCTGAAGGAGGCGCGCGCCCAACGGCCGCGCCTGGCGCTGGCGCCACCCCCGACTCGTCGGCGACGACCTCTGTGCAGAACACGCCGACCCCGTCGCCTCAGATCACAGCAACGCTGGACTTACGGCCGCAGGCGGGCGAACCGCTGACCGTCACGCTCACCCTCGCGCCGGGCGCCGCGACCGCGCCTTCGGTTCTCGCGACGCAGTCGCCGCCCTCTGAGACGCTGGCTACGACGGTGACAGTTACGCCGCCGGCGGGAATGCCGCCGGCGCTCGAATCGACTCCCAGACCCACCGAGGAGCCGGCCAACCAGGACGTGGAGCGGCTCTCGGCATGGCGGCGCCCGACGGCGACGCCGACGTCTACTGCAGCGGTGACGGCCACCGTCCCTCTCTCTCCGACGCGGCCGGCGGCTGCGGCCGTCGCGGCCGCCATGACGCCGATACCGTCTGAGCCGATCACGGCGCTCGGCGACTCCGTTATGCTCGGCGCAGCGCCCATCCTGCGACAAGCCTTCACCAACATAGAGGTGGATGCCGAGGTGGGCCGGCAGGCCTGGACGACAGCCGGCCTGATCCGGGTGCGCAAAGCAGAAAACCGGCTCGGCTCAGTAGTGGTGTTGCATTTGGGCAACAATGGCCGCTTCACGGAGCAGGTGTTCAACGAGATCATGCAGAGTCTGACCGATCGGCGGATGGTGATCGTCTACAACGTGCGGGTGCCACGGGAATGGGAAGCGTACAACAACAACATCATCGGCAACGGCGTGAAGGCCTATCCCAATGCCGTGTTCGTTGACTGGCGCGGCATCACGGCAGACAAGCCATGGGTCTTCTGGAACGACGGACACCATTTGAGACCAGAGGGCGCCCGTTTCTATGCCGGGCTGATCGCAGAGGCGATCAAGTCGAAGCCATGACGACCCCGAAGGGCCGGGGGAACGAAGCAGGCTCGACCGGCGACGCCGGTCGAGCCTGCTTCTTGCAGGTTCCGGGTTGCGGTCAGCGTGTCGCCTGGCTCGCCGCATCGAGGGTCAAGAGAGCCGACAGATCCTCGACCGGGCCGATGAAACTGAAGGAGTCGCGGAAGGTGTAGTCGTTCGTGCCACCCTCCTTCAAGTGCAGGCCATCGGGCTGCAGGCCGCGCTCCGGCACCGTCTCAGCCACCAGGTCGAAATCCCACAGCGGGAGGCGGTACTCAGCGGCCAGCGCGCGAATCATCTGGTTGATGGTGTTCTGCGGCCCCTCGTGGTGGTCGGCCTTGGTGCCCAGGATCGGCACGATGCCGGCTGAAAGACAAGTAGCGATGATCCGGCGCATCGCCGGGTCGAACTGCTCCGGCGTCAGGCTGTCGTTCGATCCAAGGCGAATGATGGCGAAGCTTGGATTGTTCGTACGGAACTCACATGCCAGCGGCCCCTCGCCGGGCAGACACCGCACGGGATCGGCCAGACTCGGATCGAACTGCTCCCAACTGTGCATCCCCTTGCGCACGGCCAGGCTCTCGCGAGAAAAGGAACCGCGAAACTGATCGATCGTCCGCTGCAGTGCGGCGTAGTCGCCGAGCCGGTAGTGTCCCCAGTCGAAATTGACCATGAACAGCGGCCACAACATCGTGCTGTCACCCACCTTGGAGAACGTGCGTGGATTGCGGCCGAGGGACCGACCCCGTGCGTAGATCTGGCGCACGTTCTGCTTAACGTCTTCCGGCGCCACAGCGATCATGTCGATCGGCAGGCCGTTAAGGAAGCGGGGTCCGGAGCCGCTTATGGCAGCAGTCGCAGTAGGCAACACCGCCAGACGCCTGAGAGCGCTGCCTGCAGGAACGGTGGGTTCGAGCACGGGAGCAGGCGTGCCTGCGCCCTGGAGTTGCACGGCCTCAGCCGTTGCATCCGGGATCACCAGCGTCGGCACAGGTTGGAACGCGCGCTTCTCCGATCGCGGGGCGAACGTGACCGCCACAGAAACAATCGGTGTTGCAGGGCTGCGGTCGGCTCGAGGGGGAGCGCCAAACACGCCGAGAGCCTGTACGAGCAGCAGGATGCCGGCCACCGCGGCGCCGGCGAACATCAGTTTATGTCGCATCCAGAAAGCCTCAGTCAGTCGCCTCCGCAGGGCAGGCGACTGAACGGTGATTATAGCCGCAAGCGCAGAATCCGCAAAGTTCGCGGCACTGGCATCACCCAATTCGCTCCAGGCCGCCCATGTACGGTCGGAGCACATCGGGCACCGTGATCGAGCCATCGGCCTGCTGGTAGGTCTCGATCAGTGCGATCATCACGCGCGGCAGCGCCAAGCCCGACCCATTGAGAGTGTGAAGGTACTCGGGCTTGGCGCCCGGTGCGGGTCGATAGCGCAGATTGGCTCGCCGCGCTTGGAAATCCATGAAGTTGCTGCACGAGCTGACCTCGAGCCACTCCTGGCAGCCAGGCGCCCAGATCTCGATGTCGTACTTCACCGCAGCCGTGAAACTGAGATCACCGGTGCACATCTGCACGACGCGATGCGGGATGCGCAACCCGCGGCAAACATCTTCGGCGTTGTCGATCAAGGTCATCAGTTCATCCATCGAAGTCTCGGGGCGCACCAATTTGACCATCTCGACCTTGTCGAACTGATGCCCGCGCTTGATGCCGCGCACGTCGCGGCCTGCACTCATCTTTTCGCGGCGAAAGCACGACGAATAGGCCACGTAGTGGAGCGGCAGGCGGTCGCCATCGAGGATCTCGTCCCGGTGCATATTCGTCACCGGCACCTCGGCGGTCGGAATCCACCAGAAGTCCTCCTCTGCGTCGCGATAGAGGTTGTCGGTGAACTTGGGCAACTGCCCAGTGCCCACCAGCGCCTCGCGCTTGACCATCGTCGGCGGATAGACCTCCGTGTAGCCGTGATGCCGCGTGTGCAGGTCGAGCATCCAGGCGATCAGGCTGCGCTGCAGCCGCGCGCCGGCGCCTTTGAGCAGATAGAAGCGCGTGCCACTCAGCTTGACGCCGCGATCGAAGTCGATGATGTCGAGCGCGGGACCTAGATCCCAGTGTGCCTTCGGCTCGAAGTCGAACGCACGGGGCGCACCCTCCGCGCGCACCACGACGTTCTCGGTCTCATCCTTGCCGAGCGGCACGCTGGGATGCGGCAGGTTGGGGATACTCAGCATCGCCTCTTGTAGACTGGCCTCCACGCGGCCCAGCTCCTCGTCCAGCGCTTTGATCTCATCACCGATCTGCCCCATACGCGCCTGAAGCGCCTGACCTTCCATGCGCCTCCCATCCCGCATTAGCTGGCCGATCTGCTTAGAACCGGCGTTGCGCTCAGCCCGGAGCGTCTCGACCCGGGTCAAAATGAAGCGCCGACGCTCGTCCAGCGCCAATACATCGGCCACGGGCGCGTCGGTCGCGCCCAGTCGCTGCATCGCCTTGAGCACCTCCTCCGGGTGCTCGCGCAGGTGCTTCAGCTCCAGCATGGCTTCCTCCCTTTCCACTGCACCGTGCGACACTGGCGGCGGGAGACGGCAACATGGCTCCCATATCCACCGTCACGCATCCATCGCCAGCACCGGATACAATACGCCCCTCGTCCCAGACGGCCCGCACCGGGCCAGGGGACGAGGGGCGCTCGTGGTGCCACCCTGGTTCGCCGCGCCCTTGCGAGCGCAGCCTCACGGAGTCTCGACGTGCAGAGACCCCTGACCCGCTAACGGAGGCCATGCGGCAGTCCATAGTGCCAGGGCAGACCCTGGGTTCCGGGCTGCGGCTCAGGAGGGGATTTCGGTCGAGCGGCCCACCGCCTCGCACCATCCGGCGGCTCTCTGCGGCGCCTGCTGCGACCTATTTGTCTCCGTCGAAGCCGTTTGTTTGATCGAACAGAGTATAGCACAGAGTAGACAGGCGTCAAAAACCGCAAATCGGGCAAGCGATGCAAGCTGTACTGGGGCTCCGGTGGCGTCGGTGCGGCCTGCTGCATGGCGGGTGTGGACCATCCCGCGGCCTCTGGCGCCCCGAGAATGGCGCTTCACGCTTTCACCTACTCCTGCACTGTGATATACTCGCATCGATCGGTAGACCATGACCGGCCCCCCCGGCTCCCTGGAGGCGCCCCATGCGCATCGTCGATATCATCACCCGGAAGCGCGATGGCTGTGAACTCACGCGCGCCGAGATCGAATACTTTATCCGAGGCTACGTCGCCGGCGATGTGCCGGACTACCAGGCCGCCGCGTTCTGCATGACGGTCTATTTTCGGGGCATGACCCCGCTGGAAACTGCCAGCCTGACTGAGGCGATGGCGTTTTCCGGGGCGACCCTCGATCTGCATGACGTCGCGCCGTTCATCGTCGACAAGCATTCCTCAGGCGGCGTCGGAGACAAGACCACGCTGGTCGTTGGGCCGATGGTTGCCAGCCTGGGCGTGCCTGTCGCCAAGATGTCGGGCCGGGGGCTCTCCTTTTCCGGCGGCACGCTCGATAAGCTGGAATCGATCCCCGGCTTCAACGTCCATCTCTCTCTCGACCAGTTCAAGCGCCAGCTACGGGAGGTCGGCGTGGTGGTGGCCGGGCAGACGCAGGAGCTGGCCCCCGCCGACGGCAAGCTCTACGCGCTCCGCGATGTGATCGGCGCCGTGCCCTCGCTGCCGTTGATCGCCAGCTCGATCATGTCGAAGAAGCTGGCGGCCGGGGCCGACGCCATCGTGCTGGATGTGAAGACCGGGCGCGGCGCGTTCATGGAGACGGTCGAAGAGGCGGTCCGGCTGGCCGAGCTGATGGCGCAGATCGGCGGCCGCTTGGGTCGCAAAGTCGCCGCGCTGATCGGCGACATGAGCCAGCCGCTTGGATTGGCGGTGGGCAACAGCCTGGAGGTGGCCGAGGCGATCGAGACGTTGCACGGGCGAGGCCCGGAGGACTTCCACGAGCACTGCATCGCGGTCGCATCCGAGATGCTCTTGATCGCCGGTGTGGTCAGTTCGCCGCAAGAGGGGCGGGAGAAGGCCGCCGCGACGATAATGGACGGAGCCGCGTGGACCACATTCCGCAGATTCGTGGCCGCCCAGGGCGGCGACCTGCGCGCCATCGAAGACCCCGCGCGCCTGCCCCGCGCCCCCCTGGTCGAACCGCTGCTGGCGCCCGCCTCCGGCTTCATCGCCCGGGTCGATGCGCGGGAGGTGGGCTACACGGTGGTCGACCTCGGCGGCGGCCGGGCAAGGAAGGAAGACCCGGTCGACCCGGCGGTGGGCGTGGTCCTGGCCAGGTGCAGCAAGGTCGGCCATCCCATTGGGGCCGGCGAGCCGATGCTGTGGGTGCACGCGCGCACGCCCGCAGCGCTGGCGACTGCACTGGCGCGACTGGCGCAGGCATTCAGCATCTCCGCTGCGCCGGTTGCGGCGCCGCCGGTGATTCACCGGGTGATCAGATGACCCCGGTGAAGCGACGCAGCTTCTGCTCGGTGATCATACGCCTCACCGGGGAGAAGGATGCACTTGCTCCTGCATCGCGCGAAGACAACGTATGCTCGAACCTGCCAGTCAGGATCCTCACAGCCGTGCTCCAGCCGCGCGAGACCTGCGAGTCAGGAACCCGCGTTCCAGAAATACGGCTGAGAGGAGACCAAGACTCACCTGCCGTCGGCCGCCAGCTGCCTCGACGGATCGGCGCCAGGGCGATGGTTCGTTTGCCGCCCACTGCAGCGCCCGTCATCGCGCAGAGGAGGGATCATGGGGAGCCTCGCAGTGCGGCGGCCACCCCGCTGCGCGTGGGTTGCCCGTGCAAGCGTATATCGGCGGCGAGCGCGGCCAGCAGCGTGTGTGCATCGTTGTGGACGCGCGCCTCAGCCTGGGCCAGGGTCGTCTCGTCCCACTTCTGACCCGAAGACGGGACCGGCGACCATCCGGTAATCAGCACCGGGAGACCCGCCCGCGCCAGGATCGGCCTTGCGGCGTTGGCCGTCTCCGCCGACCATGCGCCCACCACGCCCAGCACATCCGGGTCGAGCGCCAGCGCCTCTGCCTGCGCTGCGGCCGTTGGGGCATGGAGATCGTCGTTGAACGCCACAACCAACACGCGATAGGGGCCCAGCTCGCCACTGGCGTTCGCCTCCTCCGCCGCGGCCTTGACCCCAGGCAACACGGCGTAGCCGAGAGGCCGCCCCATCCCCTCGAAGGGCGCGATGACGCCGATCTTGACGACGGGGGCGGCATCGCCCGGCAGCACGCAGGCGGAGGACAGGGTCAAGATAGTGCACAACACGCACACGAGCATGAGACGTGACACGCCAAACTCCAGACGTGATCCGCGATGCGTGGCTCTCATCGGCGCACCTCGAAGCGCTTCCCCTGAGTCTGGCTCGGACGTACGGCGGGAAGCACGATCGCTGCGGGCAGCATCGTTCACTCGCCGCTACTGGTAGCGTGCGACGTTCGCCTGATGCTCGGCCAGGGTCACGGCAAAGACGTGCGAGCCATCGGCGGTCGCCACGAAGAAGCAGTATTTGGCGTCGGCCGGATTCGCTGCCGCCTGAATGGCCGAGAGGCCAGGGTTCGAGATGGGCGCCGGCGGCAGGCCGGGCCGCAGATACGTATTGTAGGGCGACTGCACCGTGGCATACGCCTCGACCGATGGTGGCTTCCACCACCATTCGCCCGGACGTCCGGCCGCATACTGCACCGTGGGATCAGCCTGGAGATACGACCCTCCGGTCTCCTTGCTGCATGCGCCGCTCAGCCGATTCCAATAGACGCTGGCGATGAGCGGTCGCTCGTCGGCGCGGCGCGCCTCGCGCTCAACGATAGACGCCACATTGATCACCTGTTCGAGGCTGCGGCCCTTCTGGGCGGCCGCCTGCTCGATGTTGGACGTCACGCGACGTCCGAAGTTGTCGAGCATGCGCTGGATCAGGTCGGCAGGAACCGCGCGCGCGGGCAGCCGGTAGGTATCCGGAAAGAGAAAGCCTTCGAGCGTCGTGGCCCCATCCGGCACGAAGGAATAGTCCCCCAGTACACGCGCCGATGCTGCGCCGCCGCGCACCATGGCGAGGAATGCCTCGCCGTCCATCACCCCCTGAACATTGAGCTGATCGGCGATCTCTTCGGCCCGCAACCCCTCCGGGAAAGTGACGACGATCTCCTGCATGCGCGGCCGCTGCAGGCGATCAGCGATCGTACTGATGGTCATGTTCGGAGCCAGATCGAAGTCACCGGCCGCCAGCCGTTTGTCCAGGCCGTTCACCCGCATGTAGAGTCGGAACAGACTGGCATCGTTGATGAAGCCTTGGTCCTGCAGCCGCTCGCTGATTGAGAAAGCCGTCTCGCCGAGCGCGATCTTGAACGGGCGCAGCGTTGCATCGCCGCTGGCCACGGCATCGACCGCCGACCCCTGCATGCGCAGGTAGAGACTGAGCAGCCGCAGCTCCAGCGTCTCCGGCCGCAAGTCGAGCGGCTGCTCCGAGGTCGGCTTGACAAACGCGACCTTCGGCGGCTGCGGCATCTCGTCGCGCTGCGCCTCGACGAAGCTGATCAGCACGAATCCGAGCACGAACAGCGCCGTGATCGGCACCAGGAACAGGGCGAAGCGCAGCAGCGCCGTCACTGCGCCATGAAAGAATCTCACGGAACCGTCCCTTCCCCGCGCCGCCGCCTCGCTTCGAGAAAATCACGCAGCACCACGGCCGCGGCCGCGGCGTCAACTCCGCTGCGGCCGCCGCCCTCGCGCGTCAGGCGCTGCGCATCGTCGGTGGACAAGCTTTCGTCCCAGAACGCCACAGGCACCTGCAGCGCCGCGGCGAGCCGACCTGCATAGCGCCGCACCCAGCGCGCCTGCGGGCCAGCGCCGGCGCTGTCGAGCGGCATGCCGACCAATACGCCGACGGCTCGCTCGCGCGCCACCCAGCGGCCGATCTCGGCATAGTCTTCGGCCCGCGTCGCGCGCCGGCGCAGCACGGTCAGCGGAGTCGCCAGGGCGCCCAGCTCATCGCAAACAGCGACGCCCGTGCGCGCCTGCCCCAGATCCAGGGCAACCAGGCGTCCCCTGGGCAGATCATACGCTGACTCCAGGATCGACATCTTCGCTCTCTCCAACGCACCTTGCAGCGCGGCGCCATGCGGCCGGCTGAAGGGCGCGTCACACATCGCGCGTCACGTCTCACAACCTTGCCAGCTCGGCCGCGCCGTCCCAGTCCACGTTGACCCGGATGCGCCAGGGCAAAGCTGGCAGCTCGATCGGCACAATGAACGGGAGCCAGTCCGGTCCCAGATGGATCTCCGGCGGCCTGGCCAATTGGAAGCGCTCCATCAGCGTCTGCCGGGCAGCCTCCGGTGACAGACCGACGACGGCCGAACGCACGGCATTGCGATCGACCCCGCGCAAGAGCGTGCCGGTCGCCGTCAAATCGAACTTCACCTGTTTCTCATCGGGAACCGAAACTGAGCCGGGCACAAAACGGATCGTGTCGGAGATGACCCGGGTGCCCGGCGGCATGGCGTCCTGCAGGCGCTTCAGCGCGATCTGCTGCGCGGCCTGCGTGTCGACATTCAGACCCACGGCCTGAACCGTCATGTTCAGTGTCAGCTCAGGCGCCACTTCGCCAACGAACGGCGTGAACGTTGGTGACAGCGCCAGGTAGTCGACCGACTCCGCCGGCACGAAGCTTTGCGCGCCGATCTTCTCGTTGAGCCGGTCGTAGGCGGCTTTCTTGAGCTGCTCGAAGAGCTGCGCCTGCAACGCGGTCTTATCTTCGTCAGTCACAACCCCCACTCGCGACAGGCCGCCGCCGGCGGTCGGCCCATCGTTGGCGACCACCACGGAGAGGGACAGCGGGCCCTCGACCTGAGTGATCGTGCCGGCCCGGACGTTGCCACTCGGCCCCGACAGCGTAGCTTCGATGGGCACGTTGGCCCGTGCGTTGGGCGCCAGGGGCGCTTCCGCCAGCGTGGCGAAGCGGACATTGTTGCCTGTCGCCGTTGCCACGATCGTCCCCGATGGCACGGTCACCTGGCGACCGGTGCGATTGATGATGACGACCTGGCCCTTGGCCTTTGCGGACGGTTCCATGCGCCGGCCCGTGGTCGGCATCTTGCCTTCACCGGATACTTGCGCACTCAGGATGCGCGCCGGCACGACGCCGGTGTCAGCATCCACCGGAGCATCCTGGATCGCCGTCAACGGCACGCGCACCTGGAGCGGCTCCGCGACGGGGGTCACCGTGATGGTCGCGGACGGAATGATAATGGCCAGAATGTAGACCATGCCCGCTGCAAGAGCCAGAAGCGCAAGTGCGAGTCCCAGCTCGATCCACCAGGCGCTGGTCGCGTGCTTGAAAGACCTACGAAACGCCACGGGACGAAAACCAGTCGGAGAATGGGGGCTGTATAGACCGTGGCCGAACGGCGCTTCGATGCCTCCCGGAGAGGGAGATTCGGGCCGGCGCACGGGGCGCGGGTGCAGGGCGCGCCAGTGCGTCCTTTGCGCCCACCAGCGGCTGCGAAATGCGTTGATACCCGCGGCCGCTGCGCGCCGGCGCAACGTGACGTTGCCGGTCAGCAGTGCCACCCGGCGTCCGGAGGCGGCCGCCTCTCGCTGTAGTATCAAGAGATCAGGCGCTGACAGCGTCAGCTTGCGGGGAACGACAAGAAGGACGCGGTCAGCCGACGTCGCCTGGAGCCGCGCTAAAATGCTGCCCAGGGTGTCCTGTCGGGTGAGTTCGATTGCTTCTAGCACAGCCATACTGTATCGAACGGGCGACGGTGCGCAGGCTGAAGGTTGGGGAGACTGGCAACTCGCAACCTTCAGCCTGCGTCCTTCAGTTCTTCAACGCCTTTGCCACGAGCTCGGGGGCCTGCGCCAACGCCTCCGGAAGCTTGGCAAGATCGCGCCCTCCGGCCTGCGCCAGCGATGGCTTGCCGCCACCACCACCCCCGACCACGCGCGCCACACCCTTCACCAATTCGCCCGCATGGATGCCCCGTTTCACGAGGTCCTCGGTCACGGCAACGATAATCTGCGGTTTGCCATCCACGGCGGTCGCCAAGATGACGACAGCCGAGCCGAGCTTGTTCCGCAGCCAGTCGCTCATGTCACGCAGCGTCTGAATATCGGCGCCCGGCGCCTCGGCAGCGACGACCGCCACCCCTTTCACCAGTTTGGCCTCGGCGGCCAACTGCTCGGTTTGCTGGAAGGCAAGCTTGGCCTTCAGGCGAGCATTCTCCTTCTGTGTGGCCTGAAGCTCGGCATAGAGGTTGCGCACCGCCCGATCGAGCTGATCTGGGGGAGTGCGGAGCAGCGCCGCGGTCTGGTCCAGCAGGCGAAGCCTGCTCTGCACCAGCTCCTGCGCGCCCCGGCCGGTGACCGCTTCGATCCGGCGCACGCCCGCTCCCACGCTCTCCTCAGCCACGATATGGAACAGGCCGATCTGACCGGTCCGCATGACATGCGTGCCGCCGCACAGCTCCTTGCTGAACTCCTCGCCCTCCCAGCCAACCTGGACGACACGCACCTCGTCGCCGTACTTCTCGGTGAAGAGCGCCATTGCGCCATCTGAAACGGCCTCTCGGTAACTGGATCGGCGGGATTGCACCGGGTAGTCGGCCAGGATCGCGTCGTTCACCGATTGCTCGACCGCGTCCAGCTCCGCCTGGGTGAGCATGGTCGAGTGCGTGAAGTCGAAGCGCAGGCGGTCGGGCTCCACCACCGAACCGGCCTGATGGACGTGCTCGCCAAGGATATAGCGCAGCTCACTGTGCAACAAGTGCGTCGCCGTATGGTTGCGCATGATGTCCCAACGCCGTTCCTCGTCCACCTCGGCCCAAGCCGGATCGCCAACGGCCGGCGTTCCTGCAATCACCTCGCCGCTGTGCACAATCAGACCCGGCGCCGGACGACGCGCGTCATCGATGCGGATTTCCCAGATCGGCGTCTCCTGGCCTTCGGCATAGCGCGCGATATGGCCCTTGTCAGCCACCTGGCCGCCCGACTCGACGTAGAAGTTCGTCTCAGGCAGCACCACCTCGACCCTGTCGCCCGCACGCGCGCTCTGAACGAGTTTCCCGTCCCGAATCAGTGCGGCAATCGTCGTCTCCAGCTCGGCGCTGTCATCGTAAGCGTGTCTCACGCCGGACGGAGGAAGCACGCCGTCGGCTTTCAGGTCACGCAGGATGTCCAGATACAGTTGCACATCGCCGATCTCAGCAGCATCGAACTGCGCGGCGGCGCGCGCGCGGTCACGCTGTTCGGCCATCGCAGCCTGGTAGCCTGCAAGGTCGACCTGCATGCCTCGATCACGCGCGACGTCCTGGGTCAGATCGAGCGGAAAGCCGTAGGTGTCGTACAGGCGAAACGCTTCGGCGCCGGGGATCACGGTCTGGCCCTGCGCCTCCAGTCCGACAATCAACTCGCTCAGCCGCTCCAGCCCCACGATGAGCGTCTGGTTGAAGCGGCGCTCTTCCTGCTCGATGTTGGACAAGATGAACTCGCGCCGGCGCACCAGGTCGCCGTAGTGCGGCCCCATGATATCGATGACCGTCTTGGCGACCTCCGCCAGGAAGGGTGAGGGCAGGCCGAGCATCCGTCCGTGACGCGCCGCCCGGCGCAAAATCAGGCGCAGCACATAGCCACGCCCTTCGTTGCTCGGGAGCACACCGTCACCGATCAAGAAGGTGATAGCCCGCACATGGTCAGCGATGACGCGACGAGAAATCTTGCGAGCGGCGCGTTCATCGTCGCTCAAAGAGAGCGCATCTTCAGATTCATCCTGGAGCGCGCTGATCCGGGCAAGGATGGGCGTAAAAAGGTCAGTCTCGTAGTTGGACTGTACGCCCTGGAGCAGGCTGACGATCCGCTCGAATCCCATGCCCGTGTCCACATGCTTGGCTGGCAGCGGCGCCAATCGATCCTCGCGGGTGTGGTCATACTGGATAAAGACCAGGTTCCAGAACTCGGTGAAACGCCGGCAGTCACCATTGGGCCGGCAGACGTGACCGGGCGCGCCCGGCCTATCGCACGCTTCCGGCCCAAGGTCGATATTGATCTCGCTGCACGGACCGCACGGGCCGGTGTCGCCCATCTCCCAGAAGTTGTCTTTGCGGCCGCAGTAGACGATATGGGCGGGGTCAATATCGGTTTCGCTGCGCCAGTAGCCCGCGGCTTCGTCATCGCGGCCCAAGTCGCCCTTGTCATCCTCGAACACCGTGGCCCACAGTCGCTCCTTCGGGAGCCGCCACACCTTCGTTAAGAGCTCCCACGCCCAGGCGATCGCCTCCTTCTTATAGTAGTCGCCAAAGGACCAGTTGCCGAGCATCTCGAAGAAGGTTTGGTGTCGCGGCGAGCGACCGACGTCATCCAGATCGTTGTGCTTCCCACTGACCCGCATGCACTTCTGCGCATCGGCAACCCGCCGGATCTCGGGCTCACGCAAACCCAAGAAGATATCCTTGAATTGGTTCATACCGGCGTTGGTGAACAGCAAGGTCGGGTCATCGGCGGGAGCCAGCGAAGCGCTCGGCACGATGCCGTGACCTTTGCTCGCAAAGAAGTCGAGAAACTGCTGGCGAATCTCGGCGCTGGTCGGGATGCGTTTGTCGGACATACGGATTTCCTTCGCTCAGAGAAAGACGTAAGACGGAGGACGAACGGCGCCGGTCGTCCTCCGTCTTCGGTCAGACAATCAGCACGCGCCGGGAACCCCGACGCGTGCATCGTACATTCTACGGCAACTGAAGGGCTTTGTCAAACACGAAACCGCCCCATCCCACCGTTTCCCCTGCCGAACCGGGCTTCGGACGGAGAATCGCTGGGCTGGGGCGGCTGGCCGGGATGCACCGTGGGGTGAGCCCGGACGCCCTGCCGGACCGTTAGCGAATCCGCTGCGAGATGACCTGAATGATCGACTCGCCCTCAGCCTGGAAGTACTCCACCATCCAGGTGTGATTGCCCGAGAAGATCATGACATCACGCACATACGTCCTCACCGACTGGATGCCCCAGGCGTCGATGATCAGCACACCGTCGACCCAAACACGTACGCCGTCGTCGGTCGTCGCCGATACCCGGTACGTGCCGGCATCTTGGTAGAAGACACGCGTCCAGCGAGTCGAGAAGTTGAACGGATTGATTGTGCCAGGCGCAGGCGATGTGCCTGTCCAGTTGAAGCTGATGTTGGCGTCACAGCGGTTCATCGATGCGGGCGCCGACAGGTTCGGGTTGTTGAAATACTCGCCATTCCAGCACCCGCTCGGCGGCGGTGGCGGTGGAGGAGGTGGCGGCGGTGGCGGTGGCGGTGGTGGTGGCGGCGGTGCTGGCGGTGCTGGCGGT
>CAYRFV010000047.1:10717-25066 GCA_964423545.1 uncultured Anaerolineales bacterium | reverse complement strand
GGCCCGCTGCGGGCAGCCCCGCGCGGTCCACGAGGCGCCGGCCGGGCCGCGGCGCGGCAGCCCGGCCGGGCCGCGGCCGCCGCCTCCCCCGCCGCGCCCGCCGCCGCAGCCGGCGCGGCGGACGCCGTGGCGCGGCGGACGCCGTGGCGCGGCTGCGGAGCGACGCCCCATAGGAATCGATCATGACGCAACCACCTCCGATAGCGCCCCTCGGCGTCTGTATCTGGGAAACGCCGGTCGCCGCGCACTACCTGGCCGCGTACGGACACTATTGCGATGAGATCCTGGGCCACGCCGGCGTGTGCTATGCATCGATCCCGCCGGCCGCGCTGCCGGCCGCGCTGGCCGAAAGCCTGCCCGCGCTGCGCATCCTGCTGACGGTGGGGGAGACGGAGCTGCCGCCGGCGCTGCAAGCGCAGCTGGCCGCGTGGGTGGAGGCCGGCGGCGCCTGGATCAGCGTCGGCGGGGTGTGCGGACTGGCCCGGCTCTTCGGCGTCGCGGTGGAGCCGCCGGCCTACCGCCTGTACGGTTTCGCCAGCAACCTGGGCGAGGGTTACCTGGAACCGCGCCGCGCCGCGCACGCCGCGCTCGGCCATGTCACCTGCCCGCTGCATTTCTTCAACGGCATCTCCGTGCTCCCCGCGGAGGCGTGCGAGGGGGTCGACGTCCTGGCCGGCGTGCTCGACGCCCACCAGCGGCCAACCCGGCGGCTGGGGGTGGTCGAACGGCGGGTGGGCCTGGGACGCTGCCTCCTCATTGCGCCTGATCTGACCGGAACCGTGGTGCGCATCCAGCAAGGGACAGCCATCACGCGCGACGGCGTCGCGGCTCCCGACGGCGCCGGGCCGATCTGCGACGGCATCCTGAAGAGCGACGACGGCCTGGCCCTGGATTGGCTGTTCGACCGCCAGCCTGTGGCCGGCGCGGCGGGCCTATCCGCCTTCATGCAGCCGATCGCGGACCTCTGGCGCGAGCTGCTCCTGCGTGCGATCTTTCACCTGGCCCGCGCGCAGAAGGTCGTGCTGCCGCTGCTCTGGCTCTACCCGCGCAGCCTCCCGGCGTTGGCCGAGCTGTCGCACGACACCGATCTCAACGATCCTCCGCTCGCCGTGCGCCTGCTCGACGTGCTGGCGCAGGCCGATGTGCGTTCCACCTGGTGCGTGCTCCTGCCGGGCTACCCGCCGGAGGTGATCGCGGCCATCCGGGCGGCCGGGCATGAGCTCGCGATGCACTATGATTCCTTCTCGGTGGATCGGCCCTGGAGCGAAGCGAACTTCGTGGGCCAGCGGGAAGCGCTCGCGGAGATGTTCGGCGGGCAGCCCCCTGGCCCCGGCTCGGCCGCGGCGCCGATCACCAACAAGAACCACTACCTGCGTTGGGAGGGCGACAGCGACCTGTGGCGCTGGTGCGTCCGCGCCGGCATCCAGCTGGACCAATCGAAAGGCCCCTCCAAGACCGGCGCCATCGCCTTTGTTTTCGGCACGTGCCATCCCTACTTCCCGCTCGATCCGGCGGGCCGCTTCCTGGACGTGCTCGAACTGCCGACCCTGACCCAGGACATGCTGCTGACCTCGCCGATGGCTGCGCTGGCGCCGATGCTGGATGGGGTGCTGCAGTCGCACGGCGTGCTGCACCTGCTCTTTCACCCGGCCCACATCGCCAAGCCCGGCCAGGCCGATGCGCTGCTGGAGTCGGTGGCGCGCGGCCGCGCGGCCGGGCTGGAATGGTGGACCGCGGCGCAGATCAACGGCTGGGAGCGCGCGCGGCGGCAGGCCGGTTGGCGCACGCTGCCCGGCGGCGTCTTCGTGCTGCGCACCGGCGCAGCGCCCCTGCCCGGCGCCACCCTGCTGTGGCTCGCGCCGGATGGCAGCCGGGCCACGCTCAACGCCGCGGCCTGTGCGCCGCAGATCGTCGAGCGTTGGGGCTTCTCATTTCATGCCGCGACCGTGGATGCGGCGGCTGACAGCGAACAGCGATTGGAGGTCTTATGACATCATCACCGGTCAGAGTGGGCATCATCGGCCTGGGGCGCAGCGGATGGAGCATCCATGCATTGGGGCTGAAGCATCTGCCTGAGCAGTACCGTATCGTCGCCGTGGCGGACCTGATCGCCGAGCGGCGGGTCGAGGCGCAGCAGACCTTCGGCTGCCGGGCCTATGCGGGCTATGGCGAGCTGCTGGCCGATCGGGAGGTGGAGCTGGTGATCGTGGCCCCGCCGAGCTATCTGCACGCGGTCTACACCATTGCCGCGCTGCAGGCGGGGAAGGCGGTCGTCTGCGAGAAGCCGATGGCTGAGAACCTGGCCGACGCCGACAGCATGCTGGCCGCCGCGCAGCGCACCGGCTCGCTCCTCACGATGTTTCAGAACCGGCGTTACGAAGCCAGCTATCTGAAGGTGCGCGAGGTCATCGCCTCCGGCGTGCTCGGCCGCATCTTCCAGATCAAGCTGACGGTCCACTCCTTCGGCCGTCGCTGGGACTGGCAGACGCTGCGCGCGTTCGCGGGCGGGCAGCTGCGCAACAACGGCGTCCACTTCATCGATCAGTCGCTGCAGCTCATGGATCTGGGCGCCAACGCCGCCCCGATCGAGCCGGATGTCTTCTACCGCGAGACGAACGCCCTGGCGTTGGGCGACGCCGAAGACAGCTTCAAGCTTCTGCTCACCGCGCCCGGCGCGCCGCTGGTGGACCTGGAGCTGGTCAGCGCCTGCGCCTATGCGCAGGAGCCGTGGCTGGTGATGGGCGCGCTGGGGACCCTGGCGGGCAGTTTCGATGCGCTCCGCTGGAAATACGTCCGGCCGGAAGAGCTATCGCCCCACCAGCTGGACACACAATCCACGCCCGATCGCAGCTACAATCGGGATGATCTGCGGTTCCACGAGGAAAGCTGGTCTGCTCCGAAGCCGGACGACGAGACGTCCGCCTCCTTCATCTCGATGACCCTGGCCTACTATCGCGATCTGTATCGGACGCTGCGCGAAGGCGCGCCGTTGGCGGTGCCGCCCGAAGGGGTGCGGCGTGTGATGCGGGTGGTCGAGCTGTGTAAGGAGCAGACGGCCGGCAGCACGTCGTAGATCACAGGCCGCGCGGCGGCGCGTCCCGCGGTGCGCCAAACGCACCGCATCTCAACCACGAGGTCATACTCGCATGCGTTCCATTGCTCGTCTCGACTTCGGCAACTGCGAAGTCTATGGCAAGCCCGGCTGGCTCACCGTGGGCCGGGTCTACTGCTCGCCGCGCGTGCTGTGGGTCAATGAGCCGGCCGAGGTGTGGCGGCCCGGCCACGAAGACCCGCTCCTGCTGAGCTTCGTGCAGGCCCCGGAGGGCGAGCTGCGCCTCGGCCTGCCCGCAGGCAGCTACCTCCTGCGCCTCAGCTGCTTTGACTCGCTGGAGGAGCACGGCCCCTTCAGCCTGGCCGTCGCCAGCGTCGATGGCCGCGCGCCGCGGGGCGCCGGCGAGCCGCGGGTGATCCTCGCCGGCATCGTCGTGCCGCGCGGCCAGCTCGTGGCCGAACAGGTGGAGGTGACGCACACCGGCGGCGCGCTGGCGCTGCGCTTCAAGGCGGCCGCGGGCAGGACCTTCCTGCTCAACGCGCTCGAGGTGCTCGGCCCGGAGGACGCCGGCTTGCAGATGCTCTTCGAGGATGCGCCGAGCGACATGCTGCCCGCGGCCGCCGAGCTGCTGGCGACCGGCCGCGATGACCCGGCCGCGGCCCTGCGTGAAGTATGCGACTGGCTGATGGCGCACCGCCGGGCCGACGGCTTCCTGGGCGATCCGGAAGGGGAGCGCCGTTGGTGGTACACCTCGGCCTATCCCATCCGCACGCTGCTGGCCGGCAGCGAGATCTTCGCTGACGACCGCTACCGGATCGCCGCGCAGGAGGTGCTCGACCTCTTTGTCCTCGATCAGATGCCGGAGGGCGGCTTCCCGCAGTCGCACCAGGGCCGCGGCGAACTGGCGAAGCTGCCCGCGGCCGAGCTGGACGCGATCCGGGCCAAGACATGGATGAACCTGGCCGACATCGGCAGCACCGTCTCGGCGCTGGCGTTCGCCATCCGCCATGTCGCCGGAGAGCGGCAGGCGCGCTACCGAGCGGCCGTGCGGCGGTATCTGGATCAATGGGCGCGGCCGTTCCAGCAGCCGAACGGCGGCTTCACCAACGGCTGGCTTGCCGGGCATCACGCGCAATGGATCTACAGCATCGCCACCGGGACGACCGCGCTTTCCTTTGCCTTCTACGCGGCAGCCACGGGCGAACCGGGCTACATCGACGTGGCGGAGCGTGCGGTGGAGTTCCTGGTGCGCGACTGGCACGAGGATGGCCGGCCCTACATCTGGCCGTTCGACGGGCATTATCCGGGCTCGCCTTTCTATATGCGGGTGCGCGATATCGGCGAGCAGTTCTACATCCTGGACGCCATCGCCGGGGTCGCCTCCGTGAGCCGCAGCGAGACGGTGCAGCGCCGCGTCTTTGAAGCGCTGCGGCGCTATCTGCTCGGCAGCCAGGGGCTGATCGCGACCTGGGACGCCGCGGCCTGGTGGCCGCTCCAGGACACCTGGAACAACTCCAAGAGCGCGGCCACCCCGCTCTTCCTGGCCTACTTCCTGCGCACCGCACCCCGGTTCGGCCTTCCGGCGGCGGAGCTCGCGAAGGTCGAGCAGGTGTACGAAGTCGCACGGCGTTTCCTCTGCACCCCGGCCCATGCGCGCCAGATCGGGGTGATGGAGAACGATCCGGAGCTGCCCTGGGGCGGCCACAGCCTGATGTCGTGGACCGGCTGCGCCGTGGCGGCGACCGGCTTCGCAGGCCTGGCGCTGGCGGATATGGTGCGGCCGGGCATCAGCTACCTGGCCTAGTGCGTCCCTGCGGGAGGATCAGATGACGAGCGAGCTTGCCCTTCTGGGCGGCCCCAAGGCGGTCCAGAGCGATGCCGGCGACCTGTTTCGCTGGCCGATCATTACGCCGGAGATCGAGGAGGCGGTGCTGGCGGTGCTGCGGGCCGGCGCTATGTCGGGCATCGACGTGACGCTGCAGTTCGAGGAGGAGGTTGCGGCGTGGCACGGGATGCGCTTCGCCCTGGCGCACAACAACGGCACCGCGGCGTTGCACGCCGCGATGTTCGGCCTGGGCATCGGCCACGGCGACGAGATCATCTGCCCCAGCATCACCTATTGGGCCTCCTGCGCGCCGGTCTATTCGCTGGGAGGCACGGTCGTCTTCGCCGACATCGATCCCGACACGTTGTGCATCGACCCGAACGACATCGAGCATCGCGTCAGCGAGCGCACCAAGGCGATCCTGGTCGTGCACTACACCGGCTATCCGGCCGACATGGATCGCATCCTGGAGATCGCGCGGCGTCGCGGGCTCGCGGTGATCGAGGACGTGTCCCACGCGCACGGCGCGCGCTACCGGGGCCGGCTGGTCGGAACCATCGGCGACGTGTCGGCCGCGTCGATCATGAGCGGCAAGTCGCTGGCTGCAGGAGAAGGGGGCGTGCTGCTGACGGACGACCGGCGCATCTACGAGCGCGCGATGGTCTTCGGCCACTACGAGCGCGCCGGCCGGCTCACGCTCGACGATCTGGTCGCGGGTGCGGGGCTGCCCTGGGGCGGCTATAAGTATCGCATGCACCAGCTGACCTCGGCCATGGCGCGCGTGCAGCTGCGCAACTACGCAGCGCAGATGGAGGAGATCGACCAGGCGATGAACTGCTTCTGGGACATGCTGGAGGGGACGCCGGGCGTGCGAGCGCATCGCCCGCCGCGCGACTCCGGCCTGACGATGGGCGGCTGGTACGCGGCCACCGGCCTCTATCGACCGGAGGAGCTGGGGGGCCTGTCGGTGCGGCGGTTCTGCCAGGCGCTGGCGGCCGAGGGCGTGCCGTGCGGCCCCGGCTGCAACCGGGCGCTGCATCTGCATCCGCTCTTCAACACCGTGGACGTCTACGGCCAGGGCCGGCCCACCCGCATCGCGAACCTGCCCGCGGGGGTGGACATTCGCCAGCCGCCGGGCAGTCTGCCGGTCGCCGAAGGGATTCAGGAGCGCACCTTCTTTGCACCGTGGTTCAAGCGCTGCCGGACGGCCGCCATCGAGGAGGTCGCCGACGCGTTCCGCAAGGTGGTGGCGCACTACGAGGAGCTGCTGCCCGGCGATCCCGGCAACGCTGGAGAGGGCGGCGAGTGGGGATTGAGCCGCCGGCCGCGCGTCTGAGGAGTCTCGCATGCGTCCAGCATTCGATCCAGTCACCGAGAGCACCTTCTACGTGGATCATCTCAGCTCGACCCTGCTGCCGTTTTGGCTCAGGCGCTCGATCGATGCGGACCACGGCGGCTACTTCACCTGCTTCGACAACGAGGGGCGGACGCTGCTGAGCCGCGACAAGTTCACCTGGTCGCAGGGGCGCATGGTGTGGGTGTGGGCTAAGCTGGCAGGCATGAGCATCTTTTCGCCCGCCGAGCGCGCGCGATTCGGAGCGCTGGCCCGCTCCGGCGCCGATTTCCTGATGCGACACTGCCTGCTGCCCGGCGACCGGTGCGCGTTCCTGATGACGCAGGAAGGCGCACCCAAGCCCCAGGCCGAGGGCATGCCGCTCGACAGCAGCATCTACGCCGACTGTTTCGTCATCCTGGGCCTGGCGCGCTATGCGTCGACCAGCGGCGATCGCGAGGCGCTGGCGTTCGCCCACCGCCTCTATCGCTCGGTCAACGCGCGCATCCGGTCGGGCAGCTTCTTCACCGAGCCGTATCCGATCCCGTCCGGCTACCGGGTGCACGGCATCCCGATGATCCTGCTGAACACCTCCCAGGAGATGGCGGCAGCTCTGAAGGCGTTCGGGAGGGTGGAAGCCGCCCGGGAGGCCGGCGGCATCGCCGAGCAGTGCCTGAACGAGATCACGGTGCACTTCATCAGGCCGGACGGCGTGGTGCACGAGATGATCGGCAGCGCGGCCGGCAGCGTGCTGGCGCGCTACGTCAACCCCGGGCACACGCTCGAAGACATGTGGTTCATCATGCACCAGGTGGCCGCGGCCGGTGCGGTGAGCCCGCGTGAGATGCGGTCCGCGGCCGATCCGACCCTCGCCCTCGCGGTCCGCGCCGTCAAGCGCGCCTTCGAGGTGGGCTGGGATGAGGCATACGGCGGGCTCCTGCTCTTCGCGGACCAGGACGGCGGCCCGCCGGCCGGCAGCCTGGCCGGACTGGAGGGGGAACGGATGGCGCAAAAGGTGCTGGCCGACTGGAGCAGCAAGCTCTGGTGGGTGCACTCCGAGGCGCTCTATGCCACGCTGCTGGCCTGGCGCCTCACGGGCGATGAGGCGCTCCTCGCGTGCTATCGCCGGGTGTTCGACTACACCTTCCGCACCTTCCCGAACCCTGATCGTGAGATCGGGGAGTGGATCCAGATTCGCGACCGGCAGGGCCGGCCGGAGCAGCGGGTGGTCGCGCTTCCGGTGAAGGACCCGTTTCACATCATCCGCAACGTGGCGATGATCATTGACCTGTTGACGGCGAGCCTCGGCGTCGGATCAGAGGGAGAATACGATTCTCAGCGCCCGATCGATCAGTCGCATCACATCGAGTGAGACCTCCCCGCGCGTGCGGACCAGACGAGAGCCATAGTCCACAGGCCGCGTTTGCAGACAATCGGCCAAAGAGAGCTTGTCAAGCCCATTCTCTGGAGTCGGCGCAACCTCAACATTGGTCAAAATGCTGGCTTTCTTCTCACTCCAGGCTGTCAGCGGAACGACCTGGATGACAGGCACTCGCGCGTTGTAAACGTCATTCGTAACAATCACGCAGGGCCGCGTCTTCCCGGTTTCTGATCCCATTGTGGGATCGAGGTTGATATCAACAACCATCCCACGCTTCAAAATGGTCATTCCGGCCACCCCGTCAGGGCATCCTCGGTGAGCTGGCGAAGATCCGGATCTGCGCCGTACGCCTCAGCGTAGAGAGCTGCCGAGGCTTCAAGGCATTGTCGCTCCATTTCGGCTTGCATACGATCCAAAGCCGCGCGCACCAGCGCGCTGCGATCCCGAAAGCCGAACTGCTGATGACTGCTGAGAAAAGCGATCTGCCTCTCTTCCAGGCTAATCTTGGTCTGCAACATGGTTCGCCTCCAGGCCCCTATTTCTGGGTCGCATTATACGGGACTCATGAGCATAGGTCAAGGCAGACTCGGCAGCTTTCGGTTCTTGGGACACCCCAGCAAGGAAACTCAAGGCGTGGGGAAGGATCAGATCGGCCGCCAGCATGACCTGAACGTGATCGAGACCGGGAATGGATAAAAACGTCGCGTTGGGGAGTTCTTGACTTGCTTGCCGGGCACGCGCATGATGCGCGTCAGCATCTCCAGCATAAATCAGGCATGGGATGGAACATAGGGGCTGAACCCACCGGCAATCAACGACCGCAGGCGCTGTGGCGCGTATCGCAGCATACTGAAGACGAGCGCAAGCCAGCGCAGGGTTTCATCGCCATACTTACAGCGGTCAGAGGCTCTGCGAATCCACGGGAGCATTAGTCGTGACCTCAACCTACACCCAGATAGAACAGCATTTTCTTGAGCGCATCATCCCGCTCCCCAAGCAAGCGCAAATCACCGGCACGCGCTGGCTGCCAGCCGATCAGGTGACGATCAGCGCGCCATTGGGCGATCCGGCCGTCCGCACCGCCGTCCAGGTCTTGCGTGACGCCATCCCCGGCTCAACCTCATCCTCAACCTTCTCCCTCCGCCTCATCATCCACCCAACCGACCCTGAGCTGCTGGCCTTGCCCAACGCGGGCCAGGCATATCGCATCCGGTCTGTGGACGATGGTCTGGAGCTGGTCGGGGCGACCGCCGTCGGCGTCCTCTATGCCGCACGCACCCTGGCGCAACTTATCCGGGTCGCGCCGGGTGAAGGCGATGCGCCGAAGCAAGTCGAAATCCCACTGGCGACCATCCTCGATTGGCCCGACCTGGAGGAGCGCGGGGAATGGGGCGGCAACGCGGCGTGGGATCTCGACCGCACCGCGCCGCTCAAGCTGAACCTGGTTGAGGTCGGGGTCCTGCCGGGGTTCGACGAGCACGGCCAGCTGCGCCTGACCCGCATCACGCCGGCCATTGACGACGCGGCGCGGCGAGCCGGCGTCAAGGCGCTGCCCTATGTGCCGCACCTGGGCGACCTGGGCAAGACGACCAACCTGTTCCAGTGGCGTCCCGAGCTGATGGGCACGCCGGACCCGGCCCAACCGCTGCCTCCCGACTACAAGCCCTCGATCTGTTTCTCGAATCCGGCGGCGGCCGAGTTCTTGGCCGAACTGATGGGTGAGATCATCGCAACGTTGGGCGCGAGCGAGCTCAACATTTGGCTGACGGAAGAGGGCGTCTCCTGTTTCTGCGCCGGCTGTCAGGGGCAGAACACCTATGTGCTGGAGGCGCGGCTGCTGGCGGCCGCGTACCGGCTGGTCAAGGCGCAGCATCCGGGCTTCGGCCTGCGCATCCTGCTGACGCAGGGCAGCTATCCCGTCAACGACCAGGTGCTGGCCGAGCTGCCGTCCGACCTGGCCGCGACCTACTATTCCGGCACGCATACCTATGACTCGTCGCACCGGCCGATGATCTATCCCCTGCTGGAGGCTTTCATCGCACGCGGCGGCCGGCTCGGGGTCTATCCGCAGCTCGACAACTCGTGGCGCACCGTCTTCCCCTTCACCGGCCCGCACTTCATCCGGGCGCGCATGCAGGAGTTCGTGCGGAAGGGGCTGCGCAGCGTGACGGGATACGCCACCCCGTCGAATCGCTTCTGGGATTTCAATGTGGCGGGGGTGGCCGAATGGGGATGGAACGCGGCAGGCCGCGACGAGCACGCGTTCGCGCGTGCCTGGGCCCTACGCTGCGGCATGCGCGATGCCGAGGGCTTTGCGCGCTGGGCCGGGCTGATCGGCCCGTTGGGCTGGGATCTCGCCGGATCGCGCTTCCCGATGCGGCTGTTCTGGGATCCCGCGACCGGCATCCTTGACGGCTCAACCGAAATGGTGTTCGGAGAGGGATTGCTGGCTGAGATTCCATCCGCCGAACGCCTTGCGGCCAACCTCGCGGCCGCCCGCAGCGCGCTGGCCCTGGCGGAGACGCTGGATGCGCCGGCCTGCGTGGCCGAGTCGCACGTCGTGCTTCACTCCTACCTGTTCCTTGAGGCGCTGCAGGCCGTCTCCGGCGCAGTGCGCCTGCCTTCCACCGCGCCCCCCGCCTGGCCGCCGTCCCCGGCCCTGGCGCCGGCGCTCGCCGCGCTGGACGCCGCGGCCGAAGCGGTGGTGCGTGGGTTGTGGTTGTGGAGCTGCCTCGTCTATCCTGAGACCCCCGCGAAGCCGCCTCATCGCCTCGAGGAGACGATGTCGGTCTTCGCGCAGGTCGTTACCGAGGCGTATCGCGTCGCTGCCGCCCTGGGCATCGCCGACCCACGGCCCGAGTATCGCGACCGGCTGATCGGTGGCTGGACGGCCGCGGATTTCCCGGCCGATGACGCTCTGCTGCAGTTCGACGTCACCGAGCTGTTGGCCGGCCCCGGCCCTTACCGGGTGATGTTCCGCTTTCAGGGCGGCGCGTGCGGGCTGGACATCTGCTCGGTCTCCCTGCGGGAGGCGGACGCGGCCGGCGAGCGCGAGGTGGCTCGGGTTGAGCCGAAGGCCTATGGTTACGGCGACAACCCGCCCCCGCCGCACATCGGGCGCTATGAGGCATGGAACGACGTGCGCCTCGATCTGCCGACGGTCCGTCCGGACGCGCGCTATGGCGTGCAAGCGCGGGTGGGCGGCATCCCGACCGGCGCGCCGGCCGAGCGGCGGACGACCCGCGGCGAGGCGCTCCTGCGCCGGGCGTGGGCATAAACCTGCGAAGGGAGGAGGTCTGCCGCGCTCTGCCACGGCAGACTTCCTCGCGACGATTGCCAGACGCGCCACTCCCGTGATACAATACGCCCGACAGGCGGAGGGATACCATGGCCACGACACTGACCATCAGCGAGCTTCTGGACGATTTGCGTGTTGCCGATGAGATGCTGCGCCGATTCGAGCGTCTGTACTGGCTGTCGTCTGAGCAATTCTACGAATTGTACAGCCAGGGCCTGCTCGACGATGGCGAGAACCTGCATGACTTCAGCCAGTGGGCGGGTTACTGGAAGCTGCGCCAGCGGCGCCTGGAAGCCTTCAACCGGCTGAGTCGGGGACAGGTCTTGCGCTGGCGTGCGAAAGGTGAGCCGATCCATCTCGACCGTCGCGAGCCGGTCGTTGAGCCAGTGCCAGCATGACGCTTCTGCTGTCTCGACCGGAATACGAACAGTGGCTTGACGCTATTCCCACGACATCCCCTTCCGTTCGTGCCTCGACGCTCCGCTTCTTTACCACCAGCGCGACCACAGCGACGGTGAGCGGCAGTGTTGAGTTTCGCAGCGGCTACCGGCTGACAGTGTCCGAGTTGGTGGACTTTGCCGCTGGCGAAATCCTGGACTACGGTTACGAAGTCTGGCAGGGCGACGAAATCTACTGGTATGACCCACAGCCGCATCCCAACGATCCACTCCTGGCGGAAACCTTTCCTCACCATAAGCATATTCACCCTGATATCAAACATCATCGGGTTCCGGCGCCTGGGTTGAGTTTCGACCAGCCGAACCTGTCATTTCTCATCGAAGAGATCGTGCGCCATCCAGCCGTGCCTTGACGCTTGACGTTTGACGTTTGCTCTACATGACCAACCGAAACCGCTTCTTCGCCCTCGTCCGCCGCAAAGAGCCGCACGTGCTCTCCTGGCTGATGGCGTTTTTCAATGAGCGCGTGGCTGGCGATCTGCTGGGCGCGGAGAATGTGCCGGCCGATCTGATTCCGACCTCCGACTGGAACCTGGGGGCCTCGGATCGGGCGGATTGGGACGCCAAAGTGCGCTACGCGGCTGCAACCGGCAACTGCGCGGCGGGCGTCGGCTGGGGCGCGTGCATCGCCTTCGGCCACGGCGGGCCGGGCGAATTCCGCGACCGGCTGCTTGAGGCCGGGGAGAAGCATCGCATCAGCGTCTACGAGACGGGGGTCAAGAAGGAAGTGCGCCGCGACCCGCACTTCTACCAACACTTCGACTACCCGGTGCGCACGCGCGAGGACTGGGCCAGGGTGACCTTGCCCGACCCGGACGACCCCGCACGCTATCGCGGCATCGCCGAGGAGGCTGCCCACTATCGCGGCCACGACCTCATCGTCTACGCCAATCTGAACGGCTTCTTCTCCGGCATTCACTACTTTCTCTATCCGTATGATGAGCTGCTGGCCGCCCTGCTGCTCGATCCCGCATTCGTCCAGGCCATGCTGGATCGGCTGGGCCCGTGGAACCTGCGAGCGGCCGAGAACCTGCTGCGCTGCGGCGTGGATGTGATCGCTTTCTGCGATGACTTGGGCAGCGGTCGCTCGCTGTTGATGAGTCCGGCGCTCTACCGGCGTTTCTTCTTGCCTTGGCACCGGCAGCTCGCGGCGTTGTGCCACCGCTATGGCGCGCTGCTGCACATGCACAGCCACGGCAACATCAACCTGATCTTGCCCGACCTGGCCGCGGCTGGGATCGATCTGTTGAATCCGAACGACCCCGACGAGGGGATGGATCTGCCGGCGCTCAAGCGGGCCTACGGCGACCGCATCACCTTTGTCGGCGGGCTGCATAAGAAGTTCTTCGCCTGGGATTTCGCCGAACAGGAACGTGTGGTCAGGCGCCTGGTGGACGATGCCGGCGGGGGGCTGATCCTGATGGATGCCGGCGGCGTGCCTGAGGGATTCCCGAAGGCGCAGTTCGACCGCCTGATGGCGCTGTTTGCGGCGCTCAAAGGGGCATAGAGGGAGACCGATGAGTCAAGGGGACTCCGAGCCGATCCATGAGAACCGGGTCGCCTCCGCACCGTTCGGCGCGCTGGTGCGTTGGCGCCGCGCCGAGAGCGCCTTCTTCTTCGAGAGCGCGTCGGGCCAGACGCTGCGCCTCGACGTGCTGTCATCCGACCTCCTGCGCGTGCGAGCCGCGCCGCGCGGCGAGTTTGGCGAAGCGCTCGCCGTACGCTGGGGTTTCGTCCGTGACGACTGGCCGTCGATCGCGGTCGCTGTGGAGGAAGATGCCGGCGCGGTCCGGCTGCGCACCGGGGCGTGGACGATCCGCGTCGACCGGAAGACGCTGCAGCTCGCCTGGCTGGACCGTACGGGGCGGGTGATCACGGCCGAGAATGCGGCTGCCAGGCCGCCGGCCACCGATCCAGGGGCCGGCCGCGGGCCGCTGCTCGCGTTCGACATGGCCGCCGACGAGCATTTCTATGGTTTCGGCTTCCAGCGGCTGGCGCTCGATGCCCGCGGCAAGCGCCTCCTGTGGGCGCGCCGCTTCCGTCACAAAGAGGCGACCGTTCCGTTTTTCATGAGCACCCAGGAGTATGGCTTCTACTCGAACAACACCTGGGAGCACCGCTTCGACTTCACCGAAGAGCGAGCCTTCACCATCCGCGCCGACGGAGGACCGCTCGACTACTACCTGATCTATGGCCCATCGCTGCGCGAAATACTCGGCCGATACACCGATCTGACCGGACGGACGATGCTTGCCCCGCGTTGGGCGTTGGGCCTGCTCTATATCTGCCGCTATTTCGAGCTCCAAGACGGCGTGCTGCAGATCGCAGATCGCTTCCGCGCGGGCGATTTTCCGTGCGACATGATCGGGCTCGAGCCGGGTTGGGAGGACATCCCTTACGAGATGGCGTGGCGCTGGAGCAAGGAGCGCTTCCCCGATCCTGCCCGCATGGTGGCTGACCTGGCGCAGCGCGGCTTCGTGCTGGAGATGTGGGAAAGCGGCGATGCGCCCAAGGTCGACTATGCCGATCCGGCCGGCCGACGCGCCTGGTACGCGCAGCGCGTCCCTGCGTCGCTGGCGCTCGGAGTCAAGTTCTTCAAGCAGGATGACCCCTACCCGCGCGGCATCATCAGCGAAGAGCTGCAAGCGCCGCAGTTGGGCGAGCCGCTCTCGACTTCGGGCGATCTGCGCCGGGAGGAGATGTACAACCTGAGCAACACCCTCTACAGCGAGACCGCGATGGCCGAATACCGCCGTCTCACCGGCGAGCGGACCTTCTTAATCTTCAACGGCTACGGGTCTTCGATCGCCTCGCACCGCTGGCCGGTTGCTTGGGCCGCGGACTATGAGGCGGGCTGCGGGATGCTCAGCGCCGGGCTGTCGGGACACGGCATGGTCAGCTTCGACATGCGCAGCAACACCCTTGCCGGCATCCATTACGGGTACCTTGTGCCCTTCGCCATCCTCGACGCGTGGGCTTACTACCGGGAGCCATGGCTGTGG
>CAYRFV010000047.1:0-10707 GCA_964423545.1 uncultured Anaerolineales bacterium | reverse complement strand
CATGCAGGCGTGCCATCGGCTGTACGCCAAGCTGCGCCACCGCCTGGCCCCCTATCTCTACACTGCGCTGTGGCAGGCCAACCGCACTGGCGTCCCCATGATGCGGGCGATGGTGCTCGACTACAGCGATGACTCCAACACGCGCGATCTCACGTCGCAGCACATGCTGGGGGATTGGCTGCTGGTCGGCCTGCAAGAGCGCGTCTATCTGCCCAAGGGGACCTGGGTGGATTACTGGACCGGCAGGCAGATCGAGAGCACGGGGGAGTGGGCGCTGTGCCCCTTCGACGAACCGGCGGGCGGCCCGCTGTTGGTCAAGGCGGGCGCACTGATTCCCATGAAGCCGGTGAGCGCCTATCTCCAACAGGAGCCCGCTGATCTGGTGATCCTGGACGTATACCCGGCCGCGAACCGCAGCAGCGCCGGCCTGTACGAGGATGACGGCCACACCTACGCCTATGAGACGGGCGCATACAGCGTGACGGAGTTCACCTGCCGGCACGCGGATGACGCGGTGCAGGTCACGATCGGGCCGCGCACCGGGGACTATGCCGGCATGCCCGCCGGCCGCACCTATCTGCTGAGCATCCACGCCGCGGCCAGGCCGGCGCAAGTGCGGCGCGCTGGCATCTTGCTGAGAGAGCACGCCAGCCGAGAGACGCTGCTGAGCGATGGCGCGGCGAGCGGCTGGTGGCACGATGGCGAGCACGGGGTGACCTGGGTGAAGCCCCATGCGGGCTGGCGCTTCGGCCCCGACGCTCGTGGCGTCGCTGACGCCCGTGGCGTCGCTGATCCCGAACAGGATACGTTGCTCTGGACGTCTGCAGTCCGGCCGTCGGGCGACGCGTTCGAGATCGACCTGCTCCTGTCGAACCAGCCAGCCGTGGCCGCCGGCACGCGCGGGCGGGACGCCGCGGAGGCGCCGCCGCCCCCCGATCGGCTGGTTGTGGTTGCCAATCCGCCGGAGCGGATCGCGCTCAAATGGGGGGACTGGCTGCCGTACAGGACGAACCTCTATGTCTCGCTCTGCGCGGGCGAACACACGGCGCCGGAAGCGGTCGGAGTAGTGCAGATGGAGGTCGTGGACGGTCGCGGCCAGGTCATCCGGCGGGCGGAGCAGGCGGCGCAGCGCGGACGGGCGGAGTTTCTGAGTGAGGAGTATGTGCCCGGCGAAACGGTCTTCCGCTTCTCCAGCGCAGGGCTGCAATCCTGCGAGGTGATGATCCGGCCCGCGCCGTGGGTGCCGGGCCGCATGTTCGGGCCGCCGGGCGGCTGATCGGGCGCCGCTCCGGCGAGAGGAGGCGGAATCGCATGGCGGATGAGGAGATCCTGGTCGGTCTGCGCATCCGGGCGCGCCGCCAGGCGCTCGGGATCAGCCTGCGCGAATTGGCTGCCAGGACGGAGCTGAGCGCGGCTTTCCTGAGCCAGGTCGAGCGCGGGCAGGCCAACACCTCCCTCGGCTCCCTCCGGCGCATCGCCGCGGCGCTGGACGCGCCCCTGATCTACTTCCTGGATGAGGACGATGCTGCGTCCGCGCCGCAGTACGATCCGGTGGTGCGCCGCGGACGCCGTCCGAAGTTCAGCTCGCCCGACTCCGTGGTCGAGTACGAGCTGCTCACGCCCGACCTGAGCCGCAAGATGGAGGTCATCTGCGGCCGGGTGAAGCCGGGCAGCGGCAACGTGGTGCGACACCTGCGAGAGCCGACTGAGGAGTGGATCTATGTGTTGTCGGGCTCGCTGTTGGTGCGGCTGCAGACCGCGGAGTATGTGCTCGACCCCGGGGACAGCATCTATTTCGAGGGTGCACAGCTCAGGGCGCTCGAATGCGCCTCGGTCACCGAAGATGTGCTGTGGATCTCGGTGTTCACTCCGGCGGTTTTCTGATCGGCCCGTCTTTCCCGGAACGGCCCTCCGTCGGAACCGACTTCAGTCGGTGCTGCCGCTGACCAGGTCGATGGCTGTCATCGCCAGGGCCTTGGCCGAATCCAGGAGCATGCGCCGGGCCGGTTCAGCCGCAGCCGCGCCGGCGAACGCGGGACTGTGGATCGCGACCGAATCGTCGGCGATGGCGACCGTGGCGCAGGCCGCAGGGATCACCTGGCTGACGTTGCCGAAATCGGTGGAGGCCCGGCGTTCATCCGGCGCTGAGGCGCGGACCGGCCGGCCGATCGCGGCCAGATTCCGGCGCAGCGCCTCGGCGACCGCCGCATCGGGCCGCATCTCGGCATAGACCGGCGTCGTCTCCCGGACCACCAGTCGGGCGCCGCTCGCCAGCTCGGCCGCGCGGGCGCAGTTCGTGACCCTCTCGGAAACCTCGCCCAATTCGACGCTGTTCCTGGCTCGGACGCGGAACCGGCATACCGCACGGTCCGGAATGATGCCCGTAGAAGTCCCCCCGTGCGTGATGATGCCGTGGACGCGGGCGTCCTGCGGCAGGTATTGTCGCAGGGCATTGATCGCATTGAAGGTCTGCAAGACGCCATCCAGGGCGTTGACGCCTTGATCCGGCGCGAGCGCCGCGTGCGCGGCCTTGCCGACGAACTCGAATTCCAGCCCGCACGACGCCAGCGAGGCCGTCGTGGAGACGAGATCGAGCGTGCCGGGGTGCACCATGATCGCCGCATCCACCGCGTCGAAGGCGCCGGCGGCCAGGAGCCGGATCTTGCCGCCCGAGCCGTCGACGGCCGATTCCTCGGCCGGGCAGCCGAGCACGACGGCCCCGCCGGCCAGGTCGGCTGCGACCGCCGCCAGGCCCAACCCCGCGCCAACGGCGGCCGCGCCGATCAGATTGTGCCCGCACGCGTGCCCGATGCCGGGCAGCGCGTCCATCTCGGCCAGAAGCGCCACGCAAGGCCGGCCGCGCCTGCCCGGTATCGCCGCGCGGAAGGCCGTCGGCATTCCCGCCAGGCCGCGTTCGACGGCCAGGCCGCCCTGCGCGAGCAGCTTACAGAGCAGGTCGGCGGTCCGGTGTTCCGCGTAGCCGAGCTCCGGGGTGTGGTGGATCGCCAGGCTGGTCTCCCAGAGCCGCACCGACCAGGCGTCTACGGCCGCACAGGCTCGCTCTTTCAGCGTGTCACAGTCATGCATTCGTGTTCTCCGGGGCCCGCGCCGCTTTCTCGCCGGCTGGGGCGGCCGGCCATCCAGCATCAGCCGAGCGCACGCCAGAGGTACTCCGCCAGGTCCATCACTTTCAGACGACTCTGCGCGCGGCGCGCGGCGTTCGCCAGGGTGCGCTTGCACTGCTGGCACGGGGTTACGAGCGTGCGCGCGCCGCTCTCTAGCGCCTGCGAGAGGCGCCGGTCGGCGATGGCGGCCGAGAGCTCGGGATTGACCGCCTCCAGGTTGCCGCCCCCACCGCAGCATAGGGCGTTCTCGCGATGGTCGGCCATCTCCACCAGCTCGACCCCCGGAATCGCTCGTAGGAGCTGGCGCGGCGCCTCGTAGATCCCGCTGTTGCGCCCCAGGTCACACGGATCATGGTAGGTGACGACCTCATCGCGGGGCGCCAGCTCGACAGCGCCGCTCTCCAGGAGCTGAACCAGGAGCTGCGTTGCGTGCAGCACCTGGACGTCTACCTCAGCGTCGAGCAGCTCAGGGTAGGTGTGCCGCCACATGTGGTAGCACGATGGACAGGTGGTGACGACGGTCTTCGCGCCCAGCGCGGCGAGCGCTGCGACATTGTGCCGGGCCACTTTGCCTGCCTCGTCGGGCAGCCCCAGCCCCAGGTAGGGGAAGCCGCAGCACCATTCCTCGCTGCCCAGGGTCGTGAAATCGGCCCCGGCCCGCGTCAGAACCTCGGTCATCGCCTGGGCGATGGTATGGCCCTGTCCGTAGAGCCCCGTCACGCAGCCGACGAAGTAGACGATCTCGGCCCCGCGGCGGCCATTGAGCCCGGGGTCCGGCGCTTCGAGATTCTCCTGCCACAGCAGCCGGTTTTCGGCGGGGTCGCCCGTGACATTGTGTGCGGCGGCGAGGTTGTCGCGCAGCCGACTGAGGGGCAGATCGTCGAGCGCGCCACCCGCTGCTAGTTTTCGCCGCGCCTCCAGCCAGGCGGTTACGGTGTCGATGCGCGTCGCACACACTTCGCGGCAAGCGCCGCACAGGGTGCACGCATAGACGCGCTGCGGCGCCTCGGCCGGGAGCGGCTGCTGGCGCGCGATCTGCTGTGCGATCGTCATGCGGCCTCGCGGCCCTGACGACTCCCAACCCACCGCGTCATAGATGGGGCAGACGGCCTGGCAGTAGCCGCAGTGGGCGCACACTTGGGCTTCGTGATCCAGGCCGGCATAGGGCGCGGTCATAGCGCCCCCTTGCCGGCGCGGCGCACCCCGGCCAGCAGATCCATCCCCAGCTTGAAGGTCGGCGGCCACAGCAGCGGCGGCGGACCGAGCGCCTTGCCGGGATTGAGGTGATCCAGCGGATCCAGCCGCGCCTTGCGGCTGCGCCGATGTCGGACTTCGGCGCGCGAAAGATAAGGCGTGTTCCATACGCCGCTGCCGTAGGCCCGCCCGCCGTGTCGGAAGGCGATGTCGTAAAGCTTCTTCGTCAGGCTCAAGGCCAGGACATAGGGGACGGTGCGCGTCTCGTCGCACGGAAAGAGGGACATGACGGTGGCCCGGCCGGGAGCGACCACGGCGCCATAGGTCGCGATCAAGAGCTGCTGGCGAGCGCCCAGGGTGGCCACATCGGCTTCGTATGCGCCCAGCTGGTCCAGCGGCAGCCACGATTCCGCGGCCAGCACGCTCGGCCCGCCGCGCTTCAGCCGCAGGGCAAGGAACCGCTCGGCCCACGCGTGCGTCGCGGCCTCAGGCGGTAACACGGCGCCGCCCCAGCGGGCCGCTTCCCGGCGGACCTGCGCCGCCCCGGCCGCCACTTCGCCCGCGTCGCCGTCATAGGTCAGCGCGAGCACCGGCCGGTCGGCTGCGGGCTCGAAACCGGCTCGGCGGAGGAGCTGCCCATAGGTGGGGGCCGCAAAGTGGGCATAGAAGGGTCGCGGTGTGGCGGTGGAAAGCGCGACGGCCGCGTCCTGCAGCGCAGCCATGTCGGGAAAGACCAGCAGGTGGTGCTCGACGGCCTCGGGCCGGACGCGGACGGCCAGATCGACGCGCGTGATGATGCCGAGGGTCCCCTCGCTGCCGGCGAAATCGTGCGTTGACCACGCGCCGGCCGCCCTGGAAGCGGCCTGCGTCTCCGAAGCGGCCGGCGTTTCGATCACCTGGCCTCCCGACAGCACGACCTCCAGCGCTCGGACCTGTTCGGCCACCGCGCCGTGCTTGAGGCTGCCGATGCCGTATCCCTCCATGCTGATCCAGCCGCCCACCGTCGCCGCCGGTGCGCTCGTCGGGTACGAGAGGAGCGTGTAGCCGCGGCGCGCCAGCGCCCGATCCAGCTCCTCCCAACGCGTGCCCGGGAGCACGATGGCGGTGTGCGTCGATGCGTCGAGGCCGACCAGGCCGCGCAGGCCGTTCAGGTCCAGTAGCAGGCCGCCGCGCATCGGCACCGCGTTCCAGTAGGCGGTGGTGGCGGCTGCGCGCGGTGTCAGCGGCAGCCTGTGTTCGGCGGCATAGTGCGCAATCGCCGCGACCTCGCCAGTCGAGCGAGGCCGCGCCACGGCGGCCGGGAGGGTGTCTCCGACGAGCGCCGCCAGGAACGGCGGCACCACCGCAAGATCGCGGCGGTAGAAGGCGCGCTCGAAGACGCTTTCGGTGTAGCGGCTGCCGAGCAGCCCGGCCAGCGCCGGGTGAGTGGGTGAAGAGGACGATTCGGACATCGGCCGCCTACTTGTACTTGTGCGCTTCGGCCAGGAACCAGTCGGAGAAGCCCGGATCGGTGCAGCGGCGCAGCGCCGAGAGCTGACCCAGGTCCGCGGCGCGCAGCTTGACGATCCAGCCCCGGTCGTAGGGATCCTGGTTGATCAGCGTGGGGTCGTCGTCCAGCGCCTGATTGCTGGCGATGACCTCTCCGGTCACCGGCGCATAGATCCGTCCCACCCATTTGCCCGACTCGACCGAACCGATAGGCTTGCCTTGTTCGACCTTGCGCCCCGGCCGCGGCAGCCCCACGAAGTTGATCTCCTTCGCGGTAGCCTGCGCGAAGTGGTTCAGCCCAAGTGTGACAACATCCCCTTCGACCCGTGCATACTGATGGTGGTCATCGTAGTAGAGGTCCTCTGGAAAATCGTAGCCGCCGATCTGAAGCATGTCTCTCCCCCTGGTCCAGCGCTGCCTGCCGCCTTGATTCGGTTCCGCCGCGCAGGTTCGCTCTCGATCAGAGCTTCAGCCTGGGGTCAAGCGCATCGCGCAAGCCGTCCCCCAGGCGGTTGACAGCCATCACGGTGACCATGATGGCCAGACCGGGGAAGGTGGTGATCCACCACGCCTCCCGCAGATAGACCCGACCTTCATAGAGCATCGTGCCCCACTCCGGGATGGGCGGCTGGCTGCCCAGGCCCAGGAAGCTGAGCGCACAGATGTTCAGGATGGCCCAGGCCACACCGAGCGTCATGAGAATGATCACCGGGGCGAAGACATTCGGGAGCAGGTGGCGCAGCACGATGCGGCCATCGGGAGCGCCGATCGCTCGCGCGGCATCCACGTACAGGTTTTCTTTTGCCGAGAGCACGCAGCCGCGCACTGTCCGGGTGTAGGTCGGGATCGCAGCGATGGCGACCGCCAGCACGGCGTTGTTGAGGCCGGGGCCCAGGAGCGCCACGATGGCCAGGGCCAGGAAGATTCCTGGAAACGCCAGCAGGATATCCATCGCCCGCATGATCGCCATGTCCGGCGCCCGGCCGTAGTAGCCGGCGACCAGCCCCAGGGCGACGCCGATCAGGCTGGAGACCCACACCGCGGCGAACGCGACCGAGAGCGAGATGCGCCCCCCGTAGATGACCCGGCTGAAGACGTCGCGACCGAACAGGTCGGTGCCGAACGGGTGCTCGCGATCGGGCGGCGCAAGGCCGGGGCCGGTCCCCATCTCCAGCGGATCATAGGGCGCCAGGAACGGTGCTCCGACGGCGAGGAGGATCAGCGCCGCCAACACCCCCAACGCCACCAGGGCGGCGGGTTTCGCCGTGAGCCGTCTGAGCGCCAACTGCCAGGGACTGGCGGGTGTTCGCTCCCCGGCCATGACCGTGTCGCTCTTTGCTGCCGCCAGTCCCGTCATCGCGTTCGGCTCACTCTGTCGCTACGCATACCGGATGCGCGGATCGAGCAGCGCGTAGCAGAGGTCCACCGCCAGGTTGACCAGCATGTAGATCACGGCTACGAAGAGCACGATCCCTTGCACGACCGGGATATCCTTGTAGAGGATGGCCTCGACGGCCATGCGCCCCAACCCGGGACGTGCGAAAACGGTCTCGGTGACCACGGTGCCGCCCAGCAGGAATCCGAACTGCAGGCCGGCGACCGTGACCACCGGGATCAGGCTGTTCTTGAGGGCGTGCCGCACCAGCACATACGGCTCGCTGCCGCCCTTAGCGCGCGCCGTGACGACATACTCCTGCCGCAGCACCTCCAGCATGCTCGAGCGCGTCAACCGGGCGAGGACCGCCGCGCCGCTCAGCCCGAGCACGAGCGCCGGCATGATCAAGTGCTTCAGCGTGCCGTGCCCGCCGCTCGGCAGCAGTTGCAGCACCACGCTGAAGAGCAGGATCATGAGCAGCGCGGTCCAGAAGCCCGGCGCCGACACCCCCACGACCGCCAGCGTCATCGCGAGATGATCCAGCCACGAGTCTTTGAACACGGCGGCCAGGATCCCGAGCGGAACCCCGATGACGAGGGACAGGAGCATGGCGGAGAAGGCCAGCTCCATCGTAGCGCCCACGTTCTGCTGGATGATTTCCGTCACGGGGCGGTAGGTGAAGAGGGACGACCCCAGGTCCCCGTGCAGGAGGCCATTCAGATAGCGCAGGTACTGGATGTGCAGCGGCAGATCCAGGCCGAGCTGCGAGCGCAGCCTGGCGACGGCGTCGGGCGTTGCGCCTGAAGTGGCCAGGATCACCTGAACCGGATCGCCGGGCAGCAGGTGCAGCATGCCGAAGACAATCACGGTCAGCCCCAGCAACAGCGGGATACAGATCAGAAGGCGGCGTCCGACGTATTGCCACATAGCGCGCTCGCGATCGGGTCTCCTACCGCTCCACCTTCACGTCGACCAGGTAGGGCCACCAGCCGTGCACATCGAAGACGAGATCCTTGACCTTGGCGGTGGCGCCGTTGTTGTTCCAGTACTCACGCACCGGGATCACGAGCGCCTGATCCATGGCCGCGCGCTGGATCTTCTTGTACAGGTCCATGCGCTTCGCCTCGTCCTTCGTCTGCGCGGCTTCGTCGAGCATCTTGTCGATTTCCGGATCGCTCACCTTCGACCAGTTGTAGTTGCCCTTGGAGCCCAGGATGGCGCTCAGGAAGCCGGGGTCGGTGGCGCTGAGGCTCATGGGCGCCAGGTGGTGCTTGCCGTCGGCGGCGGCCTGCATGGCCGCGGGGAACGCAACCGTCTGCGTCTTCAGGTCGACCCCTGCCATCTTGAGCTGGGCTTGCAGCATCTGGCCCACCTCGGACAGGAAGCCCCAGCTCTGGAGATAGGTCTCCAGCGTCAGCTTCTTGCCGTCCTTGACCCGGATGCCGTCGGGTCCGACCTTCCAGCCCGCCTCATCGAGCAGCTGCTGCGCCTTCTTCAGGTCGTAGGGATAGAGGGTCTCCAGCTCCTTGTTGAACCACAGGCCCGCCCACGGGCCGTGGGCCACCGGCGAGAGATCGCGGAAGATCGTCTTGACGATCGCCTTGCGGTCGGTGGCGTACAGCAGCGCCTGGCGCACCTTCGGGTCGTCGGTCGGCGCGTTTTTCGAGTTGACGAACACCACCAGCGGCAGACCGTCCGTCCGGGCCAGGAGCACCTGGTACTTCGCATCTTTCCTCAAGCGCTCTGCGTCCACCGGCGGCAGCTCACCGATCACATCCACGCCACCCGATTCCAGCGCGGCGGCGCGTGTGGCCGCATCGGGGTAGAAGCGGAAGGTGATCTTGTCAAGATAGGCCGGCCCCGTGTGCTTGTAGAGCGAGGGGCCCCACTTGTAGTCGGGGTTCTTGGTCAACACGATCTGCTGCTTGGGCACGTAGTCCTTCTCGGAGAAGAGGAAGGGGCCGGTGCCCACCTGGTGCGACTGGTAGTCGGCCGGGCCCCACTTCTTGAACGCGGTCGGCGAGGCCATGCCGAGATAGACCTGCGCCGCGGCATCGAGGAAGGAGACGAACGGCTTGTCGAAGTTGACCTTGATCGTGTATTCGTCGATCACCTCACTTCCCTTGTAGGAGCCCATGAGTCCGATCGCCTTCTGTGATTTGGTTGCGGGATCCACGATGCGGTCGAAGTTGTCCTTCACCGCCTGGGCATTGAACGGCGTGCCATCATGGAATTTGACATCCTTGCGCAGCTTGAAGGTGTAGCTCTTCGCATCGTCGGAGATCGTCCAGGACTCAGCCAGGCCCGGGACGAACTTGTAGTCCGGCCCCTGGTAGACGAGGGTGTCGTAGACGCTGTTGAGCGGGATGCCTAACTCCGACGACGAGTGAATGTGCGGGTCGACGCCCGAGACCACCAGCGTGAGCCCGTAGACCAGCTCGTTCTTGCCCGGCACCACCGGCGGCAGCGTGGGCGCCGGGGTCGGCGCGACGGTGGGGCCGGCGGCCTTGGTGGGTTCTGTCGCCTTGGTGGGTTCTGCGGCCTTGGTCGGCTCCGCAGCCTTTGCCGGCGCAGGGGCCTTGGTCGGCTCGGGCGCTTTGGTGGGTTCGGGCGCCTTGGTCGGCTCAGGCGCCTTGGTCGCCACGGCCGGTGGGGCCGCGGGCGCGGGCGCCGGCGCCGCGCAGCCGGACAGCACGAAGCCGGCCAGCAACATGACGACGGCCATGATGGATACGAAGCGGGAATTCATGCTTGCCTTCTCCTTTGCGTGGTTAGTCGATTTTCCTCCGTTGTGGCGGATACTCCGAAAAGCCGGCGGCGATGGCCGTGCTGATGCTCCCCTCCTTTCTTAGTCCGGCTTCATATCGCCCGGCCGGGCGCGTCGCCGGCCGAGTCGGTTGGCGCCTCCAGGTAGACCCGCAACGCGTTGCGGCCGAGCACGTCCGCCAGTGCTTCGGTCGGCAGCTCCAGGCGCAGCACATCGTCCAGCATGGGGCCAAACGACGGCGTCTGCTGGCGCTTCGGGTAGAGAATCAGCGGATAATCGCTGCCGAACAGCACCTTGCCCGCACCCACGATGTCGATCACCGTCCGAAAGATGCCGGATGCGTAGAGCAAGGGGGAGGCCGCTGAATCGTAGAAGACATTCCGGGCGGCCGCGGCCACCTCCGGCATCAGCTCGTAGAACGGAAACCCGCCTCCCCAGTGCGCCAGCACCAGGCGCAGCGCCGGCACGGCCTTGATGAAGGCGTAGACGTCGGCCAGCGCCAGCCGACCCTTGCCGGGGTAGATGTGGCCCACCGGCTCGTTGGTGTGCAGCAGGATCGGCGCGGCCAACTGGGCCGCGGCATGGGCCAGGGCCAGCGCGCCGGGATCGTCGAGCCGGAACTGCTGCCCATCGGCATTCAGCTCTCCCAGGCCGGCCAGGCCGCCCTCCAGACAGCGGCGCAGCTCGCCGACCGCGGCGTCGCCATCCCCGGGCTGCACCGTGCCGAGCACGATCAGGCGATCCCCGTGCACGCGGGC
>CAYRFV010000046.1:4507-25486 GCA_964423545.1 uncultured Anaerolineales bacterium | reverse complement strand
CGTAAGCCGCCTGCCGGCTTTCCGCATTTGGCCACTGTGCAGCTTTTGTGCTACCATGCCCGCAGGATGGGGGCAGCGACCGCGTCCTCACTGCGGACACTTCTCTCAGGGAGCGAAGGCGCCATGACCCACTCACTCAAAGTTGTCCTCGCCGGCTGCGGCGGCATCAGCCGCGCCTGGCTCGAAGCGATCAAGCAGATTCCCGAGATCCGCATGGTCGGATTCGTCGATCTCAATGAAGCGGCGGCGCGCGGCCGCGCGGAGCAGTTCGGCTGGACCGATGCCGTGATTGACACCGACCTGAGCGCTGCGCTGCAGGTGACCCGCCCCGATGCCGTCTTCGATTGCACCGTGCCCGAAGCTCATGTCCAGGTCACCCTGGAGGCGCTGCGGCGCGGCTGCCACGTGCTGGGAGAGAAGCCGCTGGCCGATTCGATGGCGCACGCTCGCCAGATGGTGGCGGCCGCCCAAGCGGCCGACAAGCGCTACGCAGTCATCCAGAACCGCCGCTACGACCCCAATATCCGCCGGCTGCGGGCGTTCCTGGAAGCAGGCACGATCGGCGACATCACCACCGTCAACTGCGACTTCTACATCGGCGCACACTTCGGCGGCTTTCGCGACCGCATGGAGCACGTACTATTGCTCGACATGGCGATCCACACCTTCGACGCAGCGCGGCTGATCTCCGGCGCTGACGCGCTTGCCGTCTACTGCCACGAGTGGAATCCGGCCGGCTCGTGGTACGACCACGATGCCTCAGCCATGGCGATCTTCGAGATGACGGGAGGCATCGTCTGCAACTATCGCGGCAGTTGGTGCGCCGAGGGGTTGCGGACCACTTGGGAGTGCGACTGGCGGATTGTCGGCACGAAAGGCAGCGTGAAGTGGGACGGCGCGACCGGCTTCCGGGCCGAGGCAGTGGCGAAGACCGGCGGCTTCCTGTCTTCCATGCAGGAAATCGAGCTTCCGCCTTACGACGATCCCGACAAGATCGGCGGGCACGGCGGGGTGATCCGCGACTTCGTGCGCTGTATCCAGACCGGAGCGACGCCGGAGACCGCGGGAGCCGACAACATCAGAAGCCTGGCCATGGTGTTCGGTGCAATCGAAAGCGCAGAGGCCAAACAGAGGGTGATGATCGGAGAATGACCCTGGCTCGGGCACGCAAACACCAGGCGGGCAGGGGATGGTTCTCCTCCCCTATCCCGCCGCCTGGTTCGGCTCCCCCTTAGTCGCAGATGCGCTCCTTCTGCCACCGTATCGTCTCGTCCCAGGGCGACAGGACAAGATCGTGTTTCCTCCAGTAGTACTTCAGGGTGCTGTCGGGCCAGCCGGCGTACAGCTCCGACCAGTCGGCCACCTGCATGTGGGGCTTGAGGGATTTCTCTTCGAGATCTTCATCCGCCGGCTGATAGCGATAGTCGCACGACAACCGTACGCGATTGCCCATGAGATTGGGCAGGGCTTTGTGCACCGTGCAGCTGTGGAAGGTCAGCACGTCGCCCACCTCGTAGTCGTGCTCGATCCAGGGCAGATCGGTGTGACACACGATGGCTTCCAGCCCGCCTGCGCCTGCCGCCGGCGCCACGGCCAGGACCCCTTGCTTATGGGAGCCCCGCATAACAGCCAGCCCGCCCAGCGCGCGCGGCACGTCACCGAAGGGAATCCAGGCGGTCCAGACGTTGCGCGTGCCCTGGATGTGGATGAAATCCTGATGGATCGGCGTGGGCGCCGCCCCGGGCGACGGCACCATCAGGCGGGCGATATTCCGAGGATGCGGTAGGACAGGCTTGCCGAACAGCGTCTCGTACATGTGGATCAGATTCGGATGGTGCGGCAAGCGGTGGAACAGCTCGACCTTCTGGATCGCGAGGTAGGCGGCCTGCGGCACGCCGGTGCCGCCCCACGACTCCAGATCAGCCACCGCGCCGGGATCCGCCAGGCCCAGCCTCGGCTCCTCCTCTTGCTGGAGCCAGCCGAACTGATCCAGGACCTGCAGAAGCTGACGCCGCAGATCGAGCACGATCTCAGCCGGCAAGAGCTTCCGGAAGAAGAGATAGCCGTCGCGATCGGCCTGGGCCCGGAGGGCTTGCGGCGCAGAGAGCAGTGGGGTGGCGTCGTCGAAGCCGACGATCACGGGCGATTCCTTGGCAGGCGGTCGAGTCATTCTCATCCTCCAGGTGCGTTGGCGAGCGGCCGCTGGATTCCAGCGTAAACCCAATTGAACGCGGCGCGTTTGACAATGGCTGTAAGCTGTGTTACAGTTTCTTTATCGTTCAAGTGAACGATAAAGCTGGTGTCTTGTTCTTTGCTCGGTGCCCTCTCCAGCGCAATGGGCGCAACGGTGCTCGTTCGGTCGTCAGGGACGAAGTCGATGCCTGGCAAAAGCGCTGCCCCCACGATGCGGGACGTTGCAGAACTGGCTGGCGTCTCGATCCAGACAGTCTCCCTGGTCGTCCATGGCAAGAGCCAGATCGGCGAAGCCACTCGGGCGCGCGTCCAGTCGGCCATCACACAACTCGACTACATCCCTCACGTGGCGGCGCAGACCCTGCGCTCTGGCCATTCGGGCAACATCGGGCTGCTCATTCCGGATGCACACAACCCTCACTTCTGGAACTACGTCCGGGGCGTGGAAGAGGTCGCCGTCCAGCACAACTACAGCGTGCTGCTGACGATCTCCAATCTCGATCCGGATTGTGAGCGCCGCGCCCTGCGCTCTTTGATCGAACAGCGCGTGGACGGCCTGGCGCTCATGTTGAGCTATCCGGAGCTGTTTCGCGCTGAGTTGCAGGCCTTGCACCGTCGCGGCAAGCCGGTCGTCGGCGATCTGGAGAGCTATGGCTACGATGCCGTGCACGTTCCATATGACCGGATCGCGCGCGAGATGATGGCTCATCTCCTCGACTTCGGCCACCACCGGATCGGGTTGATCCACAGCGTAGGGCGGGCGGAGCACGCCAGCGAACGCGTCGCAGCCTACCGCGAGTGCCTGTCCGAGGCCGGGGTCGCCGTGGACGAACGTCTGATCGTCCGCTGCCGGCCCATCTTCTCGGAGGCCTTTCTCGCGGCCCAGCGCCTGCTCGACCTGCGTCCCCGGCCGACTGCGATCCTGGGCATCTGCGACCTGGCCGCCTTCAGCGCCATGCAGGCAGCCCTGCAGCGCGGACTCCGCATTCCGCACGACGTATCGATTGCGGGCTTTGACGACATCGAGATCGCGCCGTTGCTCACCCCAGGTCTGACGACCGCGCGCGCACACTCGCTGGAGGCCGGACGCATGCTGGCGCGCCTCCTGCTCGACCGGATCGCCCAACCCGACCTGCCGCCGCGGCGGGTGGAGATGCCGGCCCAGCTGGTCATTCGCGGGTCAACGGGACCGTGTCCTGAGCCGAGCAGATCGCAAGCCACCGGCTCGGCCAGAGGCCAGCGCGAGCGAGAAACCGTGACCCAACCGAACCCTTGAGTCGCCAGC
Organism: uncultured Anaerolineales bacterium; assembly: GCA_964423545.1. Taxonomy (GTDB): domain Bacteria; phylum Chloroflexota; class Anaerolineae; order CG2-30-64-16; family CG2-30-64-16; genus JALOOE01. The sequence goes on along the minus strand of CAYRFV010000046.1, from coordinate 22,008 downwards.
CAGCCGAGCGATGTTCGCTTCACGACGCGATGAGATCAGTACGCGATCAGAAGATCATGCATCAATCACCCCAAGGAGGACTCAGATGACCGGTCGTAGACGAATCAGCCGCCGCGAATTCCTGTTCGGCAGTGGGACGGTCCTGGCAGGCGCCGCCCTGGCTGCCTGCGGCGCGCCCGCCCAACCCGCTGCCCCGACTGCGGCCCCGGCCGCGCCCAAGCCGGCTGCCACCGAAGCACCCAAGGCAGCGGCCCCCACTGCAGCGCCCAAGGCCGCTGCGCCTGCCGCTGCGCCTGCCGCTGCCGGCAAGTTCAAGGAATCGCCCATGCTGGCCGAGCTGGTGAAAGCCGGCAAGCTGCCGCCTGTTGACCAGCGTCTGCCGGAAAAACCCTATGTCGTACAATCCGGATCGTTCGTCAGCGATAAGCACTTGAAGCTCAAGGTGGGGAAATACGGCGGCATCATGCAGTTGGCGCAGGAGGCGCCGAGCGGCGATCCTCACATCTTCATCGGCAGCAACGAGTATCTCCTTCAATCTCCCGATCTCTTCGATTTCGATTCTAAAATCGAGGGGGGCGTGCTCGAGAGCTGGAAGGCGAACGAGGACAACACCGTTTTCACTTTTGTGCTGCGCAAGGGATTGAAGTGGTCGGACGGCACGCCCGTAACCATGGAGGACGTCAAGTTTGCCTGGGAAGACGTGCTCAACAACGACAAAATCACGCCCATCTTCCCAACATACCTCCGCACGGGGATGAGCGGCGCTGGCGCCCCCGGCAAAATGACTTTCATCGATGACTGGACCTTCAGCATCAGTTTCGACAAGCCCTACGGCTCCTTCCTGGCGCAGATCGGAGTGGGAGGCTGGCGTGGCTACGGCGGCCTGATCAAGCCGAAGCACTACCTGAAGCAGTTCCACATCAAGTATACGCCCCAGACTGAGCTTGCGCCGAAGATGAAAGCGGCCTCGATCCCCGAGGACCAGTGGCAGAACCTCTTCAACGCCAAGCAGATGACCGAATGGATGTGGAACATCACCAACCAGAACGGCATCGGGCATCCGACCCTGTGCGCATGGGTGATCCAGAAGGTGGAAGGCGGCGTCTTCACTTTCGAGCGCAATCCGTACTACTGGAAGGTGGACGCGGAAGGCAACCAGTTGCCTTACATGGATGGCATCCGCTCGCTGGTGGTCCAGGACAAGGAGTCCCTGACCACCCGCGCCTTGATGGGCGAGTTCGATTACCTGGGCGAGCGCGCCTCCATGAAGAAGCTGCCGCTGATGAAGGAGCAGGAGGCGACGGGCAAGATCAAGGTGTATCTCCCCAGGATGCACCGCACTCCGATCGGCTTCCATCTGAATCTGACCTTGAAGGATGAGAACTGGCGCAAGGTGACGGGGGACAAGCGGTTCCGTCAGGCGCTCAGCCTCGCCATCAACCGTCCTGAAATACTGAAAAATTTCTATCTGAACCAGTTCGCCAAGCTCCCGTCGGAAGCCAACAGCGCTGAGTATAGCGTCGAGAAGGCCAACGCGCTGCTGAACGAGATGGGGATGGACAAGAAGGACGCCGAGGGATACCGACTGGGGCCGAACGGCAAGCGCTTCGAGATTCTGTTCGAGATGGCGGACATCTCGGAAGATCATGTGCCGATGGCTGAGCTGATCGCCGAATACTGGAAGAAGGTGGGCGTCTACACCACGGTCAAGAAGATCGACAGCGCGCTGCGCGGCCAGCGCCAAACGGCCAACGAAATCCAAGGTTCGGGAACCTGGCCGGTGGTGGATATGTGGCGCTTCGCCGCGTGGAGCGACTACCTGCCCGGCGAATATGGCGTCCTCTGGAACCAATGGTATCAGACGCAGGGCAAGCAAGGGGAGGAGCCGCCAGCGGAAGTCAAGGAGCTGTTCAAGGCGCACGAGGCGTTCATGGCGGCGCGGCCCGGCACGCAGCCTTTCCGTGATGCCTTCGGGACGATTCTCAAACTGCACCGGGACAACCAATGGTACTTCATTCCGGTCGAGCAGTCCTACTACGCCACCTTCTTCACCAAACGCATGCAGAACGTGCCCGCGGGCCAGTCAGAGCTGTTCGGCATTGCCGTGATGCACATGATGGAGATCTGGTACATCGAAGGGTAGCCCGTTGGACGGCCTGTGGTGGTTGTCGCTGATCGCGCTGCCGTTGCTCGGTCTGGTGGGCATCATGCTGTTTGCAGCCTGGCTGACTCGCCAAGTCACGGATCGAGCTGTCGGTCGCACGCACCGGTGGATCGAAGAGATCATGAACAGTGGCGAGCCGCCACAGGCCTGGGCTAGACGCGCCGCCTGGCCAACTCTCACCCGCGATTCCCGCGAGCGCAGTGGACTGGAAAAAGCGAAGGCGAGCTATCTGCGCAGGCTCGATGGCCTGATCGCTTATGCCGAGACATCGCCGCTGATGGGCGACGAGGAAACGAAGGAGGTGGTGCTGCAGCGACTGGACGAGATCTACGACGACTGGGCAGAGCGGAACCCGGCGGCTTTCCGGCCAACCGATGGCGCGGCTCCTGCCAGCTCTCGGTCCCAGTAAGTGCGAAGCCCGGAAGCGGCCGAATGCGGCCCATTCCGGCTCACACCGGATCAAACGCTTTCGATCACGGAAGGAGAGGACGGAAATGTCTCAGGTCAAACGAATCACGCGTCGTCAGTTCCTCGTAGCCAGCAGCGGTGTGGCGGCTGGAGCGGTGCTTGCAGCCTGCGGTGGCGCCGCACCCACAGCCGCGCCGCAGGCGCCCGCGAAAGCGCCGGAAGCGCCCAAGGCTACTGAAGCGCCGAAGGCGGCTGCACCCACGGCGGCTCCCCAGGCGGCGGCGCCTGCCGCTGCCGGCAAGTTCAAGGAATCGCCCATGCTGGCCGAGCTGGTGAAAGCCGGCAAGCTGCCGCCCGTCGATCAGCGCCTGCCCAAGGAGCCGTTCGTCGTCGGCCCCGGCGAACTGGTGGGGGAGAAGTACCTCCAGCCCAAGATCGGCAAGTACGGCGGCACGATGCGCCTGGCGCAGGAAGGCCCGGGCGGCGATCCGCACATCTTCATCGGCAGCAACGAAGGCGTGCTCTGGGCGCCAGCCGCGTTCGACTACAGCAAGGGCATCAAGGGCAACGTCGTCAAGAGCTGGGAGGTCAACCCGGAAGGCACCGTTTACACCTTCAAGATGCGCGAAGGCCTGAAATGGTCCGACGGCCAGCCGGTGACAACGGCCGACGTCAAGTTTGCTTACGAGGATGTGCTCCTCAATGACAAGATCACGCCGATCTTCCCGACCTATCTTCGGGTCGGCATGAGCGCGGCGGGCGCGCCGGGCGTGATCAAGATCATCGACGACTACACCTTCAGCATCACCTTCGAGAAGCCCTATGGCTCCTTCCCGGCGCAGATCGCCATCGCTGGCTGGCGCGGCTACGGCGGCATCATCAAGCCAGCGCACTACCTGAAGCAGTTCCACATCAAGTATACGCCCCAGACCGAACTGGCGCCGAAGCTGAAAGCGGCCTCGATCCCCGAAGACCAGTGGCAGAACCTCTTCAACGCCAAGCAGATGACCGAGTGGATGTGGAACATCACCAACCAGAACGGCATCGGGCACCCCTCGCTGGTCGCCTGGCTCATCAAGAAAGTCGAAGGCGGCGTCTTCACCTTCGAGCGCAACCCCTACTATTTCAAGGTGGATGCTGAGGGCAACCAGCTGCCCTACATCGACGGCATCCGCTCCGAGGTGGTGCAGGACAAAGAGACCCTGACGACCCGTGCGCTCATGGGTGAGTTCGACTACCTGGGCGAGCGCTCCTCGCTGAAGAAGCTGCCCCTGATGAAGGAGAAAGAAGCGACGGGCGCCATCAAGGTGTTCATCCCCAGGATGCACCGCCTGCCGATCGCCTTCATGCTCAACCTCTCGAATGCTGATCCGACCTGGCGCAAGGTGACGGGCGATGTACGGTTCCGACGGGCGCTCAGCCTGGCGATCAACCGGGCGGAGATCCTGAAGAACTTCTACCTGCAGCAGTTCGCCAAGCTGCCCTCGCGAAGCTCCAACTCGGAGTACAGCGTGGACAAAGCCAATGCCCTGCTCGATGAAATGGGCATGAAGAAGGGCGCCGATGGCTTCCGCACCGCGCCGGACGGCAAACCATTCAGCATCCTCTTCGAGGTCCAGGATGCTTCCGAGGACTTCGTGCCCATGAGCGAGCTCATCGCCGAGTATTGGAAGAAAGTGGGCGTCAACACGTCGGTCAAAAAGATCGATGGCGCTCTCCTCGGCAACCGGCACAATGCCAATGAACTCCAGGCGACAGCGGGCTGGCCGCATGAGACGATCTGGCCCAGCGCCGGATGGGATGACTACCTCATGAGCAGCTATTGGGGACGTCTGTGGAACCAATGGTATCTGTCTCAGGGCAAGCAGGGCGAAGAGCCGCCGAAGGAGGTCAAGGACCTGATCGATGCGCACATGAAGTTCATGAGCGCCAAGGCTGGCACCGCAGAGAGCAAGGCGGCGCTGGAGGAGATCCTGAAGAACCATCGGGACAACGTGTGGATGTACGTGGTCGTGGAGGACAGCTTCTACCCGACCTTCGTCACCAAGAGGATCCAGAACACGCCGGTGGGCCAGACTGACGAGCTGGGCATCACCATCATGTACAGCATGGAGCAGTGGTACATCGACGGGTAAGCCGCAGCCGTCGTTGAGCAGGCGAATCGCAGTGGCGACTTCAGTCGTTCCGAGCCGCGCGCGGCCGACCGAAGTCGCTCCTGCGAATTCCCAAGAGGCGGAAGGAGTCTCGTATGCTGGCATATATCGCGCGCAGGCTGGTCCTGCTGATACCGGTCGTCTTTGTGATTTCGATCGTGATCTTCCTGATCATCCAGCTGCCGCCCGGAGATTATCTGACCACCTACATCGAAAACCTGCGGACTTCGGGCATCGAGGTCTCGGCGTCGCAGGCGGAATCGTTGAAGCGCATGTACGGGTTGGATCAACCGATTTATGCCCAGTATTTCCTGTGGATGAAGAATATGATCCTTCACGGCGACTTCGGCCGCTCCTTCCAATGGAACAAGCCGGTGAAGGAGATCCTGTTGGAGCGCATCCCGCTCACGATGGCCGTGTCGCTGGCAACCACGCTCTTTGTCTTCGCGGTGGCGATTCCGATCGGGATCTACTCGGCAACCCACAAATACTCGATCTTCGACTACACCTTCACCTTCGTCGGCTTCTTCGGGCTTTCGGTGCCGGGCTTCCTCCTGGCGCTCGTGCTGATGTGGGTGATCTATAACTTGACCGGCGCCACGGTGAGCGGTCTCTTTTCGCCGGAGTACGCCGACGCGCCGTGGAGCGTGGCAAAGCTAGGCAATCTGCTCAGTCGCATCTGGTTCCCATTGATCATCATCGGCATGTCGGGCACGGCCGGCCTGATTCGCGTGATGCGCGGCAACCTGCTTGACGAGCTGCAGAAGCAGTATGTCGTGACGGCTCGCGCCAAAGGCGTGCCGGAACGCACGGTGCTGTTTCGCTATCCCGTGCGCATCGCTGTGAATCCCATCATCAGCACCATCGGCTGGATCTTGCCGAGTATCGTGGGCGGCGAAGTGTTGGTCTCGATCGTGCTCAATCTTCAGACGACCGGTCCGGTCCTGTTGCAGGCAGTCCGGTTCCAGGATATGTACCTGGCAGGAAGCATCACGTTGATCCTGAGCATTCTGACTATCATCGGCACCCTGGCCGCAGATATCCTGCTGGTCTGGCTGGATCCACGTATTCGCTTCGGGAAGGTGGGAGAATGACAACCACAGCACTACCTCGCCGCGCGGCGCGGCGCAAGGGTTTGTCCACCGATGAGAAGGAGCGGTTCTACCAGGCGACTCAGTGGCAGCTCATCTGGTGGAAGTTTCGCAAGCATGCACTGGCCAAGGTGGCCATGGTGGTTCTGGCTCTCCTATACTTCGTCGTAGTGGCGTGCGAATTCATCGCGCCGTACGGTTCCGCCGTCCGACTGGAGGGATTCGAGGACGCGCCGCCGACCCCGATCCACCTCTTTGCCGATGGTAGGCCGACCCGACCCTTCATCTACAAGTTGGTGTCGGACATCGATCCGAAGACGTACCGGATGATCTACACGGAAGACACGTCTGAGCGCTTTCCGATCTACTTCTTTGTGCAGGGCCAGCCGTACAGGTTTTGGGGGGTGTTCCAGACGAACATTCATCTTTTCGGCACCGCTCCCGAGGCGCCGATCATGCTCTTCGGTACGGACCGGTTGGCGCGCGACCTGTTCTCGCGCACGATGTTCGGCGCCCGCATCTCGCTGACGATCGGGCTGGTGGGCGTGTCGCTGAGTTTCTTCTTCGGCCTGATCATCGGCGGCATCTCGGGCTACTTCGGCGGGACCATCGACTTGGTGATTCAGCGCATCATCGAGTTCATCCTGTCCATCCCCACCATTCCGCTGTGGATGGCGTTATCCGCCGCCTTGCCCCGCCAATGGGCGCCGGTCAAGACCTATTTCTTCATCACCATCATCCTCTCGCTGGTGTCCTGGTGCGCACTGGCGAGGCAGGTGCGCGGCAAGTTGCTCTCACTGCGCGAGGAGGATTTCGTCACTTCGGCGCGGCTGGTCGGATCGAATGAACGGCGCATCATGTTCGTGCATCTGTTCCCCTCCTTCACGAGCCACCTGATCGTCACACTGACCCTCATGATCCCGGCCATGATTCTGGGTGAGACCGCGCTCAGCTTCCTGGGGCTGGGCATGCAGCCGCCGGCGGTGAGCTGGGGGGTGCTGCTCCAGGATGCACAGAACATCGTGACGATCGCGCATCATCCGTGGCAGCTCATCCCGGTCCTGTTCATCATTGTAACGGTCCTGATGTACAACTTCCTCGGGGATGGCCTCAGGGACGCTGCCGACCCGTACTCAGTGTAGCAGGAAGGATGTCCATGGAGAATGATCTCATCGCCCTTGAGATCAAGAATCTCAAGACCTACTTCTTCTTCGATGAAGGAATCGTGCGCGCCGTGGACGGCGTCTCCATGACGCTGGAACGCGGGAAGACCTTGGGCGTGGTGGGCGAATCGGGCTGCGGCAAGAGTGTCACCGCACAGTCTGTGCTCCAGATCGTCGGCGCCGGCAGCCGAATCGTGAGCGGTGAGATTCTCTTCCATCGCGACGACGAGATCATCGACCTGACCCAGTTCAAGCCTACCAGCGAAGGACTCCGCCAGATTCGCGGACGCGACATCGCCATGATCTTCCAGGAGCCGATGACCGCGTTTTCCCCGGTGTACACCATCGGCAGACAGCTGAGCGAGGCGATCCTGTTCCACGAGAAGGTCTCAGAGAAGGCGGCGCGTGGCCGCGTCATCGACCTGCTTGACAAGGTGGGCATCCCGAACCCGGCACAGCGAGTGGATGCCTATCCGTTCGAGCTTTCCGGCGGCATGCGCCAGCGGGCGATGATTGCGATGGCGCTGGCCTGCCGCCCCGTCATCCTGATCGCCGATGAGCCCACTACGGCCCTCGATGTCACCATCCAGGCGCAAATCCTGGATCTGCTGCGCAGTCTTCAGGAGGAGATGGGCACCGCGATCATGATCATCACCCACAACATGGGGGTGATCGCCGAGATGGCCGACACGGTGAACGTCATGTACCTGGGCAAGATCATCGAGAGCGCACCCGTGTGGGAGCTCTTCGACAACCCGAAACACCCCTACACGGCCGCCCTGCTCAAGTCCATCCCGATGATCGAAGAGCAAGTGAAGGATCGCCTGCTGTCGATCAAGGGGGTCGTGCCCGATCCTTACAACCTGCCGGCCGGTTGCCGCTTCCATCCGCGCTGTGAGGCATTTGTGCCTGGCGTCTGCGATCGGGAGGAGCCGGTTCCCATTGAGGTGGCGCCGGGGCACTTTGCAAGCTGCCTGCTGCTGGGGGGGCGCAATGGACAGTGATTCCGTGCTGCTCGACGTGCGCAATCTGCGCAAGTACTTCCCATTGACGAAAGGGTTGCTCCGCAAGGTGGTCGGCACCGTGAAGGCGGTGGATGACGTCAGCTTCTCGATCAGCCGCGGGGAGACGTTGGGACTGGTCGGCGAGTCAGGCTGCGGCAAGACGACGGTCGCCAAGTCGATCCTGCGCGCCCTGCAGCCGACCACGGGCGAAATCATCTTCGATGGTGACGACGGCCCGGTCGATCTGTCCAAACTCGAAAAGGAAGAGCTGAAGCGGGCTCGCCGCAACATCCAGATGATCTTCCAGGACCCGTTCTCATCCCTGAATCCGCGCCAGCGCGTGCGCGATATCATTGGGGAGCCGCTGTACGTGAACGGTGTGGCGAGCGGCAAGGCGCTTGAGGCACGTGTCAGCGAGCTGATGGCCGCGGTCGGTCTGCGGCCGGAGTACATGATCCGCTATCCGCATGCCTTTTCCGGCGGCCAGCGACAGCGCATCGGCGTCGCGCGCGCCCTCGCCCTGAACCCCAAGCTGATCATCTGCGATGAGCCGGTTTCGGCCCTGGATGTCTCCATCCAGGCGCAGATCCTCAATCTGCTCAAAGACCTGCAGGATGCCCTGCAGCTGACGTACCTGTTCATCTCCCACGACTTGGGCGTGGTCCAGCACATCAGCGATCGCGTGGCGGTGATGTATCTCGGCCGGATGGTCGAGATGGCGCCCACCCAGGAGCTCTTCAAGCGACCGCAGCACCCGTACACCGAAGCGCTGCTGTCGGCTTCGCCGAAGCCTCATCCGCGTTACCGCGGACGCACCCGCATCATCTCGGGCGAAGTGCCGGACCCATCCTACCAGGCGACCGGCTGCCCTTTCTACCAACGCTGCAACTATCGCAGCGCCGTGTGCGCCGAGCAGCCGCCCACTCTCCGCGATGCCAGCGGACGCGGCGACGACGGCGCATCGGCGCATCGGGCTGCCTGCCACTTCGCGGGCGAGCTTTCTCTGTCTGGAATCTAGGAGCAACGCATGGCCACCTCACGAGAGCGCTTTCTCGACACCCTGGAGTTCAAGAATGTAAACCCGCGCTGGATGCGCACCAGCGGAGCATGGCAGGAAACCCTGGACGTCTGGCGTGCGCAAGGCTTCCAAGGACAGCCCCTCGATCGCTATTTCGGTGTGGATCGCATCATGCGGGTCGACCCCTACTACGGCCCCGTTCCGGAATTCGAGTACACGGTCGTCGAAGAGGATGAGCGCACCGTCACTTACATCAATCACGAAGGCATCTTGATGCGCGAGTTCAAACAGCATCGCGACACGAGCATGCCTCAGTTCATCAAGTTCCCGGTGGAAAGCGAGGCCGACTTCGAGAAGCTGCGCGCCGAACGGCTGGCGCTCAATCCGGAGCAGCGTCTCTCGCCCAAATGGCGCGCCCGGATTGCGTCGGGCGGAGTGGCAGGCCGGGTCAACGAGGACTTGCTGCGTGCGGACTCCCTCTACAAGACCGCAGACACCCGCGACGACCCACCCCGGCAGTGTTGGGCCGATCGCTGGGGCGGCTACTTCGGCCCGATCCGCAACATGATGGGCGTCGAAAACCTCTGCCGCGCGTTCTATGATCAGCCGAAGCTGCTGGAACGCATCATGGAAGAGCGGACCGAGGCGATCATCACCATCACTGAAAAGGTGCTGGAAGTGACCGACTTCGAGGTGTTCTGGTTCTGGGAAGACATGGCATACAAGACCGGACCGCTGGTCGGCCCGAAGATGTTTCGCAAGTTCGCTTTTCACCACTACCGCCGCGTGGTGGACTGGATGCACGGCCGCGGCATCAAGCACGTCGGCCTGGACAGCGACGGCAACATCGACCTGCTGCTGCCGATCTGGGTGGAGGCCGGGATCGACCACATCTGGCCGTTCGAGGTGCAGGCCGGCATGGATGTCAACAAGGTGCGGGCGAAGTATGGTCATAGCCTGGCGATGCTCGGCGGCATCGACAAGCGCTGCGTCGCGGCCGGCGGCGAGATCATGCGCCGCGAAGTCGAGCGCGTGATGCCGGTGGTCGAGGATGGAGGCTACATCCCGGAGCTCGACCACAGCGCGCCGCCCGATATTTCGTGGCCAAACTACTGCGAATACATCCAATACCTCAAATTCCGCCTCGGCCGAGGCTGATCCCGCGGCGCCGAGGGGCCAAGACTCGCATGCGGGCGTCCACAGGGACGCCCCGCACCCGCGGCGTAACGCTGCATCGGCTACCCCGCGATTCCCTACCGTGCTTGCAGATGTGATAGAATCGCGCGATATGCCCTAAGGAGCGCAGCCATGGCCTCTCGTTCCCCCGTTGTCGTCGACACATCCCACAGCCCTCATGCCCGCCTCAAGCCCGTGCCGCTGACCGCGGTGACGCTGGAGGACCGGTTCTGGGCGCCACGGCGGCGCCTGTTGCGGGAGGCCACTCTGCCCTCGCAGCACCGCCTCCTGGAGGAGACCGGCCGGATCGACAACTTTCGCCGCGCGGCCGGCCGGATCGACAAGCCCTTCCAGGGCCTGTTCTTCAACGACTCGGACGTCTACAAATGGGTCGAAGCGGCCGCTTGGACGTTGGCGACTGATCCCGGCGCCGCCCTGGCCACCATGACCGACGCAGTGATTGCGGAGGTCGAGGCCGCCCAGGAACCCGACGGCTATCTCAACACCTACTATGCGGCCGGCCGGGCAGCCGAGCGATGGTCCAACCTGAAGGATATGCATGAGCTCTACTGCGCCGGGCATCTGTTCCAGGGCGCCGTTGCCCACTTTCGGGCGACGGGGAGCGAACGCCTGTTGGCAGTCGCGCGCCGCCTGGCCGACCACATCTGTTCGGTCTTCGGTCCGCCGGACACCGGCAGGCGCGCGGGCACGTGCGGCCACCCGGAGGTCGAGATGGGCCTGGTGGAGCTGGCGCGCGCAACCGGCGAAGCGCGCTACCTGGCCCAGGCGCAGTATTTCCTGGATGCTCGCGGGCATGGCGTGATCGGCGGCAGCCCCTATCACCAGGATCACCGGCCGTTCCGCGAGCTGGATCGGATGGCCGGCCATGCCGTGCGAGCGGTCTATCTGAATGGGGGCGCGGCCGATCTGGTTGCCGAGTCTGGCGAGCCGGCGCTGCGCACTGCGCTGGAGCGGATGTGGTCGAACATGACCACCCGCCGCATGTATGTCAGCGGCGGCGTCGGGTCCCGTTACCAGGGCGAGGCGTTCGGCGACGACTACGAGCTGCCGAATGGCCGCGCGTACACGGAGACGTGCGCCGCTATCGCCGTCGTGATGTGGGCCTGGCGCATGCTGGCGCTCGACGGCGACGCCCGGTATGCGGATGTGCTGGAACGTGCCCTGTACAACGGCGTTCTCGCCGGGCTGTCGCTCGACGGCTTGGGCTACTTCTACGTCAATCCGCTGGCCAGCGATCCGGAAGCGACCCTCCGGGACGGCACGCGCGGCCGCCAGCCGTGGTTCAACTGCGCCTGCTGCCCGCCGAACATCGCCCGGCTGCTGGCATCGCTGCCCGGCTACTTCTATAGCGTCTCAGAGGACGCCATCTGGTGTCATCTTTACGGCGCAGGAAGCGCCAGCATAACCCTGGGGGATGGCCGGAGCGTGACGCTGAAGCAGGAGACTTACTACCCGTGGGATGGCGACGTGACGGTGCACGTGGAAGGGGCCGGCGAGTTCACTCTGTGGATGCGCATCCCCGGCTGGTGCGAAGGGCAGTCCGCCGCGAGCCTGACGGTGAACGGCAGCTCACCGTCGCATCCCCTTGCGGCCGGCAGCTACGCCGAGGTTCGCCGCACCTGGCAGCCCGGCGATGTGGTCGGGCTGCGCCTGCCGATGCCGGCGCTCCGGGTCGAGAGCCACCCGCACGCGCTGGAGAACGCGGGCCGCGCTGCCCTGATGCGCGGGCCGGTGCTCTACTGCGTTGAGGGCGCCGATCACGCCGGCCTGGACCTGCTCGACCTCGTGCTCCCCCGCGGCAGCCGGATCGACGCGGTCGAGCAGCCGGAGCTGTTCGGCGGCGTAGTGACCTTGCGCGCCCGCGGGGAACTGCGCGCGCCCGATGACGGCTGGCGCGGGCGGCTCTATCGACCGGCCCGGCGGCCGGCCGTCACGCCCGGCCGCGGCGTCGAGGTTACGGCAATCCCCTATTACGCCTGGGCAAATCGGGAGCCCGGCGCGATGCAAGTGTGGCTGCGCGAAGATTGAGGACGAGGCGGAAGCTGAGGATGAGGTTGAGCCAGGGCCTGGTTCCGACCTCAACTACCACATCACCGACACGCTGCGGCGCCGGCGACGAGGACTGCTTCTGTCGCGCTTCCTGCCGCTGCAGGACGACATTGCATCCACCGTCTTCTGGCGCCAGACCGAACCGCACGCCGACTTCCCGCCGCTGCCCGCTCTCAACGCGCTGGAGGTGATCTAGCAGCGTCGCACGGCTGCGCGGTCGCGCGACGGGGCTTGACAACCCATTCACTCTGGGCGATAATCGTATCACTTCGCGCAGGAACTGGTCTTCGTCCGCGCACAGCAGATGATTCTGCTCGTCCGCACGCCCTGTCCACCGGAAGGGAGGTGACCAACCAGCAGCCCACAGCCTGTCCATCGGTTCGCGGTTCCCGTCTCGTCATTCCAAGAAGAAGGAGATCGAACATGAAGCGTCTGTTGGCCCTCATTGCCATCCTCACCGTTGCTTCACTCCTCCTGACCAACTGCGCGGCTCCGACGCCGCAGGTGGTGGAGAAAGTGGTGAAGGAGACCGTGGTTGTCGAGAAGGAGAAGGTCGTCGAAAAAGTGGCGACCCAGGTCGTCGAGAAGATCGTCGAGCGCAAAGTGGAAGTGACCCCGGTCTCCACCCCTGCGCCCGCAGAGCTGAGCGGCACGCTCGTGGTCGGCCGCGGCGGTGACAGCGTGGGCCTGGACTGCGGCCCGCAGACTGATGGCGAATCGTGGCGCGTGATCGGCGAAATCCACGAGCCGCTGGTCCGTCTGGAAGGCACCAGCACCAAGCCGATCCCCTGGCTTGCCGAAAGCTGGGAAACCAAAGACAGCCAGACCTGGCGCTTTAACCTGCGCAAGGGGGTCAAGTTCCACAACGGCAATCCGTTCAACGCCGAGGTCGTCAAGTGGAACATGGACCGCTGGCGCGACAAGAACAACAAGTACCGGTTCGGCAAGACCTTTGAGTACTACGACTCCGAGTTCGGCGACGAAGCAGGCATCGAGGATGTCAAGGTCATCGACGAGAACACCGTTGAGGTCAAGCTGAAGCAGCCATCCGCCGTGATGCTGGCCAAGCTGTCACTCGCCGGCGTCTTCTGCATGGTGGACCCGAAGGAAATCGAAAAGCAGGGGGACAAGTACGGCACGCCGGCAAGCAAGCCGGTTGGCACGGGCCCCTTCAAGTTCGTCGAGTGGGTGAAGGATGACCACATCACCCTGGAGCGCAACACCGATTGGTGGGGCGGCGCGCCGCGCCTGGCCAAGCTGATCTTCCGCTCCATCAAAGACAACTCGGCCCGCTTCGCCGAGCTGAAGGCCGGCACGGTCCAGCAGGCCGACCTGGCGCAGACCGACCTTCCGGCTGCTGCTAAGGACGCGAACCTCACTGTGTACAAGACCCCTGCTTTGAGCACCGGCTACATCGCCTTCCAACAGTGCACCAAGCCGTTCGACAAGCCTGAGGTGCGCCAGGCCATCGCCCATGCCGTCAACTGGGGTGCGTTGATCAAGCCTTTCTACGGCGAATACGGACAGCTGGCCGGCTCGTTCCAGCCACCGGCGGTTCTCGGGTCGAACCCGGACGTGAAGCCTTACGAATACAACCCGACCAAGGCGAAGGAGCTGCTGGCCAAAGCGGGGCTTCCGAACGGATTTGAGACCGATTTCTGGTACATCCCGGTCATCCGCGGCTATTTCCCCGACTCGAAGGCGATCGGCGAGGCCATCGCGGCCGATCTGGCGAAGGTGGGCATCAAGGTTAACCTGAAAACCAAGGACTGGGGCGCCTACCTGGAGGATCGCAACAACGGCAAGTTCCCCATGTGGATGCTCGGCTGGGGCTCCGACAATGGTGATCCGGACAACTACCTGGGCTGGCACTTCTTCCATGAGATCGGCAAGCCCAAGGCGGAAGACTGCTATGCCAACGACAAGGTGGCGCAGCTTATCCTCGATGGCCGCAAGGAACCCGATCTGGCCAAGCGCGAGAAGATCTACCAGGAAGCCGAGAAGCTGATCCACGATGATGTGGCCCGCATCCCCGTCGTCTGGGTCCAGGGAACGACCACCTTCCGGAACGAGATCAAGGGCTACATCCCTGTCGTGTTCCGGTCATGGTATGAGAAGCTGTGGTCGACGAAGAAGTAGTCCGTAGTGAGTGATCGGTGACTGGGAACCAGGGACCTGGCGAACCGCCGTTTCAGGTCCCTGGTCTCAGGCAGCCGACCTCTTCCCGCGGAGTTTGCCATGGCAACATTTGTCGTGCGTCGCCTCATCGCGTTGGTCCCTGTCCTCCTCGGTGTTTCCATCGTCGTTTTCATGCTGATCCGCATGATTCCGGGTGATCCAGTCGTAGTGATGCTTGGTGAGAAGGCGCGGCTAGAGGATGTCGAGCGCGTCCGGCACGAGTTAGGCTTCGACCGGCCGATCTACATCCAGTACATCGAGTGGATGGGGCGCGTTTTGCGCGGCGATCTGGGAAAATCGATCCTCGGCTACACCGAAGTGATGGACGAATTGAAGTATCGCCTGCCAGCGACCATCGAAATGGTCTTCCTCGGCCTGCTCATCGGCGTGTTCTTCGGCGTTGGTATCGGCATCCTTTCCGCGCTAAAGCAAAACACTTGGGTTGACACAGGCGCGATGTTCGTCGCACTGATAGGCGTTTCGCTGCCGATCTATTGGCTGGCGTTGATGCTCATTTATGCGCTCGCGGTCAACAACAAGGTCTTCCCGCCCAGTCAGCGGCTTGACGTGGAATTCACCCTCACACGCCACACCGGGTTCATGCTAATCGACACCTTGATGACAGGCAATGCTCGTATGTTCGCCAACGCGGTCTGGCACCTTATCCTGCCCTCCTTTGTGCTCAGCACAACCATCATGCCGATCCTGGCCCGACTGACGCGCTCCAGCATGCTGGAGGTTCTGCGCCAGGACTATGTGCGCACGGCCCGAGCAAAGGGGCTGCGCGAGAACACCATTGTCATCCGCCACGCGCTGAAGAACGCTCTGCTTCCGGTTGTCACCGTCATCGGTTTGCAGCTCGGGGGCCTTCTGGGCGGCGCATTGCTCACCGAAACCCTCTTCTCATGGCCAGGCATGGGTTCCTGGACGTACGGCGCCATCCTGAGCCGAGACTATCCCATTGTCCAGGCGGCCGTGCTGGCAAGCGCCACGATCTACGTCTTTGTCAACCTGTTCGTGGATATTTCGTATGCGTATCTCGATCCTCGGATCAGATACAAGTGATGCCGTAGGTTAGCCTCTATGACTGCCGATTCCCGGTCGATCACTGACACCGAGCTCACGCCCCGCCGCTCACGCGGGCTTTTTCGAGACGCCTTGAATCGGCTCTTGGCGAGCCGGAACGGGCGCGTCGGACTGGCCGTTGTCGGGCTTTTGTTTGTCATCGCCGTAGGCACCCCGATTGTCAATCCGTACGACCCATCAACCGATTCCGATCTGGAGCTCTCGCGGGAGGGGCCATCGTTGCAGCACCCGTTCGGCAATGATCGCTTAGGACGCGACATGTTCCGCCGGATCATGCACGGCTCGCGCATCTCTCTGATGGTCGGCATCGTGGTCGTGCTGGGTTCGAGCATCGCAGGTGTGCTCTTCGGCATGATCTCTGGCTACTTTGGCGGCAAGACAGACTCGATCATCATGCGGCTGATGGATGTGATGCTGGCATTTCCAGCCATCCTGCTCGCCATTGCCATCGTAGCCGTGCGCGGCCCCGGGCTGGGCAACACCATGCTGGCAGTTGCAGTGGTGGGCATTCCCGGCTACGCGCGCGTGATGCGCTCCATGGTGCTCTCGTTGCGCGAACGCGAGTTTGTGGTCGCAGCACGCATGGTGGGCGCCAAAGATCGCCACATTATGTTCAGACACATCTTCCCGAACAGCCTCTCTCCGCTGATCGTCCAGGCGACCCTGGGCATCGGCGGCGCCATCCTGTTCGCCGCCGCGCTCGGCTTCCTTGGCCTGGGCGCGCAGCCGCCCGCCCCTGAATGGGGCGCCATGATCGGCGATGCGATCCCCTTCCTGCGCACCGAGCCGCACATGGTGTTTTTCCCCGGCATCGCCATCATGATCGTCGTCCTGGGATTCAACCTCCTGGGTGATGGGCTGCGCGATGCGCTTGATCCACAGCAGACCATCCGATAGAAACTGGAGATTGGTAGTCGAGATGCTAATGAACCCAAGCGATCGTGGCGCGCTCGACCGCACCCTCTGCGGCGAGATATACGCCAGCGATGCGGCAGTTCGCAATCTGGAGCAGTTGTGCCAGGAGTGCCGCGGGCGTTTCGCCGGCAGCGACGACTATCGTCGCGCTGCGGAGATGGTGGCCGGTTGGTGGCGAGACGCCGGCCTGAGCCACGTGCACCTGGAGCCGTTCCCCTTCACCGCCTGGGCGCGAGGCAGCGCGAGCCTGACGCTGACGGCGCCGGCGACGCGCAGCTACCCATGCCTGGCGCTGCCGTACGCGCCCGCGTGCGACCTGGAAGGCGAGGTCATCGACCTCGGTTTCGGGTTGGACGCCGACGTCAAGCGCGGCGGATCAGCCATTCGGGGCAAGCTGGCGCTGGTGAAGAACGGTGGACCGATGGGCGGCCGGCCCGAACATCGCCTTCAGAAGTACGCGCGCGTCAAGGAGGCAGGCGCCGCCGCCTTCCTCTTCGTGGACGATCAGCCGGGGATGCTGCCGCCCACGGGCAGCCTCGTCTTCGTCCAGGATGGGCCGCTGGATCAGGCGCTGCCGAGCGTCGGCATCCCGTACGAGGCCGGTCAGGAGCTGGCGCGCTGGGCCAGGAACGACGCGGTGCTGCGCCTCAGGCTGCGATTGGATAACCGGCTCTGGCGCGCCGAGTCTTGGAACGTCGCCGGTGAGCTGCCCGGACAGGCGCCCGATGCGCCGTTCATCGTTGTCGGCGGCCACCTCGATGGTCACGACATCGCCCAAGGCGCTATCGACAATGCCTCAGGCGTCGTCGCCATCACCGAGATCGCCCGCGCGCTGGCGGCGTTGG
Source organism: uncultured Anaerolineales bacterium (assembly GCA_964423545.1). Lineage (GTDB taxonomy): Bacteria > Chloroflexota > Anaerolineae > CG2-30-64-16 > CG2-30-64-16 > JALOOE01. The sequence continues at coordinate 4,737 of CAYRFV010000046.1, read as the reverse complement.
GCGCCGGTGCACCGCCGTTCGCGCATACGATCCGTTTCCTCGCCTTCGGCGCGGAGGAGCTCGGCATGCTCGGGTCGCATGCCTTTGTCGAGCAGCATCTGGCCGAGCTTGACCGGCTGCGCTTCGTGTTCAATCTCGACTGCGTCGGCACGGGCCATCGCGTCGGCTTCGGCCTGCAGGATTGTGGCGAGCTGGCCCCGTACTTCCGAGAGATGGGACAGGCGCTGGCG
>CAYRFV010000046.1:878-4497 GCA_964423545.1 uncultured Anaerolineales bacterium | reverse complement strand
CGGGCCAGGTGGCCGAAGTACTTGGCCGTTTGCCGGCGGACCTGGACGTCGGGGAGTACCTCGTCCCGTTCTCCGATCAGTTCCCCTTCACCCTCCGGGGTTTGCCCTCCGCCTTCATCCATACGGCGGGCGACAGAGGCGTGCGCGGTTGGGGTCACACGTCAGCCGATACGCTGGACAAGGTCAGCGTCCAGGCGATCCGGCTGGCGGCCGCGACCGTGGCGCGCATGGTGCTGCGAGTGGCGGTCGACGAGGATGCCTGGCCGGGCCGCCGCCGCACGCCGGACGAGGTGAAGGCGACGTTGCAGGCTCAAGGTGCGGAGCCGCTGATGCGGGCTCAACAGAACTGGCCCTTCGCATGAACTCGCGCGAGCGCATCCTGGCGGCCATCCGCCACGAGCCGACCGATCGTCCACCCACCGATATCTGGGCGACTCAGGAGGTGTGGGACAGGCTCATGGCGCACCTCGGGGTCGAGGACCGCCCGGCGGTCTATGATCGGCTCGAGATCGATGGGATCATGGGCATTGCTCCGCCCTATATCGGGCCAGAGCTGCGGTCCGATCCGGATGAGCCAACGGGCTACTACGAGGACGCCTGGGGCATGGGCTACCGGCCCCAGGCGTATGCGACGGGAAGCTACAACGAGCAGGTGCACTTTCCCCTCGCATCCGCGCAGACGATTGCCGACCTGGAGGCCTATCGCTGGCCATCCCCAGATTGGTACGACTACGCCGCGCTGCCGGGACTGGCGGCGCAATTCCCAGGTCGGGCGATCATGTGCGGCTACACGGCCGTCTTCTACTATCACAACAAGCTGCGCGGGCTTGAGCTCTCCCTGATGGACCCGATCCTGCGACCCGAGTTCACGCACCACCTGATCGGTCGCCTTTCGGACTTTTTCACGGCATATCATCGGCGCTGCTTCGAGGCCGGACGCGGCGCCATCGACGTCACACAGGTCACCGACGACTTCGGCTCACAGACCGGGCTGATGCTCAGTCCGCGCATCTTCGACACCTTCTACCGTGCGCCGGTGCAGCGCGGAATCGATCTGGCGAAGTCGTTCGGGCTGAGCGTGTTCCACCACGATGACGGCGACTGCCGCAAGCTGCTGCCGCGCCTGGCGGACATGGGAATCGATCTCCTCAATCCGATCCAGTGGCGCTGCGGTGACTGGGACCTGCGCGGCCTCAAAGCGGAGTTCGGGGACAGGCTCTGCTTTCACGGGGGGGTCGACAACCAGGTGACGCTGCCCTGGGGCGCGGCGGATGATGTGCGCGGGGAGGTGCGGCGCCTGCTGCACGAGCTTGCGCCCGACCGCACCGGCTTCATTGTAGCGCCATGCCACAACCTTCAGGCGATCACGCCGGTCGAGAACATCCTGGCGCTGTATGAAGCAGCGCGCGAGTGGTAGCGAGGCAGCGCCTGGGTGCAGCCCGGATCGCGCGGACTGGCATCCTGCTTGCAGGACATTGGGCGGCGACGGTTCGCAGCAGGACACTCTGCGGCAGCGAACCCGGTGGCAGACGTGGAGGGCACGTGAAAATCAAACGCCTGGAGACTTTCACCCGCCGGCAGCTCAGCATCGTGCGCGTGACAACGGATGATGGCGCCTGGGGCATCGGACAGACGTCCCCCTTCAACGCCGACATCACGGCACAGGTGCTGCATCGCCAGGTGGCGCCGCACGTGCTCGGATGCGACGGCTCCGATATCGGCGGGTTAGTCGAACGCGTCATCGAGGCGGAGTACAAATTCCCCGGCTCATACCTCTGCCGTGCGCTCACCGGGCTGGACACTGCGCTGTGGGATCTGCGCGGACGGCTGGAGGGCCGAAGCGTATGCGAGCTGTTGGGTGGCCGGCCGCGGCCCTTCCCGGTCTATGGATCGAGCATGCGTCGCGACATCACCCCGGAAGACGAAGCGACGCGGCTGGCCCGCCTGCGCGAACAGCATGGCTTCCGTGCGTTCAAGGTGCGCGTGGGCAAGGTGTGCGGTCACGATCGGGACCAGTGGCCGGGCCGCACCGAAGCCCTCGTGCCCGCGGTGCGCAAGGCCATCGGGGACGACGCCGTGTTGCTGGTGGATGGCAATAGCTGCTACACGCCCGCCCGTGCGATCGAAGTGGGGCGAATGCTCGAGCAATACAATGTCGGCCACTTCGAGGAGCCGTGCCCTTATTGGGAGATCGAGTGGACGGCCGAGGTCGCGCGCGCCCTGCGCGTGCCGGTTGCTGGAGGCGAGCAGGATTGGGACCTGACGCAGTGGCGGCGCATCGTCGGCCTGCCGGCAGTGGACATCGTGCAGCCCGACATCTGTTACGTGGGCGGGCTGAGCCGTGCGCTGACGGTGGCGGCGATGGCCGCCAGGATCGGGCTGCCCTGCGTGCCTCACTCGGCCAACGTCTCGCTGGTCACCGTCTTTACGCTGCACATGATGGGCGCCATCCCGAATGCCGGACCGCACATCGAGTTTTCCATCGAAACGAACCACTGGACTGCGGGCCTCTACACCCCTGCCCTGGAAGTACGCGATGGGCGGGTGGACATCCCGAGCGGCCCGGGATGGGGCGTCGAGATCAGCCCCGCGTGGTTGGAAGAATCGGAGTACGCAGCCAGCGAGCTGGAATAGAGTGCCTGGCGGTCTTCACCGCGCGGCGAGGACCGCCCTCTGACAGGAGCCTACCGTGTCCAACCTGATAGCTTCACGCATCGCCACCAACGGCATCAACATCCACTTCCACCGGACGGAGAAGACCGCGCGGACGCGGCCCCACCCCTCCCTTGTCATGCTGCACGGCATCACGGACAGCGGCCTCTGTTGGCCGCGCGTGGTTGGCGCGCTGGCGTCCGAATACGACATGATCCTGCCCGACGCGCGCGGGCATGGCCTATCGGACAAACCGGCAACCGGCTACGCGCCCTCGGACCATGCCGCAGATGTAGCCGGCCTGATCCGGGGATTGGGGCTGGAGCGACCGCTTCTGATCGGCCACTCGATGGGCGCCGCCGTGTCGGCGACCGTGGCAGCGAATTATCCAGACCTGGTGAGCGGCGTCATCCTCGAAGATCCGCCATGGCGTGCGGGGGCCGACGAAGGCACGCCTGAGGAACAGGCGGCGCGAGCCGCCGAATGGCGGCTCCAGATCGTCAGCCGGCAGGCTGCGGCGTCACCGGCGTTGATCGCACAGCGCAGACAGGAACAGCCCAAATGGGCCGACGAGGAGTTCGCCGGGTGGATCGTCGCCAAGCAGCAGGTCAGTCCGGAAGTGACGCAGTTCATCACCGCCGCCCGGCTGCCATGGCGGACGCTATGCCCTCGCATCGTCTGCCCCGCGCTGCTGATCACCGGCGACGTGGCAGAGGGCGCCATCGTTACGCCGGAGGCCGCCGCAGAGGCGGTCGCCAAGATGCCGAAAGGACGCACCGTGCACATCCCCGGCGCCGGCCACAACATTCGCCGCGACCAGTTTGCGGCATACATGACGGCGGTCAGAGAGTTTCTGGCGGAGGTGGGGTAGGATGGAGGTCAGGGATCGGGGAGCGGATCCGCGATGCGCTTCTGAAGGCGCGGCGCGTCTTTGCCGCAGCCTCGACCGCAGCCTGAATGCAAGAGG
>CAYRFV010000046.1:0-868 GCA_964423545.1 uncultured Anaerolineales bacterium | reverse complement strand
GATCTTATGTCAGAGCCACTGCTGGGAACCGAGCTGATTGCGCAGGTCGCGATCGTTACAAGCGACATCGAAGCCAAGGCTCGCGCCTGGGCCGAACTGCTGGGCGTCCCCGTGCCGGAGATCCGGGAGACCGCGCCGGAGAGTGAAACGCAGATCCGCTACAGAGGCCAGCCCACGGCGGCGCGCGCCAGGCTGGCGTTCTTCAAGCTGGGACCGCAGGTCTCGCTGGAGCTGATTGAGCCGATCGGCCGGCCCAGCACGTGGGGCGACCAGCTCGACCAGCATGGCGACAGCCTGCACCACATCGCGTTTCGTATCAAGGGGATGCAAGAGAAACTCGCACTGCTCGACGGCCTGGGCGTCTCGTTGGTGCAGCGGGGCGAGTACAAGGGCGGCCGCTATGCCTACGTAGATGGCGTCGAGAAACTCGGTGCGACGTTGGAGCTGCTGGAGAACGATGCGTGACATAGACCGTGAGCGGCGCCTGACGGGAGTGCACGCACCACGCGGCTCGTTCGACGTTTCACACCGCGCGACCCGATGGATCGTACCCCTTTCCGAGCCATCATGAGCACAGACGACATCTATCGGCCCGCATATCACTTTACGCCGCCGGCAAACTTCATCAACGACCCCAACGGGCTGGTATCTTACCGCGGCGAGCACCACCTCTTCTACCAGCACAACCCCTTCGGCAGTACTTGGGGCCACATGAGCTGGGGCCACGCGATCAGCCGGGACTTCCTGCGGTGGGAGCATCTGCCGGTGGCACTGCAAGAGGAAGCCGGAGAGATGATCTTCTCCGGCAGCGCGGTCGTCGATTGGGGCAACACCAGCGGCTTTGGCAATGGGGTGACTCCGCCGCTGG
>CAYRFV010000045.1:17020-26443 GCA_964423545.1 uncultured Anaerolineales bacterium | reverse complement strand
AGTTTTGAGCCGTTTTCAACGAATCAGGCTCTGATTGCACAACCGTTACGCTAGCTGGCCGGTTGGCTCAACTCGCGCCCTGTCCCCAACGTGTTACGCTCTCTCCGATATCATGCTGGTTGGGGCGTGGCGCGGCTCCCTGTTCGCTCGTGCGGAGCGACCGCGCAGCCACTCGTGTCTAATTTAAAAATATATATTATTTGTAGATTGTTGTCATAGGCGCTGTGGAGATGTGGATAGCCGGTGTCGCGCGTCGGCCTGATCGCTGCATATTGCCCAGGGACGCCTCATTCCCACTACAGGTAGTGGCTTCGACGCTCCTGGCAGCGCAGTGCGATGTGGATATCCCGCTGCGCTGGGCGATCCTGGCGGTCGGCGTTTTCGGGCGTCCCGCGTCCAGGGGTAGTAGCAGATGGGGTGGGCGGTCGTCTATCTAGTAAATATATATTATTTGATGAATCGGTGAGCACATGCGTGCCGGGAGCTTGCTTGCGACCGCGGTGTGGATAACCTCAGAGTTGTCCACCGGGTTATCCAGGCAGTCTGTGCGCGGAGAGCATCACCGCGGCGTCAGCTTGCCTCCCACCAGGCTGGCATAGAAGCTGCGCACGCCCGCCTCGACGAAATCCACCGTCACCTTGGTGTCGCCATCTTCCGGCTCGACCGCAGTGACGAGACCCGGGCCAAAGCGTTCGTGATGGACATCCATGCCGGCTTCAAACTCCGGCGCTGATGGTGCGACTTTCGCAGGGGCGGCGGCGGTCAGGTTGGCCTGGCGATCCCACCACATCTCGGCATAGATGTTGAGCTTCTCTGGCACGGCCAGCTTGTTTGTGAACTCGCCGGCCCGGCGCCGGGCCTGGCTGAGCATCGGCATCAGCTTTTGCTTCTGCGCATGCGGTGTGGTCGTGCTGTGCGCCAGCTGTGAGGAGGCGCGCGCCAGGCCGGATTCGATGCCGCGCAGCATCGTGCGCGGATCGCCGTCCGGGTCGATGCTGATCAGCACCACACCGTGCGCCTTGCAGACCGCCGCGCGCGCCTCTTCCCGGGACGCTTCGGCCAGCACCTCGTCATCGCTCTTGCGCTGCTTGCGCGTCGCCCCCTCCAGGCCGACGAAGCGCACCGCCACTGAGAGTTCCGGGAAATAGTAGTCCAGCTTCAGCCGTCGGTTCGTGTCAGGGTTGACCAGCCACTCCGGAGTCAGGCCGTACTCGGCCTCGAAGCCGTCCAGGATGCGAGCCAACACCTCGCGCCAGCCGTTCACCAGGTTCGCCTGCATACCACCTCGGGAAGCGCATGCTGTCAGAGACGCCGTCGATCATAGCACCCTGCCAACTCCCTGTCAAAGTTCGTCCGCGCTCGATATCGCATTTTCTGGACGCGGGCGAAAGGCGGTATAATCGGCGCATCATGGTGGATACGACCCTCTCTCTCGCCGAAAGCGCCTGGGATGCGTTCGTTGCCGGACACCCCAGCGGCCACATCCTGCAGACCAGCCGTTGGGCCAGGCTGAAGACGGCATTCGGCTGGGAGTCACTCTTCGTGCCCTTTCGGGCCGGCCCGGCGCTGAAAGAGCCGCTGCTCGGCGGCGCAAGCGTCCTGCTGCGGCGCTTGCCGTGGGGCGGCAGGTTGGCCTACGTCCCGCGCGGGCCAGTGGTGGACTGGGAGAACGCCGAGCACGTCAGCGCACTGTTTGTGGTGCTGCGCGAGACCTGCCTTAAGCGGCGCATCGGCATCCTCAAGGTCGAGCCCGAACAGCCCGACACGTCGGCGGTCGCGGCGACCCTGGCGGCGGCCGGTTTCCGGCGCAGTCCCCAGCGCGTCCAGCCCCTCAGCACCATCCACATCGACCTCACCGGCGATGATGCGGCGATCCTGGCGCGCATGAAACAGAAGTGGCGCTATAACATCCGCTTGGCCGAGCGCAAGGGGGTGACGGTGCGTCCTGGCGCGGACACCGACCTGCCCGCGATCCAGGCCTTGATGGAGGTCACCGGCGCCCGTGATGGCTTCGGCGTGCACAATCTGGCGTATCATACCGCCGCGACGGGATTGTTCACGGCGTCCGGCGAGATGACCTGGCTGCTGGCCGAGCATGAGGGGCGGCTGTTGGCTGCCATCGCCGTATTCTCGCTGGGTAAGCTGGCGTGGTACATGTGGGGCGCATCGAGCGACGAGGATCGCAACCTGATGCCGAATCACGCCGTGCAGTGGGCTGCGATGCGTTGGGCCAGGGCGCGCGGCTGCACGACCTACGACCTGTGGGGCGTTCCCGATGAGGTGGGTGAGGCCCCGGATGCCTATCAGGAGCCGGAGAGCTGGGGCCAGGGTGGCCTGTGGGGCGTCTACCGCTTTAAGCAGGGCTTTGGCGGCCGCATCGTCCGCTACACCGGCGCATGGGACATGCCGCTGTCTCGCATCGACTACGCGCTGTACCGGCTCGCGCTGCGCTGGCGTACGCGGGAGAGCGACTGATGCGGGGGCCGGACAGCGCACGAAGCGGGGCGGAGCGAAGTGGGGGGCTGGGAGCAGGCAGAGCCGCCCCCTCGGTCATTGCGGATGCTTCCATCTGGGATGCCGCGCTCCTTTCGCTGCCCTCGCCGCACATCCTCCAGAGCTGGGCCTGGGGCGAGCTGAAGGCGCAGACCGGCTGGCGGGCGCAGCGGCTGCTCTGGCATGACCCCACCTTCCTGGCGGCGGCCTCGATCCTCGTTCGCCGGCTGAGCCGCCTCGCACCGATTGCCGTGGCCTACGTGCCGAAGGGGCCGCTCCTCGATTGGTCCGATGCGCGCCTGGGGGCCGCCGTGCTCGGCGGCATCGAGGCGGCCGCGCGCCGCGGCCGGGCGCTTTTCGTCAAGATCGATCCTGACGTGCGCGCCGATTCCGATCCCGGCCAGGCCGTCATCGCCATGCTGCGCGGTCGCGGCTGGCGCCCGTCTGCCGCACAGATCCAGTATCGGAACACCGTGGTCAGCGATCTGACTCCCGATGAGGATGCGCTGCTGGCCGCCATGAAGCCTAAGTGGCGTTATAACATCCGCCTGGCGGAGCGTCGCGGGGTGGTCGTGCGCAGCGGCGCCACAGCGGATTTGCCGGCGTTCTACGCGATGTACGCGGAGACCGGCGCCCGCGACGGCTTCCTGGTGCGGCCGTTCGACTACTACCGGGCGATCTGGGAGCGCTTCCTGGCCGATGACCTGGGTCATCTTCTATTGGCGGAGGTCGAGGGCGCGCCGGTGGCCGGGCTCTTCCTGTTTCGTTACGGCTCGACCGCGTGGTACTTCTACGGCGCCTCCACCGCCCAGAGCCGCGACCTGATGCCGAACCATGCGCTTCAGTGGGCCGCGCTGCGATGGGCGAAGGCCGCCGGCTGCACGCGCTACGACTGGTGGGGCGCGCCGGACGTGCTGGACGAGTCCGATCCGATGTGGGGGGTCTACCGCTTCAAACAGGGTTTTGGCGGCGAGTTCACGCCGTGGATCGGCGCCTGGGATTACCCGGTCAGCCGGGCCGGCTATTGGGCATACACCGTCGCGATGCCGAGGGCGCTGGACATGATGCGGCGCAAGCATCCCACAGGCGCACCGATGGGTTCGGCGACCGATTGACGGGTGGTGCGTCAGCTGACACAATCGAACCGGTCCAGCCGTGAGGGTTGGATATGAAGCGCATCTGGCAGCTTCAGGAAGCCAAGAGCAAACTGAGCGCCGTAGTGGAGGAGGCCATGCAGCACGCGACGCGGCGTCGAAGCCGCAGTGGTGATCTCATACGTCGCCTACCTCAAGATGGTGGCAAAGCAGGAGAAGCTCAGCGTTTTCTTTCGCGAATCGCCTCTGGTCGGCGTTGGACTCGACCCGGCTCGTGACCTCAGTAGCTGGTGGCCGGATCCCGCGCCATGAATGATCTCTTCGACATCAGGCATCGCTCATACCTGTGCACCATCCTTGACTTTCTCTCGAGAGTTGACTATAGTCGATCTGCGAATGGATGTTCTACGGCAGAGGATAGCAACCATGGAGTTCATTGACCAGATTCTTCTCGGTGACTGTGGGAAGGTTCTGCAGGGCTTCCCCGCCGATTCGGTGGACCTGATATTCACATCACCACCATATGCAGATCAACGCAAGAAAACATACGGGGGAGTCAGCCCTGACGAATATGTTGCTTGGTTTCTGCCCAAAGCAGAGCAATTCCTGCGTGTCCTCAAGCCTACCGGCACCTTCATCCTCAACATTAAGGAACGGGTCGTAGACGGAGAACGACACACCTACGTCATTGAGATGATCTTGGAGATGAGAAGACAGGGCTGGCTGTGGACAGAGGAGTTCATGTGGCACAAAAAGAACTCATATCCAGGAAAATGGCCGAATCGCTTTCGAGATAACTGGGAGAGGCTCATTCAGTTTAACAAAGCGAGGAAATTCAACATGTATCAGGACTCGGTGATGATTCCGGTAGGTGATTGGGCGAAGGATCGGCTATCTAACCTCAGTGAGACCGACAAGACGAGAGACGAATCGCGGGTAGGCAGCGGCTTTGGGAAAAACGTTTCGAACTGGTTGGGCCGTGATCTGGTGTACCCTACGAATGTGATTCATATGGCTACTGAGTGCTCTAACCGCAACCACAGTGCAGCGTTTCCAATCGATCTGCCGAAGTGGTTTGTCCGGCTGTTCACGCAGCCGGGGGATCTCGTCTTGGATCCATTTATTGGGTCTGGGACGACTGCTGTGGCGGCCGTGCAGCTTGGTCGCCGATACACTGGGATAGATTTGAGTCCGGAGTATGTTGAAATGTCCCGCAGCAGGCTTGCGGAGATTCAGCTTCGTCTACCCACCATCGGTGAAAGGCGGGAAGACTATCAACCCGCAGACGGGGCAGATGCCTAACAACAGGAGATGCCGTGAACTCACTCGATCTTGATGCGGTTTGCAGCTTCGTCAACGAGAACATTGTGGACTTTCATGGACATCGCATCAGGTTGCTGGAGGAGCTAAAGCTAGACAAGTTGTTGACGAAGAACCCCTATCTTTTCAGGGCAAAGAGCATCACCACGGCCAGCGAGTTGATGACGGGCCTGCTTGATGCCTTTCTCTCATCGTCGGAGGAGAAGCTGTTTGGCGATTTTCTGGAGCGACTTGCCGTCTTTGTCGCCGAGATGACTTGCGGAGGTCACAAGTCCACTGCGCCGGGAGTAGATCTTGAGTTCATCAACAATGGAATTCACTATGTCATTTCCATCAAGTCGGGGCCGAGCTGGGGCAACAGCTCTCAGCAAGACAAGCTGGAGCAAGACCTCAAGAACGCTGTGATCCGGGTAAAGCAGTCAAGACGGGGTGCCAACGTGCAGCCGGTGCTCGGTATATGCTATGGCAAGACGAAGACAAGCTATCTGCGCGGGTACATGAAGGTGGTGGGGCAGAACTTCTGGTATCTCATCAGCGAAGACCGTGATCTTTATACCGATATCATTGAGCCGATAGGTTACCGGGCCAAAGACCACAACGAGGCCTTCCACGCAGCGAAGGGCAGGGTGACAAACCGCTTCACGAAGCAGTTCATTGACCGATTCTGTGATGCTGACGGAACAATAGAATGGGTGAAGCTCGTGGAGTTCAACAGCGGGAACCTCGATCTGGATACGTTCTTGCCGTAAACGGGGCAGATATGCTGGGCAAGGGGCACGGGGTGTGCTCCCGTGCCCAGCCTGCTTGATCGCAATCAGGCATGCCTGCTCAGATCGACTTCCACCACCCGTCCCTCCGCCATCGCCCGATCCGCGCAGAAACCGATCAGATGCCCGCTGACCGAATCCTCCAGCGCGGTGGACGAGATCGACCTCGGTTCGCCGTTCAGCAGTCTCACGAAATCCGCCATCAGCCGCAGATCGCCGCCCGCGTGGCCGCCGCCTGCGCCGACCATGTCGCCGCCGACGTTCAGGTCGATCACCTCCTCCGCCGTCTCGCATCCCGGCCGCGGGTCGGGGCGATAGATGCTGAATTCGCCATCTTCCAGGCAGCCCCGGATTTCCCCGCGCGTGCCGATCAGGTGGATCGTGCGCGACGGCTTCGCTGCACCGCCGATCATGTTCAGCGTCGCCGTGCAGCCATCTTCGAATTCGATCAGCACCGACTGGTGGTCGACCACGTCCATGTCCGTCTTCCAGGCGCAGCGGCCGTAGGGGCTGGTCTGAAGGGATGCGAGCTTATCCTCGATCGTCGGATTGGCCAGGTGCTCCAGCGAGTCCCAGACGTAGAACGCCCAGCGATCCGGGTGGTCGATGTAATGCTTGCGCGCCGAGTAGAGGCAGTCTGCTTCGATGGGGCAATCGACCAGGCAGCGCGTTCCCGCGCCTGCGGGCGCTCGCTCAGGGCGAAACTGGTAGTTGCTGCCGAAGCTGGCAACGCGCCGGGGACGAAGACCGCTTTTCATCCAGGCGATCAGATCCAGGTCGTGGCACGACTTGGCCATCAGCATGCTCGATCCGCAGGTGTCCTTACGGTTCCATTTGCCGCGCACGAAGCCCACGGCCATATGATGGTAGGACACGTGCTCGGCCGCCTGCACGTTCAGGAGGTCGCCGATGGTCCCGGCAACCACCTGCTGCCGAATCGCCGCATAGAACGGTGCGTAACGCAACACATGGCAGATCGCCACCTTGCGATTGGTGCGCCGCGCTGTCTCGACAAGCCGCCACATTTCCTCTTCGGTCACCGCGAACGGTTTTTCGAGCAGCAGATGATAGCCCGCTTCCAGCAGGGGCAGCGATGTGGGTACGTGCTGATGGTCCATGGTGCCGTTGATGGCGAAGTCGGCAAAGCGGGGCGCTGAAGCGAGCGCTTCGGCCGTCTCAAAGCAGCGCTGTGCCGGCAGATCGAAGGCGCGGGCAGTCTGCTCCCGGCGCAGCGGCGATGGATCGGCCATCCCGACAATTGCCAGTTCCTCGGGATGGCTCCTGGCATAGGAGGCGTAGACCATGGCGCGATGACCTGCGCCGACAATGACTGCGGTAGTTTTGGCTGGCATGGCAGCTTCCTTGATAGGGCTTCGAAGAGCGGCCAGCGTGGGGTCTGCCCGCTACGAGCCATCATCATGCCATAGGTCCGCGTTCAGGACAAGAGCACCGCTGACGGTGATGCCGTATCCGCCCCTTCCCCGCGTCTCCTGATCAACGTTTCAGGCTCTTTTCATGTCGCCTTCATCTGGTTGCAGAATAATGCAAGGACAATCAGGGTGCAGACGCCGCCGGCCGGCTCCCGGCCGGTCGGCTCACCATTTTTGTGTTAGGGACACTAGCCTACTGTATCGCGCGCAGTTTTCGGTATAGTGATCTCAAAACTGCGCGATTCTTCATCCATTGGCGGGAGGGACCGATGCGAACCTTATCTCGTTCATGGCGTTACGCGACCGCGCCGCTGTTCTTGGCGCTCTTGCTGGTCCTGGTGGGCTGTACGACGCCCGGGCCTGCACCGCAGGAGAATACGCCCGCGCCAGCGGCTACGAGCGCAGTGCCTCTCCAGGCGACCGCTGCGGCTCCAACAGCGCCTCAAAAGGCAGTCACCGCGACGGTGTCCATCTCGACAACCGCCGCGATGACCGGCACAGTCGAGCAATCGGCGGCGGCCCTGGCGAAGTCCATCACCGGCGGCATGGCTGTCACCAGCACGGAGAATGTCACGGCCCCGCGCAACCGGTTCGGCGGTGAGTATCGCAGCGTCGCCACATCCGACGCCGTGAGCTTCCATCCGTATCTGACGACCGACACCGCTTCCGGCGACTATCAGGGGTTGGTGTACACCGGCGGCCTCCTGCGTCTCGATGAGAACACGCTGGAGTATATCCCCAACATGGCCGAGAGCTACGAGATCTCGCCTGATGGGTTGACTTTCACGTTTCGCCTGCGCAAGAATATGCTTTGGAGCGACGGAAAGCCGATTACCGCTCAGGACTTCAAGTGGACCTACGACCAGGTGAAGAATCCGGCCAACGCCTTCCCCTATCTCTCGCAGCTCGATTTCATCAGCTCGTATGAAGCGTTGGACGACTACACGTTGCAGATCAAGATCGGTGAGGTGTATGCTCCAGCCCTCGGCCAGATGTCCGGCTTGATCACGCCGCTGCCCAAACACGTGTGGGAAAAGCTGGATTGGAAGGACCCGCAGAAGAATCCCGAGATCAACGCGCCGTCCGTGGTCTCCGGCCCATACAAGCTGGTGAGCTGGAAACGCGACCAGTCTGCGGTCTTTGAAGCGAACGACAAGTACTGGTATCGTGGCGCGCCTAACATCGCCAGGCGCATCATTGAGATCGTGCCCAGCCAGGATATCGGCTACCAGAAGCTCAAGAGCGGAGAGAGCGACACCGGCCCGATCACGCCCGATAACCTGGCGGAAGCTCGCAAGCTGCCGAACGTCACGGTGTACGAGTGGTGGCCGGCCGCTGCGGTCTGGAGCTATATCGGTCTGAACCTGCGCGAGGGATTCCCGACCCACGATCCCAACATCCGCCGCGGGCTGGCCTATGCGATCGACAAGAACCTGCTGACCGACCAGATCATGCTGGGGCAGGGCAAGCGCATCTGTTCGGTCTACCCGGAGACATCCTGGGTTTACAACCCGGATGTGCCGTGCTACGATTACGACACGAAGAAGGCCACCGATGCTTTCGCGCAGGCTGGCTACACACTCAAAGATGGCAAGATGGTCGACAAAGACGGCAAACAGCTCACGCTGAAGCTGATCTACGGCCCCAATACCAGTAAGACGCGCGAGCTGATTGCCGTGTCCGTCCAGGACTACCTGAGCAAGATCGGCGTCAAGGCGCAGATTCAGGCGCTTGAATGGAGCAGCTATCTCCAGGCCGTTCAGTCGGAGAAGCCCGATTGGGACATGTATATCGGCGCCTGGCAGGCCACCATTGAGCCGCACATCATGTACACTATCTGGTCGGAGGAGAGCATCCCCGAGCTGAACTCGGTCGGCTACGTCAACAAACAGGTCGAGCAGATCTTCCGGGAGGCCGGCAAGAGCTACGATCCGGCCGTGCGCAAGCCCAAGTACCAGGAGGTCCAGAAGATCATCGCCGAAGATGCACCCTACATCTTCCTCTTCTACCAGAAGGCATGGGCCGGCCTGAACAACCGCGTCAAAGGCATCGAGCCCAGTCCGCTGGGCATCGGCTGGAACGCTGAAGACTGGTATGTAGAACAGAAGTAGATTCGGGCTGCCGATGGGACGTTATATCATCCGGCGTGGGTTGCAATCGGTTGTCCTGTTGTGGGTTGCAACTCTGATCAGCTTCTCCGTGTACCAACTGGCGCCCGGGGGTCCGTTGCAGTTTCTCGACCAGGACCCCCGGCGATCCCCGGCCGACATTGCGCGGCTGAAACACCTCTACGGGATTGACCGTTCGATCCCGCTCCAG
>CAYRFV010000045.1:301-17010 GCA_964423545.1 uncultured Anaerolineales bacterium | reverse complement strand
TCGCCTGGTTCGCGGGTGAGGACTGGTTTGCGCGGCTGCCCGGGCTGGCGCAGTGGCAGAGCGGCCTGTGCGCCGCTGATCCGACCCGTTGCAGCCGCGGCATTATGCGCCTGGACTTCGGCCGCTCCTTCCGTTACCAGGGGGAGCCCGTCTTGAAGCTGATCGCGACTCGCATCCCGGCGACCTTTCTCCTCGCCTTCTCAAGCCTGATCATCAGCGTTGTGATCGGTTTTCCGTTGGGCATCCTTGCCGCCCTCCATCGGGGGCGTTGGCCCGATCACTTGGTGCGCGTCACGACCGTGTTGGTCAACACGGTGCCTGAGTGGTGGATTGGCCTGCTGCTGCTCATCGTGTTGGGCAGCTATCTGAAAGTGGTGCCCTTGGGCGGCATGGAGACGATCGGTGACGGCTCTCTGCTCGACCGTCTGCATCATCTGATCCTGCCCGCCACGGTGGCTGCGATCGGGGGCTGGATCAGTTTCTCCCGCATCCTGCGTTTCGAGATGCTCGACGTGCTTAATCAGGATTATGTGCGCACCGCCCGCGCCAAGGGCCTGTCCCAACGGCAGGTGGTGCTGCGCCACGTGCTGCGCAACGCGTTGATGCCTTTCATCACCGGGTTGGGCGGCATCTTTTTGCTCATCCTGTCCGGTTCGGTGCTTTTCGAGATCGTCTTCTCCTGGCCGGGCATGGGCAGGCTGGCAATGGACTCCATCAACAGCCGCGACTATCCCGTGATGATGGCCCTGTTCGTGATCACGTCGTTTCTGGGAATCCTCGGCGTGTTGATGGTCGACATCCTCTACGGCGCCGTCGACCCGCGTGTTCGATACGGGAAAGAGCAGTAGAACATGGCCCAAGATGCGCTCAGTTTCCCTCGTGCCGGTCAGGTCTCGGAGCGGGCGATCAAACCGAAAACCTACTGGGGCAGCGTGCGCGCCAAGCTCTTTCGCGATCGGCTCACCATGGTGGCCATCGTGCTCCTCTCATTCATGATCGCGATCTCGGTGGCTGCGCCGTGGATCAGCGGCCGGGTGCTGGGTTTCAGCCCTACGAATGTCAATCTCAGGGAGCGGAGCAAGCCGCCCACCTGGGGCGCCGCGGCGTGGACCATCTTCCAGCAGTTCACTGCCAGCTGCGCGAAGCCCACCGGCTGCCAGTGGGCGCTCTGGGGGCCGATTCTCAGCAGCAGCGCGGCCGGGTTGCAGGCTTGTTTCACCGCCGGACCGGGCGTATGCCACTGGATGGGCACCGATGAGGCGGGACGGGATGTGCTGGCGCGCGGCATCCATGGGGGACGGATCTCGCTGCGCATCGGCCTCTATGTGGCGGCCATCACTATGACGTTGGGGGTGCTTGTCGGTCTGGTCAGCGGCTATTTCGCCACCACCGCCATCGATGACGTCATCAACGCCATTGTCATGACGCTGAGCAGCATCCCGCTTCTCTTCCTGTTGATCATTCTATCACGCATCTTTACGCCGAGTCCGGAAGGCCTGGCCCTGCTGATCGGTATTTTCGGCTGGATGGGGGTGTCCCGCTTGATCCGCGGCGAGATCTTCTCGGTGCGCGAGCGCGAATATGTGATGGCGAGCCTGGCAATCGGATGCACGACCTGGCGCGTCCTCAGCCGCCATATCCTGCCCAATATCGCGTCTATCGTGATTGTCTCGGCGGTCTTCACCGTGGCTGGCGCCATCATCGCCGAAGCGGGATTGAGCTACCTGGGAGTGGGCATCGGGCCGCCCCTGCCCAGTTGGGGCAATATGATGCAGGGCTCGCTGGATAACTTCTCCAACGCGCCCTGGTTGGTGCTGGCGCCCGGCATCTTCATCTTCCTGACCACCCTCTCGATCTACCTGATCGGCGATGGGTTGCGCGACGCCCTGGACCCCTGGATCAGCGGACCGCGCAGCGGTCATGCGAACTGACCCCATCGGCCTGGAGGTCAGCCATGGATGCCGCGTCCTAGCTCTGTTGCCGGTGTAGATTCGCAATCTGCGCGCGGGACGCCGTGCCGGTCGTCCCGACCTGCTGGACCGTGACACCGGCGGCCAGGCAGCCGACCTCGCCGGCCTCCACTGGCGTGGCGCCGGAGCAGAGCGCAGAGACGATGCCTGCCAACGTTGCATCGCCCGCGCCGACGATGTCGAGCGCGCCGGCCACGCGCGCGGCCGGAATCGCAGTCGGCCCATCCTGGTGGAACACGACCAGTCCGTCGGCGCCGAGCGTGAGGAAGACGGGCTGCCCGGCCTTGCCGTAGAGCGCTTCACCGCACGCCAGCACGCCGGCGCGATCAAGCGCGGCGGCGTCTGGCCCGCGAATGGCGCGCGTCGCCTCCCGCTCATTGGGTTTCAGCATCACATCCTCGAACAGGCCGATGCGCTCTCGCGAGTCGGCGGCGAAAACCACCGTGGGATAGGTTCGCGCCAGCGAGCAGAGCTCATCGCGCACCCGTTCGGTGATTACCCCACACTCCGGCTCCGGCGTCTGGTCGGCAATGATGACGCCGTGCACGCGCGGCAGCAGGCCGCGCAGCGCGGCGATGATCTGATCCTCAGCCTGTCGCGGCAGCGGCGTGCGATTCTTGATATCCAGCCGGTTCAGCTCATGCGCGGCGCCATCGCGCTCTCGTAGTATCGGTTTGGTGTAGGTAGGTGTGAACCGGTCCGGGCGGACCACCAACCCGTCCACATCCACGCCGGTTGCATCCAGCCCTTTGAGCAGCTCGAAACCTTCGCCGTCGTCGCCGATCACCCCCAGCGCAAGCACACCGACATCCATGGCCCGCAGGTTGTTGGTGACTGTGCCCGCTGCGCCTGGGCTGCACCGCACCTCGACCACCTGGTGCGCCTCCAGGCCGGTTTCCAGCGACGTCTCAGCCAGTGCGTGCTCGATGAAGAGATACTTGTCCAGGAAGAAGTCCCCGATGACGAGGACGGTGCGCGCCGGAAACGCGGCAAGGATCGAATTCAGGCGGTCGTGTTCCATCGATGGCTTACCTCGATCAACCCAGACTACAGATCAGGCGATGCAGTGCCGGGATGGTTGCGCGATGTCCGCCGCGCACGTAATAGCTTTCGCCGCCGTCCGCCACCGTGCGCACCAGGATCGTCTTGTAGGGCCGGTAATAATAGCGGGCGTCCGTCTTGGGCGCTTCGTGGCTCAGATCGTCGCCCAGTTCGAGCAGATCGAAGACCGCGGTGGTGAACCGATTGATCTGCCTGCCTTCCTGGAACGCTACGTTGCGCGCCATCGCAAGCGCCTTCAGGTAGACTTCCGGTCCCATGACCGCGGTGCCGAAGTTCAGGAAGACCCCACCCTGCAGCCGCGTCACTGTCTCGGCGAAAACCAGGAAATCACGGTGCGATGCTTCCCCCAACGCCGCGCCATTGCAGTTCGGATGCTCGTGGATAATATCGTAGCCCAGGCCGATGTGCACCGTGACCGGGACGCGCAGGCGATAGCCGGTCGCGAGGATGCTGGCGTCTCGGTGCGGAAAGGTGATAAGGCTCCCCGCCGGCGGCCCCCCCGCGCCCTGTGCCCCCTGATCGATCGCCCGCCCCAGCGCTTCGCCGTAACCCAATCCCTCGCGCACCCCTTCGGCCACGATGTCATTGATCCAGCCGGTCTCGCGCCACAGTCCGAACTGCCCTTCCTGGATGTAACGCGCGACGCTTTCGGTCGTGGCGCCTGCCAGCGCCAGCTCGAAATCGTGGATCGGGCCGGCGCCGTTCATGCCGACATGGGTGAGGATGCCGCGCGCCATCAGGTCGATGATGAAGCGCGAGAGCCCGCTCTTGATCACATGCGCACCCATCAACACGATGACCGGCGCGGCGTTGCGCCGCGCTGTCAGGATGCGCTCGGCGATGACCGGCAGCGCGGGATGCTCGAACGGCTCCCCCGGCGCGTCGATCGGCAGTACATCGGCCAGCGTCATGTCATGGACGCGTTCGGCCAGCGGCTTCAGCTTCAGACGAGAACGGTCGAATTGCGGGTAGGACATCGTTGCTCCGTGAAATCCAGTGGGTGACACGCGAGGCGTGTCGAGCGATCCGCGCACAACCTGTGCCTGGGCCGGCTCTCACGCATCACGTTTCACGCGTCAAACAGGTATGCCACCAGCTCCGTGTGCGTCCCGAAATCGGGCACGATCACATCTGCGCCGGCCTCGATCAGCCGATTGCGTTTCCACGCATCGATGCCGGTCCGCTTTGCTTCGTCGGTGGCCACTCCGACCGCAATGCCGCCGACCCGTTTGGCGTCTTCGATTTCCACGAAACCGTCACCGAATGCGACGAACTCCGGTCCGGATAGGTGGTTCTCGGCGATGATGCGCTCGATCAGGATCTTCTTGGAGAAGTTCTTGTAGTCATCGCGCGCGCCGTAGATGCCGGCGAAATAGGGCGTGAGCTGGAGCGCCTCCGCCTCGTCGAGCACGTACGGCTCGTCGGTGCCAGATGCCAGGTAGCAGCGCACCTGCCGCGCTCGCAGCGCTTCCAGCATGTCGCGCCCGCCTGGCACCATCATCTCATCCGCCGCGAGTCGGCCGGCTTTCAGCCCCTCGACGCGATGGCGAATGCGGGTCCACAGATGGTCGAGGTAGATGCGCTTGTAGGTCAGCGCGTCGAGCGGCTTGCCCCCGCGTTTCTCAACCTCCTCCGCCAACTGGATCATCTGGTAGATCGTCTGCTTGCCCGTGAGTCGGGTGACGAATTCGGTGACGATTGCGGTGAGCGTGGCGACATCCTCGTGGGCCGGAGTCTCCAGCAGCCAATCGACCATCAGGGGGATCATGACCCCCTGCCAGCCCTCGCGAATCAGCGAGAGGGTGCCGTCGAAGTCGAAGAGTGCGTGGCGGATGCGACCGCGCACGATGTCAGGATGGATGATCTCGATCATATTATCCCTGGATCAGCGCCTCCGCCAGCGCAGCCGCGCCCCACAGCGGCGCGTCGTCGCCGAGGGCTGCGGGCACGATCTCGGCGCAGATCTGCGGCAGGGCGTGGCAGCGCGCCGCTTCTCGCACGATCTGCCACCAGCGCTTGCCCGACTTGGTGATGCCGCCGCCGAGAATCACCCGTTGCGGATTCATCAGGTTGAGCGCCGTGCCCAGGCCCGCGCCGAGCGCCTCGGCCGCGCCGCAGAGGAGTTCCTGCGCCAGTGCATCGCCTTGGGCGGCCGCTTGCGCCACCATCTGGGCCGTAACCGCCTCGACGTTTCCCCCCGCCAGTGCCAGCAGCCGCTCTTTGGCTCGGTTGTTCGATCCTTCGGCCAGGCGGCTTCGCGCCTTCGTCGCGATGCCCCAACCGCACGCCTCTGCCTCGACGCAGCCGGCCTTGCCGCAGACGCAGGGTACGCCCCCGGGCCGCACGACGATGTGGCCGATTTCGCCCGCCATGCCGTCCGCGCCGCTCCAGATGCGCCCGCCCAGCACCCAGCCGCCGCCAACGCCGGTGCTGACCGTGACGTATAGCACGCTGTCGCAGCCCTGGCCCGCGCCGAAGCGCCATTCACCCAGCGCGGCGACGTTGGCGTCGTTGTCCACCGCAGCCGGCGCGCCGAGCTCTGCCTGCAGACGATCACGTAGCGGCGTTTCTTCCCAGCCGGGCACGTGGTGCGAGAGCCGCACCATGCCGCGACCGGCGTCTACCGGTCCGCCAAAGCTGACGCCGATTGCGGCCAGCTTGCCGGGACGCTGCGCCAGCAAACCGCGCGCCAGGCCGAGCATCGCAGCCTGGTCCCACGGCCCGTCCGCGCCGGGCGGCGCGAAAACGCGGCCATGCGCCAGCCACGACCGCGCGCCGGGCAGGAGCAGCGCGGCGGTATGCTTCGTGCCGCCGTAGTCGAGCGCAAGCAGGAGTTGGGGCATTGCAGCGGGCATCAGTTCCTCTCTGCGGAACAGACAGGCAGGGTGATCGGGCGGCGGCGAGGCTTGGGTTGCCGATGCAACTGGCGGTCGCCCTGGTCGATCACTCGCACAGCGCCAGGAACACGGCGTGGAGGAGCACCAGGTGGGCGTCCTCGATCACCTGCATCGAGTCATGCGGCACGATGACGCAGATGTCGCACGCGTCCTTGAGCTTGCCGCCGTCGCGGCCGGTCAGTCCGATTCGAGTGAGGCCCATCTCCTGCGCCACGGCCATGGCGCGCAGCACGTTGGGCGAATTGCCGCTGCCCGAGAGCGCAATCGCCACATCGCCGGGCTCGGCCAGCGAGGCCAGCGGCTCGGCGTAGACGATGTCGTAGCCGACATCGTTGGCGTAGGCCGTCAGCGTGGGCACGTTGTCACTGAGGCAGATCAGCTTCATGCGAGGCCGGCCGGGTTGGATCGTACTCTTGATCATGTCGTTGACGATGTGCGAGGCGTTGGCCGAGCTTCCGCCGTTGCCGAACACAAAGATGCGCTGCCCTTTGCCGCGTGCCTGGCGCAGCGTCTCGATGATCTGCTCGATCGGCTCGGTGGGGATCGCAGGCAAGACGGCGGCGACTGTTCGGAAGTAGTTAGCTGGCGTGAACATCAGGTCTCCTTGTTGAGCGCGTGTCAGCTATTCTACCGCAGCGCAGAGGAATGATGAAATGACGAACGAGGAGCAACAACCGCAGAAGCCCGATGCTCTACCACACCCTTTTCAACCGTGTCAGCATCGCCTCTTTCGAGATGCGCCCTGTCCAGATATCGCGGATGTTGCCATCGCGATCGATGATAAGGGATGTAGGCAGCCCTCGCACACTGAACCGATCGGTCGTCACGGCGCCGTCCCTGTCCAGGACCAATGGAAAGGCGATACCGTTCTCCCTGGCGAACGCTGCGACTTCGGCCTGCCCCTCTTCGTTGTTGATGCCCAACACGGCGAATTGGCGTGCCTCGCCATACTCGCGATGCAAGGCATTCAGGTCGGGCATCTCGGCCTTGCACGGCGGGCACCAGGTGGCCCAGAAGTTGAGCAGCACCGTCTTACCGCGCAGCTCGCTCAGGCGTACTTGAGCGCCATCGGGCGTCTGCAACAGGAAGTCGGGCGCAGGTCGGACGGCCGCGACCGCGGGCTTGGATTCGGACGCGAGCTTGCTCCGGCCGGATTGCCACGTCCAAAGGCCGATGGCAATCGTCACCAGGCTCAGAATGACCAACGCCCAGAAAAACGGCGAGCGCTTCCATGCTGCGCTCGCCGTTCCGGCATCGGTTCCCGCTCCGTCCGGTGCAGGCCGCATCCCTATTCCTTTTCTACCCGGCAGCTTCGTGTAATCTCAGCTTTGCCGCGCACGGTAGCGATGGCCGAGCAGTACTTGTCCTCGGAAAGCTGTGCGCTGCGTTCCAGGGCCTCTGGATCGACATCGCCGTAGGCTACATACTCCAGGTGGATCCTGGTGAAGAACTTCGGGTGCTCCGCTGCGCGATCGCCCGTAGCAAACACCTTCAGGCCTTTGACCGGCTGGCGTTTCTTCTTCAGGATGCTGATCACATCCATCGCCGTACACCCCAGCACCCCCATCAGGAGCACCTCCATGGGCCTGGCGCCGGTGTTGTGTCCGCCGCCCTCCTCGGAGGCGTCCATCACGAAGGTGTGTCCCGTCTCGCCCCGACCCACAAACTGCATCTCCTCAACCCACGTGACACTAGCGGTGGTCATAGGGCCCCTCCATCCAATCCTTCAGCGTTGGTTTCTTCTTCGGTAGATGCAGCGTCGGCGAGGGCGTTACAGTGCGCCGGCGGTCGCGAGGGAGCTCCAACACCGCTTGAGCGATCTGCGCCGACGCGTCGCAGCGGGCCAGGGAATGCGATTGCGCGGCCATGTGCGCCAGGAGCGGGTTGTCAGGCCGCAGCAGCTCGCTTACCAACGCACCCACGCGCTGCGGATCGCGTGCATAGATGCCGGCGCCATGCTGCTCGATCCAGGTGACGTTTCCGTCTTCCTGGCCCGGTACATGTCCGGTGATGATGACGGGTAAGCCCGCGCAGGCTGCCTCCGCCAAGGTGCCCGGCCCGGCCTTGCTGACCAACAGATCGGCGGCGGCCAGCCAGTTCGGCATGTCGTCGACGAACCCAAGCACTTTCACGGGGATGGACCAGTGCTCCGACTGAAGCTGCTTCTTCAGGATTTGATTCCGCCCTGCAATGATTGCCATCTGCCCCGGATAGGCGCCCTTGGCAAGCGTCCTGCCGATGGCGCGTGCCAACGGCAGCAGCTTTCCGATGCCTGCGCCGCCGCCTGTCAGCAATACAAGCGGCCGCTCAGGGTCGAGGCCCAACTGGGCTCGCGCCGCGGACTTGGGGCGTCCCCATACCGCCGAAAACGCCCTGCGCACCGGCAACCCGATGATTCGCACGCGCTCAGGCGACAGCCCACAGGCGATGGCCGTCTCGCGCGCCGGTTCAGTGGCGACGATAGTCAGATCGACGTCGGGCCAAAACCAGTAGAGCGGCGGCGTCACCGGATCGGTGACCACCGTGACGAATGGCGCCGGATTGCCGAGCTCTCGCAGGACGCGCAAGGGGATCACGGTCTGCAGGGGATGGACGCTGATCACGATGTCGGGCCAATCGGGAGCGAACGCGGCCGCCACTTGCCGCCGGACGAGCGGATAGGCCGCGCGGGTGGTGACTTCCGCGCGTCGCCGTGTGTCGAAGGTGCGATAGAAGAGGTGGTACAGCCACGGCGCATAGTTAACCCACGGCCCGTATGTGACCGACATCGTGTTCCAGGGGAACTCCACATAGTCGTCGACCAGGCTGATGATCGTGATTAGCGCGCGGTCGTCGAGCGCCTCTGCCAGGCTGCGCGCTGCGCTCAGGTGCCCACCGCCGGTGTGGGCCATCAGGATCGCGATGCGAGGGAGATCTTCAGTCATGACGCTTCGTTGCCATCATCGGTCAGCCCCAGCGACGTCTGGACGACGCCACCGGACGCTCTCAATACGCTCCGTCGCCGAACAAGACTTGCGGCACGGTGCGAAGCACGATACGAATGTCGCCGGCCAGCGACCAGTTTTCGCCATAGTATATGTCGAGCATCACCATCTCGTCAAAGGTAAGGTCGCTCCGGCCGCTGACCTGCCAGAGTCCTGTCACACCGGGCTGGATCTCCAGGCGTTTGCGTTGCCACTCCTGGTACTGGGCCACCTCGCTCAAGATCGGCGGCCGCGGCCCGACCACGCTCATCTCGCCGCGCAGCACGTTAATGAATTGCGGCAGCTCATCGATGCTGGTACGGCGAATGAACCGGCCGACGCGCGTTCGGCGAGGATCGTCGCGCATCTTGAAGATCGGACCGGATGCTTCGTTCTGGGCCAATAGAGCGGCTTGCTCCGCCTCCGCGCCAACGTACATCGAGCGGAACTTGTAGACGTGGAAAGGCCTGCCGTTCTTGCCGGCGCGCTCCTGCCGGAACAACACGGGGCCGGGTGAATCGAGCTTGATCGCGATTGCCACCGCGGCCCAGATTGGCGACGTGAGTATCACGAATGGCGCAGCAAAGAGCAGATCGAACGCGCGCTTGATGACCAGGTTGAATCCCGTGAG
Organism: uncultured Anaerolineales bacterium; assembly: GCA_964423545.1. Taxonomy (GTDB): domain Bacteria; phylum Chloroflexota; class Anaerolineae; order CG2-30-64-16; family CG2-30-64-16; genus JALOOE01. The sequence goes on along the minus strand of CAYRFV010000045.1, from coordinate 7,487 downwards.
AGCGGTAGGTTTGATCCCGATGAGCGGGATGCCGTTGATCGCTTCGACATCGATCCCGCCCAGGCTGAGTTGAAACAGGTCGGGCACGACGCGAGCGCGTACGCCCGCCTCCTCGGTTTCCAGCACCAGGCGCATGGTTTTCCTGTGGTATTGCCACGGCAGCGTCAGAATGACCTGGTCGATCCGCTGCTCGCGTATAACCTGGAGCACGCTCTCGGTCGGCCCCAGGGCTTTGATGGGGCCGATGTCCGCGTGACTCTTGGCTGGATCATCATCCAGGAAGCCGACAACCTGGTAACCCAGCTCCGGTTGCGCGATAATGTTGCGCATCACGGCGCGGCCCACCTCGCCTGCACCCACAATCAGGACGCGATCGATCCCTTGCCCGGATTGGCGCAGACGCGCGAGGATCATTCTGCGCACCAGGCGCGCAGTGGTCAAGAGGATCAGGATGAGGATGCCGCCATAGATGAAGATCAGCCGCGAGTAGAACATACGGCGATAGAAGAACACGAAAACCACCAGCAGCAGGATGGCAGTGGTGGTTGCGTTCAGGATCCCGTATATCTCGTCGAAGTACGGCCTGGCGCGGCGGAGATCATACGCGCCTTCCCGCCGCAACGCCAGTAACAGAATCAGTGCCAACAGGGAAACCATCGGCAGATAGGCCGAGAAAGGGACATTGTTCGCGGGATCAACCGACCGCAACCACTGGAGGTCATAGCGCACCCAGTACGCGATCAGGAAGGCGACGTAGATCAGCAGCGCGTCGACGATGGCTGTCACCCAGGGAATCCACTGGCGCACATCGCGTTTCATGGTGCGATCCCCAGGGCGGACCGATAGACCCCCACCGTCTGCTCGGCAGTGCGCATCCACGAAAAGCGCGCCGCCTGGCGCAGGCCGTCCTCGCGCATCCTTGCTGCCACATCCGGCTGACTTAAGACGCGTGCCATCGCCTCGGACAGCGCCTCGACGTCCTCAGGGTCGATGAGCAGGGCGGCGTCGCCGGCGACCTCAGGCAAGGCCGAAGCGTTGGACGTGATGGTCGGTGTGCCGCAAGCCATGGCTTCCAACACCGGCAGCCCAAATCCCTCGAACAGTGAAGGATAGACGAATAACTCGGCGGCTCGATACCACCAGGGCAGTTCCTCGGTGGGCACGAAGCCGGGAAATACGACGCGTTCGGTCAATCCCAGATCGTTGACGCGGGTGAAAATCGTGTCGTAGAACCAGCCCTTCGCACCGGCGATCACCAGCGCAGGAAGCTCATCCGCTCTGAGCGCATAGGCTTCAAGAAGCCGGACGAGGTTCTTGCGCGGCTCAAGGGTTCCGAGGAACAGGATGAACCGCTCGGGCAACCCGCTGCGCCGGCGGAATTCGGCGACTGCACCCCGATCGGCCGGCCCGGATGGATGGAACTCCTCGGCAACTCCATTCGGGACCACGATGACCCGCTCGCCCGGCACGCCACAGAAGGTGATGACATCCCGGCTGGTGCTCTCTGAGACCGCAATGACGCGTGCCGCTCTGCGCGTTGAGATCCGCGTGATGAAGCTCAGGTAGGTCCGGTTGAACCATCGAAACGCGCTGGGATGCCTGAGAAAGCTCAAGTCATGCACGGTGACGATGGCCGGGCAGGCGCACGCCAACGGGATGGCGAAGGCCAACCCGTGCACGAGATCGAGCTGGTGCGAGATGGCAGCCAGTCGAGTCTGTTCCCATGCAATGCGCTGCCACGGGCCACTGGTGTCCCACCGCGAGCGGATGACGGACAATCCCGGCGGCGGCTCAAATCGACCATCGTGCAGATAGGCGCTGATCTGCAACGGCGGCGCGGCGCCTCCACAGGCCGCCGGTAGATGCTTCAGCAGTTGATAGATGTAACCGTTGATGCCGGCGCCTCGGTAGCTACGGGCCAGCGAAAGGAGGTGCGCATTCACGCCGACGCGCCGCGGTCTCAGCAGGTCTACCGACACGTGCGTGATTATAGCATAGAACGCCAGGACACAAAATCACTTCGTAGCTTGCGCTGCATAGAAAGCATCTGACTATGCCGCCTTTTGCTGCAAGAGTATTTCTAGATACACCTGGTGGGTCGCGGCCGCGATACGGGACTGCGTGAACTCCGCCAGGACTCGCTGCCGACCGGACGCACCCAGCCGTGTCCGGTGCTCCAGATCGGCCCGCAGGCCGGCAATGCAGTCGCGCAGCGCCCCAGCATCCCCCTCTGGGAAGATCAAACCACAATCGCCGACCACATTCGGGATCTCCCCGCTGTCTGAACCGATCACCGGGAGGCCGCAGGCCATCGCCTCGATCAAGACCCGGCCGAACTGCTCCTTCCAGTTGGGCCGGCTGAGCGACGGCAAGACCAGGGCATCGAACGCCGGGTACACATCGGGCATCTGCGTCGAGCTGCGCGGGCCCAAGAAATCGGTCCGGTTGCTGATGCCCAGTTCTCCGGCCAGCGCGAGCAGCCGCGACCGTTCCGGGCCATCCCCAACGATAACAAGCCGCCAGCCGGCGTCCGGCAGCCCGGCGCACGCACGTAGCAGCACCGCCACCCCCTTCTCCGGGATCAGTGCGCCGGCGTACCCGATGGTGAAAACCGACCGGGGCCGATTGGCCGCCGGTCTGGGCCGAAAAATCTCGGGATCCACCCCGAACTGCGGGATGACGGCCGCTGGACCGCGATAGCCCTTGGCGCGCAGCACATCGACGGCGGCGCGGTTGCCTGCGATCGCGTAGGCCGCGCGACGATAGTTGGCAACCTCAAACGCACGGAAGGGCCAGGGATAGCGCCGATTCAGGTTCTGCCAGGTGAAAAAGAGGCTGGCCGCGCCGATAGCTTGCGCCAGGCGCAACGCATGCCACGTCGCCAGGTTGTAAGGCTCCTCGTCCATGTGCAGCAGATCGGGGTGGAGTTGTCTGACCAGGCGGCCGAGCGTGGGGTAGAAGTGGAGATGATATTGGCCGCTTAAGATCAGCGGCGCCGCAACCAGCTCGTAGCCGGTGACATGGGCGCGTTCGAGCCGCACATGGCCGCGGCGATCACGCCATTCCGACGGCGCGATGGCGATCAACTCAACGTCAGGCAGCCGCGCGAGCTCTTCTAGCTTGCGCTGATACGCGCCCACCGTCAGCGCTTTCGACACCATCACGATCCGCACGCGCCTGACCTCCTGCCGCTTCGGTTCATAGGAGCGGCGCAAACGCCGGGGGCGAATCGCGCGCTTGCCATCACGGCGCCACCGTTTTGCTCGCCGGCGGGGCGAAATAGCGGGGCAAGATCTGCCCAAGGGGCGTCCCTGCCCGTTCTCTCACCAATGCCAGTAGCTCGGCCTCGCTTACGATCCGATCCTGGTGCTTCCGCCGGTGCTCCTGCAGCAGCGCATGGAACGCCTGCTCCCCCATCGCTTTGCGCACATCCAGCCAGAAGCGCGTCCCGCTGACGTAGACGGCCTGGACATAGCTCGCGGTGTCGCTGAAGTGATAGATCGGTTGATTGATCGGCACGGTGGCAAGGTTATGTGATGGAGCACCCCACCAGGCCAGATGCGAGGGGTGCAGCTTCTCGTAGTAGAGTATCTCGCCGTAGCGCGCCAACGCCTCATCCACCCACGGTTCGTAGGCCTGATCGTTGCCCACCGCCCCATACCACCATTGATGTCCGAGCTCATGAACGATGAAACGCACCAGCATATCCGCACCGAAGTCGCTTCCAGCGCCAGGCGCCTGGTAGCCAGCGAACCAATCCCGGCTGAAGGTGATCAGAGCGCTGTATTCCATGCCGCCGAATTGAACCGCTTCGACAATCACCAACTCCCGATAGGGATACGGACCGAAGCTCTCTGCAAACAGAGGCAGCGCCTCGCGCACTGCGCGCAGCGCCGCGTCTGCGCCCGCCTTGTGGCTGGGAAGGTGATAGACCTGCACGGGAATCGCGCCCACATCGCTGCGGCTCGCGATCAACCGATCACTGACAGCAAAGGCGAATCCGCGCGCGCGCGCCAGCTTGAAGCGCCAGACGCCGTCCTTCGTCTCCTCCAGACCCGCACCGATGACCGACTGCCCGACAGGTGCGCGTACAGTCACGTCGTAGCTGGCGATCTCATACACGATGGGGTCACCGACCGGGTGAAAGGGTGTCAGCAGCCAGCCGCGGGTCGCTGTGCGAGGCGCCAGGACAGGGTGCCAGGCTCCGGCAATGATGCCGAGCTCTGACCAGCCCAACGCATGCGCAGCCGAGATCCCCTCGCCGCCGGCCGGCGGCAGGTTGAGCGTGTAGGCGAGGCAGAGAGTGACGTCGGATGCCGTGTGCGCGGCTTCCGGCAGCACCACGCGCAGAGTCGACCCTTTCAGGTGGGTCTGCAGTGGCGCCGGCAGCCCGGCCAGACCCGCGCTCGCCAGCACGAAACTCCCCACCGTCTGAATCGCCGGTACATTGAACAACAGCTCGCCCAGGCGCAATCGCTCGCGATCGCCCAGCCCGACCTGCTGTTTGACCTGAAGGCGATGGGCAGTCACGTCAGCAGAGACATCGAAGCGATAGCGGGGGTGGCCGCCGCTCCCCGGAAGCGGCTCGCAGGCGTCCGCCAGGGAGCCGGCAGCCTCAGGCGTAATGCTTGGAGATGGCGGCGCGCCGGCCCCGGCCGGCGTCGATGCTGGGGCGGTGGGGAGCATGGTGGGCCGTGGCTGAACCGAGGCAACCGGCGGCTGGGGCGCCGACGTCGCAGGCATCGGCATGGATGCAGCGACCGACGGCGATGCCATCGGGTTTCCTGGCGGTGCGGCCGCCGGGCGCGGCGAACAGGTGGTCAGCGCCATCAGAGCCGCGAGGACGATCCAGGTGCGTGGGGCTATTGCGTTTCCGCTGACTTGGGTGTACAATCTTTCCTGAAATGACAACGTGCGGATGAGATGCCCTGGCTTTGTGAGCATGGATTGCAGCTACATCGCTGCCAGGAGGCGCATCATGCAGGTGATCAAGGTTTCGGCGCAATCGCGCTCGACAGCCGTGGCAGGCGCAATCGCCGGAATCATGCGCGAACGCAGATATGTGGAAGTCCAGGCCATCGGCGCCACCGCTGTCAACCAGGCCATTAAGGCTATCGCCATCGCGCGCGGCTATCTTGCGCTGGATGGCATTCCGATTGCGTGTGTCCCCGAGTTCGTCGATGTGGAAATCGATGGGCAGGAGCGGACAGCGGTCAAACTGATCATCGAGCCGCGTGCCGGGTGAAGCGGGAAATCCTGCAGTGACGGCGGCATCTCTGTCGTGGGTGCAGCCTGCGCAGGACTTTGTTTTCCCTAGCGCTTCTTGCGTCTCGTCCGGCCGCGTGGTCGCTGGCTTTGTCCTGCGGCTGCGGACTCGGCGGCCGCAGCCACGCGGTTGCCCGACGAGGCCTCCACCTCTGCCTCGGCATCCTCCGCGGTTCGTGCTTCCGTCTCTTCGCCGGTCGTCACGTCAGCTCGCTGTCTCGCACAGCCTGCGCATGCGCCGCCTCCTCCGCCCTCGGAGACCGGCGGTTCCGGCAGCGCCACCTCCACATACTGAAAGCTCTCGCCCGGCCCCTCCACTTGCACCGTGACGGAGTTCCGCAACACATTCAACTGCTTCACCCGCCCCGGCCCCTGCGGAGTGTCGATCACGCTGTTCACCTTCGGCATGCGCTGTCGCGCTGCCGCGTAGAAGTCATTCTCGTAACTCAAGCAGCAGAGCAGGCGGCCGCACACGCCGGACACCTCGGACGCGTTCAGCGGCAGGTCTTGCGTCTTCGCCATCTTGATCGAGACCGGCGCAAACTCGCGCAGCCAGGCCGCGCAGCACAACTGCCGTCCGCACCGCCCATAGCCGCCCAGGAACTTCGCCTCGTCTCGCACGCCCACCTGGCGCATCTCCACTCGCGTGTGCAGGACCTGACTGAGGTCATGCACCAGGTTGCGGAAGTCGATGCGCTCCTCCGACGAGAAGTAGACCACGATGCTGCTGCCGTCGAAGCTGTACTCCGCCTTGACGACTTTGATATCCAGGCCGATCGTGTCGGCTCGTCGCTGGCAGATTTCCCGTGTCTCAGGCTCCTTGTGCGCCATTTGATCGTGCTGCACCATATCCCACGCGGTGACTCGACGCACGACCGGCTTCAAGCTGCCACTGATCTCGTTTGGAGCAACCTCACGGGGAGGCAACACCACCTGGCCCAGGGTGCGGCCCCGCGCAGTGTCCACCACCACGCGTTCGCCGGCGCGCAGGTCTTCGTGGCCTGCGGGATCGAAATAGTACACTTTGGTCACTGGTTGAAAAGCCACGCCCACCACTAACGGCATTCCACTCACTCCTATCAACACGCACCGACGCGCCTTGCACCTTCTCGACGCACCCGCACGATCATATCATCCCTCGCCCTTCGACCCCCGACCGGCCGGCAGGCGTTTCGTCGCCATCGCGCCTCACGCCACCGCTGGCTTCGGCAATCTGAGCGCCAGCACATCCAGCGCCAGCCGTGCGTTCACGTTGGACTTGATCCGGCGCACCGTCTGCATCAGGTCGATCAGCGCGCCCTCCACCTGTTCGGGGCGAAACAGCAGCGCCTGTTGCGCCAACTGCACGCGGCGATCCAGGTTGATCACCGCGTCGGGGCTGCCGTGTTGGATCAACATGACATCCCGCCACCAGGTGGCCCACTGCCCAAGGGTCTGCTCGATGGCGTCTGTCTGCCGGCTCAACGTCTCTGCATAACTCAGCCGGCCGATGTAGCCGTCGCCGATCAGCGCAAGCAGCGCATCGATGTGCCGATCGCGGGCCTGCAACACCTCCGGGTGCGCCAGCGCATTGAGCGCCCATCCGGCGCGTCCGCCGCTGAGCCGGGCCAGCAGCTCGGCGCGCTCTGGCGGTGCGCCGCGCGCTTCCAGCGCCCTGCCGATCTGCTCCAGGGGCGTTGGCCGCAGGCTGATGATCTGGCAGCGCGAAAGCACCGTCGGCAGCACCAAGTCGCGGCGACGGCTGGTCAGCAGCAGGATCACGCGCGGCGACGGTTCTTCCAGCGTCTTCAGCAGCGCATTGGCCGCCGGCGGCGTCGCCCGCTCGATCTCCCGGATGATGAAGATCTTGGCGCAACCCTCGAGCGGCGAGAGCGCCGCATCCGTCTGCAGGACGCGCACCTGTTCGATCTGGATCGTATTC
>CAYRFV010000045.1:0-291 GCA_964423545.1 uncultured Anaerolineales bacterium | reverse complement strand
GCGGCGATGATCTGCAGGTCAGGATAACGGTCGTGGGCGATGCGCTGGCAGGTGCGGCACGCCCCTTCGGAGCCGCGGCACGGTCCACCGCTCCCGCGTTCGCACAAGATCGCCTGCGCGAACGCACGGGCCAGCGTCGTCTTGCCGACTTGCGCCGGACCGGTGAAGAGATAGGCATGGCTTAGTCGGCTGCTGGCGCAGGCCTGCGCTAGCAGCGTCACCGCCCATTCGTGCCCGATGATCGACCAGGAAGACATGAGACCCATTCAGCGCTTGCCTCAGGTCGACGTG
>CAYRFV010000044.1:18489-26938 GCA_964423545.1 uncultured Anaerolineales bacterium | reverse complement strand
GCGCCTGCGCCCGGCGGCGCGCCTGCGCCCGGCGGCGCGCCTGCGCCCGGCGGCGCGCCTGCGCCCGGCGGCGACAGCTGCGCCACCGTCTCACCGTTCTGACCAGCGGGCGCGTTGATCCACCAGAAGGCCAGCAGGGCGGCGATCATCAGGAACAGAACCATGTCCGCCCAAGGGATAGAACGGCGCAGGCGAGGCGCAGCGGCCAGGGAGCCGCCACAGAAGAAACAGCTATTCGCTTTCTGAGCTACACGCGTGCCACAGTGGGGACACACCCGCTCGTGCCCGAAATTCGAGGCCGGACGATCAGGCTGGCTCATATATTAGAAAACTATAACATACCAGGGCGGAATGGGCAAATCATCCCGGAGCGGGCCGCTCACCAGCGGGCCGCTCACCAGCGGGCCGATGTCGCCCGCACAGGAACAGCCCGATCACGCCGGCTGCGGCAAGCAGGGAGATCGCTGCACCGAGCAGACGCTCCGGCGTAGCGCCGAAGCGGACGCGCACCTCATGCACGCCGACCGGCAGGTCGATCCCGATCAGTCCATCGGGCGGATCGGGCGCAATCGGGACGGGACGACCGTCGACGGTCGCAGACCAGCCCGGAAAGTAGTTGATATAGAACCGCAGGCGCACTGGGCCCTCGGCGCGCACCGTTGCCGCAGCGGAGTTGGCGCGAGCGCTCTGGGTGAGGACCTCTCCCGCGCCGGAGACAACGGCTGCACGCTGCAACGGCTGGCCCGCCAGGTACTGCGCGATGAGCGGCGATTCAGCTTGAGACGGCGGGCGCTCCGCAAACGCGGTCATGCCGCGCATGTCAGGGTGCTTGGCCTCGAATTCCACGATCGCCAGCAGGCTCTCATCTACGGGACGAATCGGCGTCACGTCAGGCCGGGTGTACGGGAACCCCGCCAGCAAGACCATGAGCGCCAGTGCATAGACGTAGGGGCCGGGCCGGTGCTCGCGTGCGGTGGCGCCGGTTTCCAGCCAGTGGGCTGCCGCGCCGACCAGCAACGCCAGCGTGATGGTGGTGACTGCCAGCAGCCGCCACGGGAACTGGACGCTCGCCACCAGCGGCAGAGCGGCCCACAGCGGCTGCGCGGCGGGTGTCATGGCGATGAGGGCGATCAGGCTGGCCGTGACCAGGAAGAGCGCCTCGCTGCGGCGGGTGCGCAGAACCGGTCGCGCCAGTCCGAACGCGGCGAGCGCCGCCACGGCCGCGCCGGCCCACTGCACGATGCCCAGTTGGAAGCTCATCCCGTCGGTGGCTCCCGGCGTCGAGTAGCCGAACCCCCAGAAAGTGCTGAAGAGCTGCCCGGGATAAACGAAGTGGCGGGTATAGTCATAGGTGCCCTGCAGCCAGCTCGCTTCCTGGATATGCCGCCGCGCCAGCAGCGCCGGCAGCCAGAAAGCCATGGCCAGGCCGAAACCGAGCGCCAGTGCGAGCCCCGTCCAGGCAGAGGTCGCGGGACGAGGTGTAAGTCGCACTCGATCCGCGGGTGCAACCGATCCGCTGCTGCTCGACTTCCGTCGCCCGATAGCATTCACCGCCGAATGCAGCGCCTTCCACGCAACGAATCCGGCGAGGAGCGGGACAAACACCACCGGCGCCATGCTGTGCGCCAGCAGCAGCAGCCCAAGCGCCAGGGCGGCCGCCGCTGCAGTACGCGCGCCCGGTCGCTCCCAAACGTTCACCAGGCCGAGCAGCGCCCACGGCGCCAGTGCCAGCGCGGCGAACTCGGCGTATGCCGCCCGCACGTAGATATCCACCAGGTGGTACGGTGCGTAGGTGTAGGCGACTGCGGCCACCAGCGCAGCGCCCCGCCCCCACCAGCAGCGCGCCAACCGGTGCATCCCCACGGCGCCGACGATGAACCAGAAGGCCCAGGCGACCTTGACCGCGGCTGTGAGACCCAGGCCGAGCAGATGAAACGCCTCCGCCACGAAAAACGAGAGCGGCGCATAGACCAGCCACAGCGGATAACCGAACCCAAGCACATGGTCAGGCACCCAGATGGGCCAGAACGCGCCATCGCGGAACGCGCGATCGAACTCTAGGAGCCAGAAGACCGTGTGGCGGCCATCGTGTGCGTCGAAGAAGTAGCCGGGGGCGGTCAGCGGCAGCATCGCCGGGACGATCAGCAGCATCGCGAGCACGAAGGTGCGTTCCGCGGCCCACCGACTCACCCAGTGCGAGAAGCGACGAACAGGAGACGAAGGGACTGGGAGTGCAGGCGCTTGCATGGTGTGCGTTGACGCAGGCGGCTCAGCCTGGCTCGCCGACCAGCCGGGCGCCGCGCGGCTCGTCTTTGCCCGGCGCCAGGATCACGCCACCGCCGCCGGCGCCGAGCGTCTTCGGGGGCGCGCTCGCCTCAGCCTGTGGAGCCGCCGGCGCTTTCTCCAGAGTCCCGATGTGGGCATGCAATTGCTGCGCTTCCAACGCCGTGATCCCGTAACGTTCGGTATGCGCCAGGAGAAACCGGCTCAGGTCGACCAGCACCAGCCGGCGGAACGCGGCAAGATCGGCGAAACGTCGCCAGTTCAACCCGGCATTCTGCTGGATGAACACCTGGCCGGCAGGCGTCCGGCTCACCTCGCTGCGGAAGCAGAAGATCGGCTTCTCGGTGCGCAGAGCCCAATACAACTCCAGCCCGACCGGCGCAGTGATATCTGCACCGAACAGCAACAGAAACAGGTGGCTTTCGGCAACCGAATCGATGTCGGGCGTGCGCTTGATGACCCAGCCGACGTTGACCGGGAATTCAGCCAATGCCTGTCCGAGCAGCTCGCGGGCCGGTTCCTGGTCGGGACCGCCGCTGACAAAGAGTCGAATGCGGGATGCCATTTCGGCCATCTCCTCTGAGGATTGCAGGAGGGAGTATATCACAGGACGCGGTCGCCGGCGAAACGCGCACAGCTTGCCAACCGTCGCGAATGCCGCTAAGATGTCGGCAGGCGCCCTTTCGGTCCCGCCGCATCTGACTCCAGGAGATCCGTTCATGCCAGGCATTGACCTCTCACCGCTGCGCGTCCAGTTCCCAGCTCTGGCGACCCAAGATGCGGGCCGCGCCGCCGTGTTCTTCGACGGACCCGGGGGCACCCAAACGCCTCAACGCGTCATCGATGCCATGAGCCGCTATCTGGCTGCCACCAATGCGAATCATGGGGGCGCGTTCCGCACCAGCCGCGAGAGTGACACAGTGCTCCTCGCCGCGCACCGGGGGATGGCGGATTTCCTCAACGCAGAATCGGCCAACGAGATCGTCTTTGGCCCGAACATGACATCGCTGACTTTCGCACTGAGCCGGGCGATCGGTCGCGGGCTCGCTGCTGGCGATGAGATTCTCATCACGCAGCTCGATCACGACGCCAATCGCGCCCCCTGGCTGGCGTTAGCCGAGCGTGGGATCGTCGTCAGAGAGGTGGAGTTCGATCCGACCGACTGCACGCTGCGCCTGGACGACCTGGCCGCCAAGCTCAGCCCCCGCACGCGCGTGGTCGCGGTCGGACATGCCTCCAACGCTGTCGGGACGATCAACCCGATCCGCCGCATCGCCGAACTGGCCCACAACGCGGGCGCGTGGCTGTGGGTCGATGCCGTCCATTACGCGCCGCACGGGCCAATCGATGTGAAGGCGCTCGGCTGCGATTTCCTGGTGTGCTCGCCCTACAAATTCTTCGGCCCGCATTCCGGCGTGCTGTGGGGCAGGTATGATCTGTTGGAGCGCCTGAGCGCCTACAAAGTGCGCCCGGCCGGCAACCTGCCGCCCGACAAGTTCGAGACCGGCACGCAAAGTCACGAAGCCCAGGCCGGCGTGTCGGCAGCGATCGATTACCTGGCCGAGCTGGGCGAGGAGTTCGGCGCACCTTTCACGTCGGAGTTCCCCGGCTTTTCGGGCCGGCGGCTCGCGCTCAAGCAAGCCATGGCCGCGATTCAGCACTACGAACGGCCCCTGTTCGAGCATTTCGTCGCTGGCCTCCTGGCGATTCCCGGCTTGAGCTTCTATGGCATCCGCGATGTCGCCCGTTTTGATCGCCGCACGCCGACCGCTGCGTTTCGGCTGGCCCGCCGCACGCCGCAGCAGGTGGCGGAGCACCTTGCGCGTCGCGGCGTCTATGTGTGGGCAGGCAACTTCTACGCCCTCGCTGTCACTGAGCGGCTCGGGTTGGAGGAGACCGGCGGGGTGGTGCGCGCCGGGCTGGCGCATTACAACACCCAAGAAGAGGTGGAGTACTGCCTGGCGTGCTTGCGCGAGATCGCCTGAGCGTCCGGTCGATCGCTGGCCGCTGCGCCGGAGCAGGGGACGGCTCATGCCGATGGCGGACCCTGGACGCCCCAGGTTGGGTCGCTGTGTCGCTGGGCGGCGTGTTGACCGAGGTGCCTTCGGCGCATATAATGCCGTGGGAGGCGGAGCCCATGGTTCACGTGTCGTTTCTCTACTATGAAGAGTGCCCGTCCCATGAGGTGGCGCTTGAGCGCCTGCGCCAGGTGCTGGCCGAAGAAGGGATTGCAGCAGAGGTGGAGATCGTGAAGATCGAGACCGACGCTGAGGCGGAAGTGTGGCGGTTCGTGGGCTCGCCGACGATTCTTGTTGAGGGCCGCGACGTCGACCCGCCGCCGCCGGGCGCCCGGCCTGCGCTGGCCTGCCGCGCCTATCGCCGCGAGGACGGTCGCATCTCGCCGTTGCCTCCGTCTGAACTGATCCGTCGCAGCCTGCGCAGCGCACAGGCCGTCGATCCGCATGGGTCACCGTGACCCCATCCGTTCGTGAAAGGAGCCGCAGCCATGAGCAATCTGAAGATCGGAGCCAAGGCGATCGCCTTTGACTTGCCCGGCGTCGATGGCAAGCGCCATTCCCTGGCCGGATTCGCCGCGCAGGAGGCGGTCGTCGTCGTGTTCACCTGCAACCACTGCCCCTATGCGCGCGCGTGGGAAGATCGCTTGATCCAGATTCAGGCCGACTATGCCGCACGAGGGGTGCAGCTCATCGCGATCAACGCGAATGATGCAGTGAAATACCCTGATGATAGTTTCCCGAAAATGATCGAGCGAGCAGCCGAAAAGGGTTTCAACTTCCCTTATCTCTTCGATGAGTCACAAGAAGTAGCGCGCGCCTACGGCGCGCTGCGCACCCCTGAGGTGTTCGTTTTCGACAAAGGCCGAGCCCTTCGGTACCAGGGCGCCGTCGATGACAACTACGAGGAGCCGGCGGCGGTGAAGACGCCCTACCTCCGCCAGGCGCTCGATGCCGTGCTTGCCGGCAAGCCTGCGCCGACGCCGGAGACCCCGGCGGTTGGCTGCACCATCAAGTGGAAGTGAGCGCTGCATCGTGGTCGTGACGGAGGAGCTGACGCTGCGCACACAGGGTCACACCGACGTCGAAGAGATCACATCACTGGTGCAGGAGAGCGTGGCGGCTTCCGGTTTGACCGCCGGCATCGTCACGGTCTTCTGCCCGGGGTCGACGGGCGGACTGACGACCATCGAGCACGAAAGCGGCGCCGTGGCCGATCTGCGGCATGCGTTCGAGGCGATCGCGCCCGAAGACGGCGTCTATCAGCATCATCTACGCTGGGGTGATGACAACGGCAGCGCGCACGTGCGCGCTGCACTGATCGGTCCATCGCTGACCGTGCCTTTCGTCCAGGGCCGGTTGACCCTGGGCGTGTGGCAGCAGATCGTGTTCCTGGACTTCGACACCCGTCCCCGCACCCGCCGCCTGGTGGTGCAGGTCATGGGCGAGTAGCTGCGACCTGCCGGGTGGCCGATTGCCCATGAGATCGTCTTCGGGCTCCTATCGTGCGCTGGTCGCCCTTGCGCCCCTGCTGATTTACACAGCCCTGACGCTTCTGATCTTCCGGCCGCTGCTGCCCCTGCTCGGCTCCGGGCTGCACGATCGCTCCGACACCCTGCTCAACACCTGGATCGTGGCATGGCAGGCGCACATCTTGCCGCGCGACCCGTCGGCGCTGTTCGCCGCACCGATCTTTCATCCGCTGGCCGACACGCTGGCGCTGTCTGAGATCCTTTGGCCCGCAGCGCCGATCGCTGTCCCGCTGCTGGCTGCCACCGGCAATCCGGTGCTGGTCTACAATCTGCTCTTCCTGGCCGCCTTTCCGCTTGCGGGATACGGTGCATACCTCCTGGCCGCGGACATCCTGTCGCAGGGCGCCGGCCGCGCGAGGCCAGCCCGCGGTCACCCGGCGGGCGTCATCCGCCCGTCCGCCTTTCTCGCCGGCCTGATCTACGCGTTCTCACCGCATCAGTTCGGGCACCTCAGCCAGCTTCAACTGCTCACCATCGCTTGGCTGCCGCTGGCGCTGCTCTTCCTGGATCGTTACTGGCGTCGCGGTATGCCGAAGGACGCCGCGCTCTTCGCACTGTGCGCCCTGCTTCAGACGCTGTCGGCGTTTTACTATGGCTTCCAGGTGGCCCTGGCGGTTGGCCTATACCTGGTCATCCGGCCATCGATCGCGGCAGTGCGCCGGCTGGCGGGGCTCGCCCTCTGGGTGGCGCTGGCTGCGCTGCTGCTGGCGCCGTTCGCCGCCCCCTATCTCCGGATGCGGAATGAGCTGGGGCTGGAGCGGTCGATCGGCGAGACCTTGCAGAACGCGGCGACGCTGGCCGAGTACCTGCGGCCGCCGCTGGCCAACCCGATCTACCGGCTTCCGCCCGGCCTCGCATCGGTCGAAGGAGCGCTTTTTCCGGGCTTCATCGTCATCCTGCTGTCCGTGCTGGGAGTCGTTGCTGGGCGGGGGCGAGCGACCGCCTCTGGCGCCGCCCGCCACTTCGCACACGCCGCTTCCGGCCTGGGGCGTGGCTACTGGCTGCTGCTCTTCCTCGCTGCGCTGATCCTGTCGCTGGGGCCGCGCATTAAGTTCAGCGCGGCCGACCCGGGCGGGCTGCCGCTGCCTTTCGGATGGCTCTACCTGCATCTGCCTGGCATGACCGCGATCCGCGCCCCAGGCCGCTTCGCCAATACCGCCTTTCTGGCGCTGGCGATGCTCGCGGCCATGGGCGCTGCATGGCTGCTGCATCGAATCAGGGGCGCTCGCCCTCGATCATGGGCCGCGCGCCATCCCCCATGGGTCGTGGCGATCCTGGCGGCGACCATTCTCGTCGAGGTCGCGGGCGGCCTGGGCCCATTCGCCGTCCACCCGATGCCGCCGGTGCATGCGCCGCTCTACGCATGGCTGGCCACGCAGCCGCGTGCCGCGTTCGTCGAGCTGCCGTTGACCTCCGAGTTGGCGTCGAAGCCGGCGGGCGCAACGGCTTCGACGGCAACCTCTGCCTGGCCGGACTATAACCTGTTGCGCTACCAGTATTTCCAGGCCGGCCATTGGCAGCCCAGTATAGACGGCTACAGCGGCTTCGTACCGCCGCACCATCGCGAGCTGGGTCTGACGCTGGCGCACTTCCCGGACGAGCGGTCGCTGGCGCTGCTGCGCGGATTGGCGGTGGAGCGCGTCATTGTCCACGGCAATCTGCTGGAGGCATTCCAGCCGGGCCGGGCTGCTGACCTGCGCGAGGCAATGGCGCAGATCCCTGCTGTGGCGCTAGAGCGCGACTTCGGCTCGGACCGGGTCTATCGCCTGGCGCCTGATCTGGCTCCTGCAGGCCGCGTGACGGGACGTTTCTGGAGCACGGATGACGGGCAGGCGTTCCTGCTGCTCTCGTCAGCGGATCGAGACAACGTGGTGATTCTGCCGGGACAACCGCTGCGCGTGCAGGGGGCATGGCAGCCGGTGGGCGGCGGGCCCGTGCAGACGTTCGAGGCGCGGGTTCAACTGCCCCTGGTCGTCGGCGGCGGGAGCGTGACGGGTCTTGAGCTGCCTGCAGCGTGGCGCGAGGAGCCTGCCATACTGCGGCTGACCGCCGCCGACGCACGGGTCGAGGTTGCACCGTATGAGCGGCAGGTGACAGCCAGGAGCGGCGCCGATCCGGTGCGCCTGCTGCCGATCCAGGCGCAAACGCTGGGCGGCGCGCCCTCCGAACTCTCAGCAGCGACTGCATTCACCGTTACCCTGCCGTGGCGTTTGCTTGACCGGCCGGACGCCGACGCCAGCGTCAGTGCGCGCGTTCTGGATAGCCGCGGGCAAGTCGTCGCACAGTACGACCTGGCTTTGGGCGGCGACGTGAATCTCGTGCGCACGTGGCAGCCGGGCATGGTTGTCACCACGACGCACCCCCTGCGGCTGCCGGACGCAATGGACCGCTACACCCTGGAGGCCTTCATCTACCGGCTCAACGATCCGGCCGACTACCTCTTCCTGGATGCCGCGGGGGAGCCGGTTGGCCGGCTGAACCAGCCGCTCCGCATCGAACCGGCTCAATCACCGCCGGTCCACCGGCCCCAGTGAGATCGACCTCCTCACAGCCATTTCTTGCGCTTGAAATAGAGAACGAGTCCGACCGTGATCGCGGCCATCAAGCCCAGCGACCAGA
>CAYRFV010000044.1:13941-18479 GCA_964423545.1 uncultured Anaerolineales bacterium | reverse complement strand
AGCCGCTGGCCCACTTCAGCTCGGGGAAGATATCGAAATTCTGGCCGTAGAAGCCTGTCACGAGTGCATCGGCCATCAGAATGATCGAGGCGATGGTGAGGATCTTGACGACCTCGTTCAGCTTGTTGGACTGGAGTGAGAGATAGGAATCGAGAGCGCTGGTCAGCAGGTCGCGGTAGGTGTCGATGTTGTCGGTGACGCGCACCAGGTGATCGTAGACATCCTGGAGATAGGCCACATCGTCGGATCGGAAAATGCGCAACTGGCGGCGCAAGAGGACGTTCAGCACATCGCGCTCCGGCGCGACGACCCGGCGCAAGCTGAGCAGGTTCTTCTTCAACGCAAAAATGGTTCGAATCGCTGCTTCGTCGAATTCCACGAATATGGTGTCTTCCAGATCCTCGACGCGATCTGCCACCTGGTCCATCAGGGGAAAATACTCGTCCACAATGGCATCGAGCAGCGCATGAACCAGCTCGCCGACGCGATGTTCGAGCGGACTGTTCGGGGCGCGCCAGCGCGCCAGCGTCTCCGGGATGCAGGGGATGGGGCCATGGTGCACCGTGATCAGGTAGTTGGCGCCGAATAACAGATTCAGGGCCTGTGTCTCGATGTGCGCGTGCCCGGCGTCGAGCTTCGCGGCATAGAAGACGACCAGGTAGTAGCTGCCGCAACGAGGCTGGCTCTCCGCGTCCGGCTGCGCAAGATCGACCGCCTTCATCTCGAAGCTGGGCGCTGCGTAACTGCCTGTCGGGTCAAACAGCTCAACCGTCTCGCCGGAGGCGCCTGAGATCGGCCCATAGGCATCGACTTTCGGCCGTTCGTGCGAGCGGATGGCATCCTCGATGGCGAGGGGGTGGAAGCCGAACTCCTCGCGCAGCAGCCGGGTGTCGTCCTCGGTTGGGTCCTGCAGATCGAGCCAGAGCAGAGTGTTCGGCGCGACCAGGGCCTGATCGATAGCGGAGAGAGGGACATGGTTGTGAAACTGGCCGTTCTGCGACACGACGAGCGTCTGCATGTGTGTTTTCCCTTGATGAGCCTGCCCCAGGATACGCTGTGACCTCTCGCGCCCCAACCCGTATGCTGTCTTTCTTATCCGAGCCCGCTGACCCACCTCCAGGCAAACGCGATCAACAACGCCGTCAGCCCGATCCAGACGGCAATGATCACGGCTGCGGCGGCCCAATGGGGCGGGCCGTCCTCTGCAACACGCGCTCGCTCGCGGCATTCTACCATCACTTGTGGCGGGATCAACTTCAGGCTCAACGCACGCTGCCAGTAGTCTGGCATACCAGGGCACGCGCGGATCGCGATAGGCCAGAACAAGCGCATGGGCCTCCCGCTTCAACTGCCGTGCGCGCTGGCGCCAGCCGCCCGTGGCTGCTATGCCCGGTCCGCCGGCCCTGCCTCCCCGCGTCTCATCCATTGCTTCTCGTCCGGCGATTACTGCGTCCCGTTCGCCGCCTCGATGACGGCGTTCTCGATCCAACGCTCGACGGGCCATTCCGGCGCGGCGATCCAACGCAGCGCCGAATGGCGTGGAGGCAGCAGCAGCTTGCGCGCCGGGCTCGCCGCCACCGCTGTGGCCAGCCCCACGGACACGGCGCCGTCCAGTCCTCCCGGCATGATCATGTCGCTTGGCCCGATGATCAGCGTGGCGCGCGCCAGCGCATCGGGCGGCGTCGCGGTGATGCCGCCATCCGGCACAGCCGGGCTCGTCGCGCGCGACATGGCGGCCCGGGCGACTGGGGTCAAGCCCATCGGCCAGAGAGCCACCCGCGGCAGTGCCTCGGCCAGCGCAATCAGCAACCGGACGCCCAGCGCGCCATCGCCGCCGTCGATCACAAGGATGGACGGCAGGGATGCCGCCGTTTCCGCAGCCGACGCTTCTCCGGCCGCGTGCTGCGATCCAGATCTCTGCACCGGATACCGGTCCTCTCGCGCCTGTTGCGCGGCCTCGGCCTGCGCCCGCTCATCGCCGCGCAACGCACTGAAATGCCCGACCAGGCAGATCAGCGCCACGAATGCGATCGTTCCCCACGCGGGAGCAGGCGCCGGGCCGCGCCCGGTCAGCAGGCCCAGGATGGCCATCCCCAGGCTGAAGAAGATGGCGATGGCGGCGATCAAGACGCAGCCGTACAGATAGGCGCGGCGCACGCGCGAGCGCCGCTCCGCGCTGCCGGTCTCATCCGGCGAGCGCGCCAAGGTCTGCTGCGACCACCAGCAGCCCCACCATGCCGGCATACCGACAAGCGCCAACGCCGCAGCCTGGGCGAAGCGCTCGCGGCCCTGGGCGGCCACCGCGGCGCCCGCATCGAGCAGCGCATCGAGGATGATCTGCAGCAGCCCGGACACCCCGCTGAGGAGCGCGACCAACGCCACGGCAGCCAGGCCGTAGTAGACGGCGCGGCGCCAAGCGGCGCCCCCCCCGGCCTCCTGGCCGAAATCGCCGTCTTGGGCCGAGGTCAGACGCAAAAACGCCCAGAAGGCGAAGGCCATGGCCATCTGGGCCGACAGGCTCAACGCCTCGACCGGCCAGGCGCCCGGCCTGGCCGGAGCCAATATGCTGAGAGCCAGCCTGTGAGCCAGGACGAGCGTCACGGCGAGAGCGATCCCCTGGCCGGCATAGAGATAGGCTTTGCGGGCTGCGGACGCACGTTCGTCGCCGCGGGGTCGCCGTTCGATGGCCAGCCACGCCAGGCCCCAGACTGCGGCGCCTCCTGCACCCAGCCAGAACCAGGCTGCGCGCGGGCCGAACACCAGCGCGTTCAGCGCGTCAGGAATCGGCGTCTGTGCTGCACCGAGCAGCACGAGCTCGCGGACGACCAGCACTCCGCTGGCGAGCATCGCAAGCAGGCCGCCAAAGGCGATGGCATACAGAAGGGTGCGTCCGGCCATGGGTCTCCAGGTGCGGGCAGCGCTTGGCGGCTGCTCCGCCTTGCTCTTTAGGGAGTAGCTGTCATTTCCACCGCGTCAGGATCGTCTCTCGCTGGAACAGCGCCGAGCCCAGGTAGACCAGCCCCACATCCGCTGCCGCAGCTAGAGCGGAGCTGATCAGGAAGGTGGCGCTGTTCAGCCTGACCAAGCCTGCCAGAGCCCCGATGAACAGGAGCATCAGAGGCAGCAAGATCAGCGAGCCCAACTGCTCCGCCGCGCGCGGATCGCTCACCCGGCTGCTCACAATGATGCCGACCATCACCGCCATGACCGTCAACAGCGGCGCGAGCACGAACATCGCCACCAGCCACATCGGATCCATGAAGACCGCGAAGACGCGATCGCTGACAGCCAACAGACGAGCGGCGATCAGAAAGACGACGTAGCAGAGCCACGTCATGCCGATGCCAGGCACGGCTGCAGCGAATCCCTTCGCCAGCAGCAGCCGCGTCGTCGTCACCGGCGTCGCCAGCAGCGGCTCCAGCGAACGGGTCACCTTTTCGCCCACGATGCTGTACGCGGCGATCGTCACCGGAACCATCAACGGCATCATCAAGAACAGCACCATCATGTTGCTGGCCATGATCGCCTGCATCGCCTCAAGGGGACCCATGCCGGCGAATAAAGGGTTGTCCAGCACGCGTCCCAACTCCTGGTAGTCCTGATCGTTGATCGGGACCCGGCCCATGATGAAGAGCATGACGATCGGAATGGCAACCATCAGCACCGGCACAAAGATGACGACGTAGAACACCAATCGGTTGCGCAGCATATCGGCCCATTCCCGGCCCACGACCGCACGAAACTGTCTCATCGTGCGCCTCCTTGCGCTTCGCCGCCCGGCGCTTCGCCGCCCGCGCCATTCTGCAACAGGCTGAGATAGACATCTTCCAGCGTGTGCTTGAGTTCGTTGACGAACTGGATCGCCGCGCCTCGGTCGACGAGCGCCTGCACGAGGACCGGATTGCGCAGCGCCGGATCATCGAGGCTGACGACGAGTCTGCCCCCGGTCTGTGCGCTTGCGGACGGCAGCACCTCGACATGCTCCACGAACGGCAGGTCGCGCACCGCGGCAGCCAGGCCTTCGAGCTCGCCGGTCGCAACGGCCGGCCCCAGGTGGATCACGGTCTGCCGCCCGAAGAGCTGCCGGCGCAGCGCGTCGGGCGTGTCGACGGCGATCAGCCGCTGCCGGAATACGCCGATCCGATCGCACAACCGCTCGGCCTCGTCGAGGTTGTGCGTGCAGAGGAAGATGGTGCGGCCCTGGCCGCGCAGTGTCGCGATGAAATCACGCACGGTTTTCGCGGCCTCCGGGTCGAGGGCGGCCGTCGGCTCATCCAGAAACACGACGGGCGGCTCATGAAGCAGCGCTCGCGCAATGGCGAGCTTCTGCTTCATCCCCTTGCTGAATGTGCCGGCCTCCGCGTCGCGACGATCCCACAGATCGAGCAGGCGCAGGTACTTCTCGATCTGTCCCTTCACGTCCTTCACCCCGTACATGTCTGCAAAGAACGCGAGATTGTAGCGGGCGCTCAGACGTTCATAGAGGCCCGGTGATTCGGTGAGGATGCCCACTTGCGCCTGGATTGCCAGGTTGGCTT
>CAYRFV010000044.1:0-13931 GCA_964423545.1 uncultured Anaerolineales bacterium | reverse complement strand
GGCCGCTGATCCACGCCCGGCCTGCGCTGGGGCCGATCAGACAGGTAAGCAGGCGCACGGTCGTGGTCTTGCCGGCGCCGTTCGGTCCCAGGAAGCCGAACACCTCGCCCTCTTTCACCTCCAGGTCGAGGCCATCGACTGCCTTGACTTCGTGGCCGTCGCTCAGGAAGGTCTTGCAGAGCGACTCAGTGCGGATCATGATCCCTCCGTTTGCAGACGGATAACCGCAGGCGTACGACAACGGCGGCGCACATTCCCGATCATTCCTCCTGCTTGCTAATCGAAGCGCGATTCATCGGCCCGCCGCGCCAGTTCTTCAGAGGAGAGGCTGCGCGGTGACAGGTCGGCCGCCGATGCAGGCGCGGAGGGCGGGGTTGCGACATCCGCCGCCGCGTCGAGGGCGCCGGACGGTGCATCACGCAGCTGCCGGATCAGCCAGAACGCAGCGACCGCGAACAGCGCCACGCCGAGCTCTGTCCACGCGATGCCGAAGGTGGGCAGGGCCCAGACGGCCCAGGCGTCCACCAGTGCGTGCAATCCGATGGCGGCGAACAGGTATGCGTTGTTCCGCCGCGTGAACGACAACATCACCACCTCGGCCAGCGCGATCTGGATGGTGATGGCGAAGAGCCGCTCGACGCCGCCCACGACAGGAAGATGCCACGCAGTACGCCAGTAGGTCGTCGACGCGGCCCGGATCTGCTCGGCGGCCGCGGCCGGCAGCCCCAACGCAATTGGATTCAGACTGCTCAAGGCAAGCATGGCCAGCAGGCCGGCGGCCGCCAACAGCCCGAAGAGGATCGCCTCACTGCCGCCTTGTCCTGCACCGAACTGCAGCCCGGCGCGCCAGCCGCGCGCTCGCTTCAAGAAGAAGCGCAGAGCGATCCAGCGCGCGCCCTCTTCACAGACGCCTGCGCTCAGTCCGGCGGTCAGCGCCACCAGTGGCAATGGCCACAGTGCGACCCCTCGGCCGCCCCCCAGCAGTCCCAGCGCATAGTTCAGCGGCAAGTGAACGATCTGAGCTGCGACGAATGTCAGCGCGCCCGCCCAGAAAATCCCCCAGCCCACGCGGTAGCGCCGCCGGATCCACCCGCCGAGCACGATCGGGAAGGCGATCATCAGCGGCAGCTGAATCAGGAGCGACGAAAGCAGCAGGGGAATGCTGATCGCCGGCGCGGCCGCCGGAGGCGGTGAAGCAAGCGGGCCCGAGATCGGGAGCGCCTGCTCCGCCTCGATCGATCGCAGCACGAACGCGACCCCCGACCCGCGATTGATGTACTTGACCAGCGGATAGGGCGCGCTCCGGCCATACCACGCATCGTGTTTGCCGCCGCCGATATCCATTGCTACGCGCCAGGTGGGAATCGCGCCGGCAGGCACGGTGACCGTCTCCGCGCCCGTCACGGTGAGGCGCACTGGCGCCGACAGGCCGCTGGTAGGAATCACGTCGCTGTAGCGGGTGGCGTAGCCTGCCGCCAGCGGCAGCGCGCGCGGCACCTGCAGGCTCACATCATTGTCGACTGCGTCGCCGGGCCGCTTGAGCGACCGGGTCGTCTGCCCGCCGGCTGGAGCGGTTGTCGTGATCGTGACGGACTCGGGGCCATAGCCTGCCTCGTATCGCACACCGCCGGTCTCCCTCCAGGAGCGAATCGGCGCCAGATTCGGGCCGACGACCACCTCGCCGCGATCTTGCCGCCCCGTCAGCGCCAGCGCGTAGGCCTGCGTCCAGCCGTCCGGGCTGCGCTCCCACTGCCAGGTCGCCGTACCCAACGTCGTGCCGTCGCGGCCGAGGACATCGTAGGTGCTGGCTTCGCCCTCGTCCCACGGCGCAGCTCCGAACGCCAACGGCTGCGCCGACTCGCTGCAGGCTGCCAGCAGCAGAGGTGCGACGAGCAGCAGCGTCGCGCCCGCCAGGAGAATTCCCGTCAATGGCCGTTTCATCATGATCTGTGCAGGGACGAGGGTTGGGCCCCGAGCTTCACCGCTCGTCGGGCCGATGCAGCAACCGCTCCAGCGCGCCGAAGTCCACACGCGACGTGAGATCATGGCTCAACGGTGTCACCGAGATTGCCCGATCGCGCAGGAACGCGGCGATATCCGAGTCCGGCTCCAGCGTCTCCCAGTCGATGATCACATCATAGTCGAGGTGCACCCACTGGCGCTCTGCGTCTGCCTGTGCACCTTCTGGCCGGAACAGGCGGTAGTACGACTGCCGCGACTGACGCGTGATACGCCACGGCGTCTCGTCGGTGGCATCTGCAGGCACATCGATCTTGAGTACGTCCACATCGAAGGGAAGTTGCGCGCTCAGCACGACCTGGGCGATCCGGCGCGTGAATTGGGCTGCGACCCGCCAGTTGACGTCGGCGCCGTGATGATAATGATACCGCTTATCGGTCTCCAGGGAAACGGCCAGCGCCGGGATGCCGAACTCGGCGCCTTGCAGCGCTGCGCCCACCGTGCCCGATGAGGTGACGCACGTGCCGGGGTTTTCGCCGTAGTTGATGCCGGAGATCACCAGGTCAGGCCGCCGGGGCGCCAGCACCAGCACCGCGTAGATCACCGCCTGCGCAGGCGAGCCGGTGAGGCTGTAGGCGGTGAAATCCTGGCAGCGAATCGTCAGCTGTTCTTGTGTGACCGCGCCGTTGACGATCGGCGGCGTGCCGCGGCCCATGCCGGTTTGCTGCGTGGCCGGCGCCACGATGAGCAGGTCGCCGAGATCGCAAACCGTCTCGGCTGCGGCGATCAGACCGGGAGAGTGGATGCCGTCGTCGTTGGTCAGCAGGATCAGTGGTCGGGAGGAGGTCATGGACGCCTCGGAAGCAGGTTTGGCGGCCCGGTGGGGTGCGCCAAGCCTGATTGTACCCGAAGTGCATCCATCTGACCATGACCGTAGTCAGACCGCGAAGGGAGCGCCTACCATTGCACCGAGATCGTCACGATGAAGCCGCTCTCCGTTTCCCCATCCACAGTGATCTCGATGCCGTGTTCAGCATCTACGAAGCTCCGGCCGGTGGTCCAGATACTTCCGGCGATGTAGGAGTTGGTGTTGGTCGGGCGACTCACAAGGTGCGCCGGCGTGGGTTCGGCGGCATGCACTTCGTGGATCACGATCGCGTCGACCGATAGCGCTGCGTCGTGGCCGGTTCGCTGCCGCGCTTCGATGGTGTAGAAATGATCGGCCGAGTCGGCGATGGGAATCTGCGCCATCAGGAAGCCATTGGCGCCAGGCTCCGCCATACGCTCAAGCACGACAGTGGCACGGCTGGAGGCTGGCGCCAGGTACTTGCGATCGGCGGGGATGAAACCGAGCTGATCCTTCTGAAACGCGCTTAGGTGTTGTGGCGCAGCCGAACAGCCGGGGTCCGGCCAGCACCAGCCCCCTTCTCCCATCAGATCCCACGGATTGGCGTACCCTGGTGCGCCACCGATCGCTGAATGACGTAGACCGAAGGCGTGCCCCATCTCGTGCGCCAGCGCCGCACGGTTCGTGACGACGTCCGACCAGAGGAAGGTGACGCCGTAACAGCGCGCTGCACCATCCAGATCGAGACAGACCTGACCGCCCTTGGGGCCGCCGGGGAAACTTCGGTTGAAGGCCAGGTTGATCCCGACGTAGTCCGGGAAGTAGAGTTCAGCATCGGCTGCGGCCGCGCAATCCGCCGCCAAGCGGAAGAGATCCACGTCCTGACCGGAGTTGCGGTACGCGGCAGCTGGGAACGGCAAGACATACCATCCCACAACCCGGCTCCCATCCAGGTTGATGCGATCGTAGGAGACCTCGCGCCAATATGCATTCAGGCTGTCACTCCCGTCATGCAGCAGCGCCTCGAAATGCAATGCCGGCGCCGGCTCCTCGGCAGTATCGGGGAACCTGCACAGAATCAGTGCGAACGGCTGTTGTCCCTTGGGCGCCAACGCCACGGGCAGGAAGAAGACCTGCCGGGCAGGCGCTGCAGCGAAGCGCTGCGACGAAGGCTCCACAGAGGGCTCGATGGTGGAGGCTGGCAGCGCGCCCCCGGCGCGTAACAACGAGGAGGCTGCCGCCAGCAGCAGGATGGCCAGCATGAATGGGATTCTGGCGCCTACCCCGGTTGCGTGTTTCATGGTCTGCCTTCGACCTTCCGGTGACCTGTCCTTCGTGATCACCTCACAGGCAGCGTAGCCGGTTGCCGCACCAGGAGCGCGCCGAAAGCATACCGAGACTGAGTCAGAGGATCGCGTCTGGGCGATTGGTCGCATTGATCGCCGTTATCCGCGATTTCGGGTGTATAATGGTGACGAGGAGACATGGATGGCGCGAGTGGAGTTGCACCTCTTTGGTGCGCCGCGCATCGAGTGTGACGGCGCGGCTGTGGCGGTTGAGCGGCGAAAGACGTTGGCGCTGCTCTCCTATCTTGCCGTCACGGGTCAGGCGCACCGCCGCGAGGCGCTGGCGACCCTCCTCTGGCCCGAACTGGATGCCTCGCACGGTCGCGGCCAGCTTCGCAACAGCTTGGTTGACCTGCAGAGAGCGATCGGCGCAGGTTGGCTGGACGCCGAAGGAGATCAAGTCGGGCTGGTCGGCGGGCTGTGGGTGGATGTCAGCCGCTTCCGTGAACTGCTCGTCCAGGCTGTCGGCCACAACCACCCGCCGCAGCGTCTCTGCGCTGCCTGCCAGGCTGCGCTTGGCGAAGCCGCTGGCCTTTATGCCGCTGACTTCCTGGCCGGCTTCACCCTGCCTGACGCCGAAGAGTTTGATGCCTGGCAGACCTTCCAGACCGAATCACTGCGCCTGGAGCTGGCGGGGGTGCTGGAGAAGTTGGCGCAGGGGTTGGCCGGCAGCGGGCAGTGGGAGGCGGCGATCGGCCACGCCCGGCGCTGGTTGGCGTTCGATCCGCTGAACGAGCCCGCACAGCGTCTGCTGATGCAGCTCTACGCAGGAGTTGGCGACCGTGCCGCCGCCGTCCGCCAGTACCAGGAGTGTCTCCAGGTCTTGCACGCGGAGCTGGGGATCGACCCGGAGCCGGAGACCAAGACCCTCTTTGAGGCCATCCGAACCGCTGACACCTCCCTCCTCCAACTCACTCTGCCTCCCGCTCCCACACACAACCTGCCGCCTGACCTGACCCCCTTCATCGGTCGCGAGACCGAGCTGGTGCAGATCGTCGATCGACTGAGCCATCCAGCCTGTCGCCTGCTGACCGTCGTCGGTCCGGGCGGCATCGGCAAGACCCGGCTGGCCATTCAGGCCGCCCGCAGCGTCGTCGACTCGTTCGTCCACGGTGCATGCTTCGTCGATCTGGCGCCTACTTCGTCCCCGGAGCAGTTGGCTCCGGCCATCCTGGACGCCCTGAAGATTCCGACATACGCCTCCGCTCAAGCGGATCAGCAGGTGCTTGGCCACCTAGCCGATAAGCATATGCTGCTCGTACTGGACAACTACGAGCATCTCCTCAGGGGACGGGAGCCGGGCGACAGGGATGGCGAGATGGCGCACGGGATGAGGCTATTGATGGCGATCTTGCGGGGGGCGCCGAAGGTCAAGCTGCTCGTAACATCCCGCATCAGGCTGAATGTACAGTCAGAGTGGGTCGAGGTGCTGGAAGGGTTGACAGTGCCGACATCCGTCGATCGCGAGGACACAGAAGTGCACGCATTTGCGGTCCAGCCCACCACCCTTGAATGCTACGGCGCTACCGCGCTCTTTCTCCTGTGTGTCTCTCGGGTGCAGTTAGACTTCCGGCCCACAGCCTACGATGCCGGGTGCATCGTGCGCATCTGCCGTCTGCTGGCGGGTGTTCCCCTCGCCATCGAGTTGGCGGCTGCCTGGACTCGGGCGCTGCCGCTCTCGGAGATCGAAGCCGAGCTGGAACGCGGCCTGGCGCTGCTGGTGACGACGCTGCGCGAAGCGCCGGCGCGCCATCGCAGCATGCTCGCCACTTTCGATCATTCATGGCGCTTACTCACCCCGAAGGAGCACAGCATCCTGCGTCAGCTCTCGGTTTTTCGTGGCGGCTTCACCCGCGAGGCGGCGCAGGCGGTGACCGGCGCAACGCTCGTTGATCTCGCTGCCCTGATCGACGCTTCCTGGCTGCGGCTGGGGCTGTATGGCCGCTACCAGTTCCATGAGCTGATGCGACAGTTCTGCGTGGAGAAACTGGATACGGAGCACGCGGAGGAGACTGGAGAACCCCCTGACCGGGCGCGCGACCGGCATGCCGACTACTTCCAATCTCTAGCCCGGCAGATGCGCGTCGAATGGGGCCGTGCACTGAAGATGGCCGGCCAGCTCACGCCGGAAATGAACAACTTCCTGGCGGCTCGGGAGTGGCATGCAGCCCGCGACAGGGTCGACGCAGCCCTGGAGATCAGCGGCATGTTGGGCTGGTTCGGCTATCGCATGGGCTGGTATGCGAGCATGGTCCTCAGCCTGGAGCGCAGCATTCGGCAGCTCGAGAGCCGGCCGGTCGGCCTGGACGACCCGCGTCATCTGGAGCGCGCTCTGCTGCTCGGCGCCCTTCACAACAGCCTGGCCGACTGCTGCCTGATGCAGCTGTCGTGTGAGCGCGTGATGCGCCATCTGCGACAAGCTGAATGCTACCTGGAGCAAGGCCCCGAGGATGACCTCCGCTGGCGGGAAGCCCGCTGGCGGCATCGACGCACCCTGGCTTTTGCCAACGACTTTCAAGGTGACTTTGCCGAGTCAGCGCGCCTGTGGGAGCCACTGCGCAACGAGTTGTGCGACCCAGGCTTCCGACTCTATCCCTATGCTCGGGAAATCAACCTGAGGGCTCGCGCAGAGACCTACTGGGGCCAGGCCGGGGGCGCATATCGGATGGGGCACTACGGTGCGGCGCAGCGCCTGTGCGAAGAGAGCCTTGCTCTCTGCGACCGGTACGGGCTTGAACTTGGACAGGGACTGACGCACCGGGTCCTTGCCCTGGTTTCTCTTGCGATAGGCGCGTATCAGGAGGCGGAAGCGCACGGGCGCGCTGCCCTCGCCATCATCCGCGCAGTGGGGGACCGGCCTCTCACCGCCGAGTTCTACAATCTATTGGGTGGAGTGCACTGCGCCCGCGGCGACTACGAGCGAGCCGCCGCGTGCCACCGGCGCAGCCTATCGATCGCCACAGCCATCGGTCACGGTTTCGCCATCAGCCACGCGCGCCGCGGGTTGGCGGACATCGCCCTGGCGCAGGGTCGGCCCGCCGCCGCACGACAGCTGTTCGAGCAAATCCTTGCTGCGTTCGAGCACACGGGGACGGGCTGGCCCATGGGACCGGCCCTCGTGCACATCGGGCTGGGCCAGGCGGCATTGGCGATGCGCGATCCGGTCGAGGCCAGGCGTCGCTTCCTCCTGGTCGTGGCCACGGAGCGTTCCACCGCGGGTCAACGGGCGCAAGGCGTCGCCGGGCTGGGAGAGGCCCGGCTGGCGGAAGGCCAGTTGACTGCCGCTGTGGAGCTGCTGGCGTTCATTCAGGCGTGGCCGTCAGCCTTCCACGTCACGCGGCAGCGCGCCGTCCGGCTATTAGCGGAGCTCGAGGCGAAGCTCCCCGCCGAGGAATTCGCCGCCGCAGGCGCACGCGGCCGAGTGCGAGAGTTTGACGAGATCGTGGCGGCGTTGGTGGGCGGTTAGATCAATGCACAAGCCAGGCGCGCGGACGCAGATGCCTGGACTACGAAGCAGTGCCCGCAGGACCGGGCGGAGGTGTCCAGTAAGAGGCCAGCCCCCTTCAGGGGGGCGTTGCTCAGGTAGCCCGGCGATTGATCGTCGGGCGGCGCTCCCATTCGCGTCGCAGCATGCCGTACAGATACATGTCGTAGATCGCCCCATTGCGCAACAGGAACTCGCGATAGACCCCTTCGCGCACGAAGCCAAGCTTTTCGTACAACGCGATGGCGCGCTCGTTGTATGCGAACACGGTGAGCTGGACGCGGCGGAGGTTCAGCTCGCCGAAGGCGTAATCCAGCAGCAGGCGCAGCGCCTCGCTGCCGTAGCCTCTGCCCCAGTGCTCTCGGTTCCCGAAGCCGATCGCGATCCAGCCGCTGCCCTGGTTCCAGAGGATCCCATCCAGCTCCAGGAGCCCGAGCAGCTCGTCGCCTGTCAACAGCCGGATCGCAAACCGGAACGCATTCTCCTTCTTCGCTTCTTCTTCCAGCCACTTGCCTACTTCGGCCTCGGTCTGCGGCCTCGCCGGATCGGCGTTCCACAGGCGCAGGAAACCGGCATCCTGATACCAGCGGGCCAGCGCGGGATGATCTTCCTTCGTGACCGCGGTCAGTCGAACACTTTCCCCGCGCCAAAGGTTGCGAGAGAGATCCTCAGGCGTCATCGTGCCTCTCACGGTCTCCGCGTCGTGCGAAAGCTGGGGATCGGCTCGAGGATGTCGTCCAGGATCTTCTGTCCCAGCTCATCGCCATATGCCACCAGCCGCGGCATCTGGTCGGCTGCGTCCATGCCGATGCTCTCGCGCAGCGTCACCTGGAAGCGGCGGAAGTCGAGCGTCGGAAAGAGCGCGCCGACCACCTGAATCTGCTGATCGTAGGTGGACTGCAGGAAGGCGGTCATCACCGGATCCAGCCACTCCCACGGCCAGAATCCGGTGGCCTGGCCCGGCTTCAGCCCGCCTTGGATCGTCCCCGTGCCGACGCTGATCAGCGTGGTCTCGGCCGGATCCCACCCCAGGCAGTAGACGGCTTCGTACGCGGCGATGTAACAGGGATTGGCGTAGGCGCCGACCCCGCCATCGACATAGCGGCCTTCCACCGGTGGGAAGAAGGTGGGCACGGACGATGACGCCAGCACGGCCTTGACGATCGGCCATCCGGCGTACTCCTCCTTCCACGGCTTGACAAAGCGCGTGCGGTTCTCCACCAGGTCGAACGCCGTGATCACGACATCGATCGGCGGGTTGGCCGACCAGAAATCGCCCATCACGCCCTCGCCGATGTGCTCCCTCAATGCCGCTTCCAACGGCCCGTGTTCATAGCGATATTTGAAAAGGAGCCACAGCTCGCTCTGCAGGTTCTTCTTGAAAATGATGTCGCCCAGCGAAACGTACAACTTGTGCATCTGCCCGGCGGTCAGGCCTGCCCCCAGGCCTGCGGAGATGATCGAACCGGTGGAGGTGCCGGCCGACAGCCGGAAAAGGCGGCTCACCGGCTGTCCCAGGTGCTCTTCCAGGATCGTCAGCGCGCGCGTGACGATCACGCCGCGAATGCCGCCGCCGTCGACGGCCAGGGCAACGTTCTTGCGGAATGGCTTCATGGCGCGACCCCCTTGCAGCAATACAGTCGATGGACGAATACCCGACGACTGACTACAGGATGACCGGTGTCGCGATTCGATGGATCGGGAAGCAGCCTGTCAAGCAGCCTGGCGACGCCGCCGGCGTAACAGACGGAACGCCAGCCACCCGATCATCAATGCCAGCGTGCCAAGGGTAACCGCCTTGGCCGCAGCGCGCAGCGGCGTGTCCTCGAAGCGGAGCAGAATGAACCCCTGGCCTGGCGCCACCGGCACCATCACACGCGCCAGCGGACCCTCTTCGCGGCGCACCTCGAGGCGCTGAACCGGTCTGCCGTTCTTTCCATCCAGCAGATACGCGTTCCAGCCGGGATACCAGAAGCGATTGAAGGTGATCGCTTGGTCGGGCGCCTCGGCATAGTACCAGACCTCGTCGTGCTGGCTGCCCATTCCTTCGGCGTTCACCGCCAGCGTCTTGTTCTGTGGGATGCGGCTGTAATCGGCGCGGGTGACCACGTCCCGGCCGGCCACCCACTCGTCCGCCAACGGTGACCAGTTGGGAATGCGCGAAGGGTCGACCCAGGCCGTGACGCCTGTCATCTCGTCGCTCGTCCGCTGGAAGCGCATGAGCGCGGCCATCGACACCGGTCCCTGCTCCCTTGTCGGCTCCCTCATTTCGACCTTGAAGTAAGCTGCACTGCTGAGCAGCAGGAGCACGGCCAGCAGCAGCGCGGGCCAAAGGTGACCGCCGATCCCGAAGGGGCGGCCACGAAGGGTGGGCGGCCTGCTGCGGGCTCGATCCACGCTCCGCCATCCGCAGTCTGCCACCAGCGTCCCCGGCAAGACGCTCAGCGGCAGGATCGCCAGCATCAGATAACGCCAGGGAAACTGGGCGAAGCGCACGCCGGGCGCGAACCGCCACGCCCACGCTGAAACGCCCAGCGTCAGGAACACGCTTGCTGCCAGCCATGCGCCCCA
This sequence comes from uncultured Anaerolineales bacterium, assembly GCA_964423545.1. Taxonomy (GTDB): domain Bacteria; phylum Chloroflexota; class Anaerolineae; order CG2-30-64-16; family CG2-30-64-16; genus JALOOE01. Next base: position 3,724 of record CAYRFV010000044.1, on the reverse strand, counting down.
GAACCACACCTCGCGGCGCCGGACGGCCGGCGGCCCGGCCACCGGCGGCCCGGCCGCCGGCTGCCGGCCGGCGAGCGCCAGCGCGACGATGGAAAGCAGTGTCGCTGCAGCCCCCAACTGATAGCTCATCGCGCCCTGGGCGATGTCATCGGGGCCCGGCTGGCTGATGCCGAAGCCCCAGGCCGGGCTGAGCAGTTGGAAAAAGTAGACGAAGTGTTGAAACGGATCGTAGTACTTGCCGAACCACTGCGTCTGGTTGATATATCGCTGCTCGATCAGTGCAGGGATGAAGAACGCCGCGCTCAAGCCCAGCCCGAGTGCAAAGGCCGCGGCAGGGAAGAGCAACGGACGGACGATGGACGCCAGCCCGTGGACGCCAGACGGCTGGCGGTCCCCGATTCGTCGTTCATCTCGCACCCGCCATAGCCAGAGGGCGAGCACGTACACCGCAAGCCCCGGTGTGAACACCAGGGCGACCAGGTTGCTCGTCCACATGATCGCGGCGTAAGCGACCGCAGCGCCGATGGCGGCCGTCGGACGCGGCCGGATCACCGTCTCCCGAAAGCCCCATAGCGCCAGCGGCAAGAAGACCAGCGCCACTGATTCAGCCATCGCGGCGCGCACGTACACATCGACCAGGTGATAAGGAATCGCCATGTAGGCGACGCCGGCAACCAGACCCGCATGGGAGCCCAGCCATGAGCGGACGAAGCCATACATCGCCAGTCCCGAGAGCAGCACCGACAGCCCCAAGACAGCCTTGACGCTCTCTTCGAGACCGAGGCGCAGGAAATGGTGGAGCAGCTCGCCCACAAACGTTGCCAGCGGCCCATAAACGATCCAGAACGGGTAGCCGTAGCCGAACGCCCAGTCCGGCCCCCAGCCGGGCAGCCAGATGCCGTCCTGCACCGCCTTGTCGTACTGGAAGATGAAGTAGACATCGTGCCGGGCGTCGTGGGCGCCCCAGAAATAGCCGGGCTGCAGTAGTGGAGCAATCACGACCAGGCCCAGGAGGAGGACAAGGAGCGGATGGAAGAGGAAAGAATGACGGAAGACAAGGGACGAAGCAGCGTCGGCGCCGGCTTCGCGGTCTGCGGCCCCAAACCCTCGGTCTTCGATCATGGCTGCACCGCCACCTTGTCATCGGTCGCAGTCAGCAGGCGCTTGCCGGTCTGCCACTCATACAAGCCCAGGTTGTAGCGGGTCTCGTCGCGCGGCGTGCCTGGCTTGAGCGTGGCCCGGTAGCGATCGTCGACTACCTGCCCGGGCCGCCACTGGCTGGTGGGGAGCGTGTTGTCCCGCGGCATCGTGTCGTGCTGACCGACCATCTGGCCGTCCGGGCCGATGGCGTGGAGGAAAACTGTGTAGTCGCGCGCCAGCGGTCGCAGCGCCTGCCAGCGCACGTCGACACCGGCGTCCGCGCCGCCTGCGTCCGCGCCGCCTGCGCGCACCGGTGCAACCTCCAGCAGGGCGATCTCGTTGTCACCGAAGATGGCTAGCGGCGCGTCCGGCGCCGGCGGGCTGACGGTGGTGGGGTTCAGATAGCTGTATGAGCCGAGCAGCACCAGCGCAAGCAGTGCGGCGAAGAGGGGCCGCGCGGCGGCCTCGCGCGGTGCCGCGGGAAACAGATCCGCTAGCGCCCTGCCCCCCAGCCCGGCCAACCATGCCAGCCACGGCCCCGCCAGCAGAAGCAGCTGCCACGGATAGGTCAGCGTGCGCGCTGGGAACGGCGCGCTGCGCCAGATCGGCGCGGCGAGCGTGCCCGACAGGAACACGAGGATCAGCACTACTGCCAGCGGAAAGCGGTGCGCCGGACGTGAGCCCGGCGACGGGACGCCTGTGGGGCGAGAAACAGCCGATGCGCTGGCTTTCTCTGCCATCGCCTCGTCCGTCCGCCCATGCGCCGATTCGCCCGCTGGCTCGTCCGTCGATTCCTCCTCGGCCTCCGACCCATCGGCCAGGACGACGCCGATCACGGCCAACCCGCACGCAACGATGCCCAACTGGAGCGTCAGTGCATCGTACGGCCCTGTGAGGCTCGACCCGACGCCCCACCCGGCCTGGAGCAGTTGGTGAGGATAGACGAGGTGATCGGTGAAAGCGACATACGTTTTGCCGCCGGCGCCGTGCCGCGCGATCACAGGCAGCAGCCCGGCGATCCCCAACGCAACGCCGGCCAGCCAACCGGCCAGAGGGGCCGCCAGGCCTGCCCCGCCGCGGCCGGCGCTTGCTCTGGACTCCCCTGTGGTGATCCGAGTTCCGCCTCGATACAGCAGGAAAGCCAGGACGACGACGGCCAGCCAGAGAGCCAGCCCGCTCTGGGTCCAGAATGCAGCGGCCAGACCGACCGCCAGGAGGAATGCAGCGCGACCGCGACCGGTTTCAACCGCGATAGCAGCCGCCCAAAGCAGCCACGGCGCCAACGCCATGAAAAGCGCTTCGGCCAGCGCGCCGCGCACATAGACTGTGGCCAGACCGATCGGCCACAACGCGTAGGTCAAGCTGGCAAGCAGTGCTGGCCAATCGCCCAGCGTCCGCCGCGCCCAGGCGTAGACGCCTGCCGCGCCGAGCACGAAGCTCGCGCCGAAGACCCACTTGACGCCGAATACGGAGGACGCGCTCACCCCGCGCGGCAGCAATGCCAACCAGTAGGCCAATGCGCCTTCGCCCCGGAGCAGATCGTAAGGCTGGCCGACGATCGGCGCCCACCCGAAGCCGGGCAGGCTGCGCGCCAGATCGGCCAGGTTGAAAAGCGGACGGAAACCGCTGTGCAGCTCGAAATACCCCGGATAGGTTAACGCGGCCCAAGCGAACACCGGCAGCAGCAGCGCCAGCCAGGTTGTCGTCTGGGGCCGGCGACGACCGATCGCATGAGCGTCGAGGGTCGTGGCGGGCGGGACGGCCTCACGCATGGCGGTCGCCGATCAGATCGCGCGCTGCAACAGAAGATCGAGGATCGTTGTTGATCCACAGGAGGAACGGGTGAGTGTCGAGCAGGGCTTTCATCCCTTAAGGCTCGCCATCGAAGTGGGTGGTCGCCTCGCGAGTATTCGCACGGATCGTCTTCCCGCCTCAACGCCAGCTGGGATGCCGATTCGCTGGAGATCATAGACGAAGTCGTAACGTAAGTCAAACCGCCCGCTGAAGAGAATGCACAGGCCGATGTGCTATAATCGGGCCGTGCACGCCACTGATTCAGCCACATCGGAGAAACGGCGCCCATGAAACCTCGACTGTACATCACGGCTCCCTCCTATGCGATGAAGAACCCGGCCGACAAAGCTAAGACGCTGAAGACCGCCCAGGCGTGGGCCGATGCGCTGGGCTGGGATGTCGTGCCGTCCCCTCTGCTCGGCCGCTATTTCCAGGCTGGCGCCTGGCTCCCGGCCGAAGCGCGCAGCGAGGATATGGCGCTCGCCTTGCAGCATGAAATCGTCTGGGCCTTTCGCGGCGGCTACGGCGCGGTGCACCTCGTGTCGTCGCTGCTGCAGGCGCAGGCCGCAGGACGGCCTCTCCTGATTGGCTACAGCGATATCACGGTGCTCCATGCGTGCTGGCGTGTGCGCGGCTGGGGGCCGGCAGTCTACGGGACGCTGAGCGAGAGCACGACCGACGCACGCCAAGCGGAGAGCCTCGCGGCCTTCGAGAAGGGCGCCGACTACGGCGTCAGTTCGGACAACGAAGCGGCCGGCCGCGTGCTGCGACCGGGAGGGACGGTTGGACC
>CAYRFV010000043.1:0-28035 GCA_964423545.1 uncultured Anaerolineales bacterium | reverse complement strand
CGCGCATCATCGCGGCGGAGAGAGGCGGCGCAAACGACCCGGCGGCGCTGCGGGCTGCCGGGTGCTTCACCGTCCGGCCGCCGCTGGAGCCGCTGCCGCTGAGCGTGCTTGCCCGGCCAAGCGAGCCTTCCACGGTTCACTAAGGCCGATCGCCCGTGCACGGGTGGTCCCTTTCAACCATCTCAGTGTGGAGTGTGACTCATGTACATCATCAAGCGTTTCGAGGACCGCGTCGTCGCCGTCACCGGTGGCGCCAAAGGCATAGGGAGGGCCTGTTGCCTCCGTTTCGCCGACGAAGGCGCGAAGGTGGCGGTGATGGACCTCGCGCTGGAGGCGGCCGCAGCGACGGCCGCCGAGTGCGAGAAGCTGAGCGGCCGGCCTGCGTTGGCGCTGCGCTGCAACGTGTCGGATCCCAACAGCGTCGACGCCGCGTTCAAGGCGGTTGTCGATGCATGGGGCAGCCTCGATGTCGTCGTGGCTTCGGCTGGCATCTACTCCGGCCAGCCGCTCGTCGAGGTGCCGCTGTCGGCCTGGCAGCAGGTCATCGACGTCGACCTGACCGGCGTCTTCCTGACCAACAAGACGGCCGCAGCGATCATGATGCAGCAACAGTGCGGCGCGGCAATCATCAATATCTCCTCGATGGCAGGCAAGACCTCGTGGCCGGCCAGCGCGCAGTACAGCGCGGCCAAGTCGGGGGTGATCGGTCTGACGCGCAGCGTCGCCATGGAGCTTGCGCCGTACGGCATCACCGTGAATGCGGTGTGTCCGGGCAACACCATGACCGAGATGGTGCAGGGGGTCGCCTCCACCATCGCAGCGCGCGATGGTCTGACCTCAGACGAATGGCTCAGGCTGCGCGCCCAGGACTGCCCGATGAAGCGGTTCGCCGACTCCGAGGAGATCGCCGGCGTGGTGGCATTCCTGGCCTCACGGGATGCCGGCTACATCACCGGGCAATCGATCGAGGTGGACGGCGGCATGGTGATGTCGTAAGGGGTGTGAACAACGATGGAGCTCACCGGTTATCTCGATTTTTGGTTTCGCGACCTGCCGATCGTCGAGCGGGTGCAGCACTTCCACCGCCTCGGCATCCGGCGGTTGGATGTCTGGCTCTGGCGCGAGCGGCCCATGGCCGAGATCTATGCGGAATGCCGGCAGCGCGGCATGATTATCAACTCGACCTTCGATGGCGACTGCGGCAACCTGGTCGACGCTGCAGACCATGACCGGGTGGTGCGCGCATGGAGCGAGTCACTGGAGGCAGCGACCCGTTGGGAGATTCCGCACCTCTTCATTTTCAGCAACCAGATCGACGTCGGGCCGCAGGGGGAGTGGGTGCAGCGGTTGAGCCGGGACTATACGGCCGGCGAGATGTACGCTAACCTGCTGGACGGCGTCGAGAAGGTGATGAAGCGCGTCAAGCAGACGCGCGTGCAGCTCTGGTTCGAGGCGCTGAACACCTTTCACATCCATGGCGGCGTTTTCGTCTGTACGCACGATCTGGCGGCCGATGTGGTGCGCCGCTTCGACGACCCGCAGCTTCGCCTCTCGTTCGACTGCTATCATCAGCAGCGTACGGCCGGCAACCTGATCTGGGGCATGGAGGAGTACTTCGGACTCTATCCGACTTTCCACATCGGCGATTGTCCGACGCGCCAGGAGCCCGGCACGGGTGAGATCAATTTCGCCAACATCTCGAAGAAGCTGGACGCGTTGGGCTACGACGGGTTGATCGGGATGGAGTGCTATCCGAGCACGACCGAGGAGGAGGCGATGGCGCGCATCCGGTCATTTTTCCCGCGAACGGTTCGCGACGGGTGATGGGCAGGTCGCCGGCAGTCGGCCGGCGCTGGTCCGCAGCCGTGTCATCTTCTGTCACAGGGGGATTCATGCACAAGACTCGACGACTCAACCGCATCCTGGCGCGCGACGGCAGAGCGCTAATCGTCGCGATGGATCACGGCGCGATCCAAGGGCCAAAGGGGCTCGAACGCCCCGGCGAGGTCATCCGCCAGGTGGCGGCCGGCGGGGCCGATGCCGTGTTGACGACCTATGGGATTGCCCGCGTGTTCGGCAAGGAGCTTGCGCCTCTCGGCCTCATCGTCCGCACCGATGGCGGCGCCAGCACCATCGGGCCGGATGTGAGCGAGAGCGCGGCGCTTTACTCGGTCGAGGACGCCCTGCGCGTGGGCGCAGACGGCGTCGTCTGCAACGCCGGGCCGGGCCACAAGAACGAAGTCAGGCACATCGAGTGGCTGTCCCAGCTCTCCTCCGATTGTGATCGATGGGGGGTCGTGCTCGTCGGCGAGATGGTGCCGGGCGGCTTCGACAGCGGTCCCGAGTTCCGCACCCTCGAACACCACAAGTTGGCCGCGCGTTTCGGCGCGGAGTACGGCGCCGATCTGCTGAAGACCCCCTACTGCGACCGCTTTGAGGAGGTCGTCGGCTCGTGTTTCACGCCGATCGTGGTGCCCGGCGGCAGCAGGATGAGCGAAGCGCAGCTTCTTACGATGGTTCACAGCGCGGTCAGGGCGGGTGCGGTGGGCTGCGCGGTGGGCCGCAATGTCTGGGGCGCACCCGATCCGGCCAAGATGGCTGCGGCGCTGGCTGCCATCATCCACGGCAACGCGACAGTCGACGACGCGCTCAAGCTGCTGGCGTAGAAAGGGACTCCGATGGAAAACAGGGATCTTGAACAGACGCTCGTCCTTATCAAACCCGATGCCCTCAAGAACTCGTTGACCGGCTATGTACTGTCACTGCTCTCCGAGTTCCATACCGGCCTGCGGTTTGCCGGCGCGAAGATCGTGCATGTCAACCGCATGCTCGCCGCCGAGCACTACGCGGAGCACCTGGGCAAAGTGTTCTACCCGGCGCTCCTGGAATACATCATGGGCTATGCACATTATCCTCAGGAGCCGCAGAAGCGCCGCGTGATCGCGATTGTCTACCAGGGGGCGGAGGCCGTGCAGAAGATTCGCGATATCGTCGGTCCCACGAATCCGCTCGTTGCCAGGGAAAGGCGCCCTGGCTGCATCCGCTCGCTGGGGACCCTGGTCCCGCTGCGGGATGCGACGGGCGCTGTGATCGGCGAGCGGATCGACAACCTGATCCATGCCTCGGCCACGCCGCCGGAGGCGGAGCGGGAGATCAAGCTGTGGTTCAAGCCCAACGATATCCCGCCCCTCATGCGCGCCTACCCCACAGAGGAATGCGACGCCCTCTACTACTTCAAGGATTGCGCGCTGGCCACATCCTATGCGCCGGGGAGCGTCTGCCTGCTGGCGCCCGGTGATATCGCCTGGACCTCCGACCTGGAGGCGCTGCGCCTGCTGCGCGAGGGCCGGACGGCTCACTGCACCCTCGAAGCGGTGGCGGCCAAGTATCTGATCAACGAGCCGCGCGAGAACGATGAGGACCTTCCATGATCCCGGCCACGATGCGGACCACGGTCTTCACCGCGCCGGCCGCGGTTGAGGTGCGCTCGATTCCGATGCCGCAGCCGGAGGGCCGCCAGGTGTTGGTGCAGGTCAAAGCGTGCGCCATCTGCACCTGGGAGCAGCGCTTCTACCGGGGGAGCAAGGCGGAGGATTACCCCTTTCGCGGGGGACACGAGGCCAGCGGCGTGGTCGCCGCGAAAGGGCCGCTCGCGCTGTGCGACGCGCAGATCGGCGACCCGGTCTGCCTGGAGATCATGGTGCGCTGTGGCCAGTGTCACTACTGCCGCCGCGGCATGGACAACCTGTGCCTGAACGACCGCGGGGGCGCGCTTCCGGGCCAGCCGTGGGGCCCGGGCGGGATGAGCGACTATGTGTTGGTGGACGACTACATGGTCGACCGGGCGTCGGGCGGCCAGGACTATGCGGAGCTGGCGCTCGCCGAGCCGGTGTCCTGCGTCGCGCGAGGCATCCGCCGCACGCCCCTCGCGTTCGGTGACACCGCGGTGGTGCAGGGGGCCGGCGTGATGGGCCTGCTTCATCTGCAGCTGCTGGCGCGCCGCGGGGTGCGGGTGATCGTCGCCGAGCCGGACGCGGTCCGTCGTGAGGCGGCCGCGTCGCTGGACGCAGCCTGCGCGGTCGATCCGCTCGGCGATGACCTGCTGGAGTGCGTCTACGGCCAAACCGGGGGCCGCGGGGCCGAGGCGGTCTTCTTCACGGCGGGCGGCGTCCCTGCCATCCGCTCCGCCCTGCCGGCGCTGGCCAAAGGCGGCTGGCTGATGCTCTACGGATCGGTGCACCCGAAGGGCGATCTGCCGGTGGATCCGAACGACATCCACTATCGCGAGTTGAACATCACCGGCACCTTCTCGCACGACAAGGAATCGTTTCGCGAGGCGGTTGCGCTGCTGAACGCGCGCCTGGTGGACGTCTCCTCCTTCATCTCGGAGCGTGTGCCGTTCCCGAACGTCGACTACGCCATGCAGCGGGCGCTGGCGAAGGATACCTACCGGGTGGTGCTGGAGTTCTGAGAGCGGCGCGTGAAGCGTGATACCTTCCTGGGGCTGGATATCGGCACACTCGGTGTCAAGGGGGTGGTGGCGACCGCGGACGGCGAGGTGCTGGCCCGCGTGCGCCGCGATCACGGCGCCAGCCAGCCCCGGCCCGGGTGGGTGGAGCAGGACGCCGCAGCCCAATGGTGGGGCGATGGGGCCGCCGTCGTTCGCGACCTCCTGGCGACCCCCGGCGTTGATCCTGACCGCCTTGCAGGCGTCGGCGTGTGCGGTCTGACCCCCTGCCTGTGCCTGGTCGACGATGAGGGCAGGCCGCTGCGGCCGGCCATCCTGTACAGCGACCATCGCGCGCTCGAGCAGCTGGCGCGCGCCCGGGCCGCCGGCCTGGCGCTCACCGCCCAGGCGATCAGCCCCAAGTGGGCCTGGCTGGCCGAGCACGAGCCGGAGACACTGCGCGCCGCCCGGCGCCTTTTCTCCAGCCACAACTACGTGGTCCACCGGCTGACCGGCGTCGCCTCGATGGACTACGACACTGCCAGCATCGTCGGCGGGGTCTTCGACGTGCGGGCGAAGCGGTGGGACGCGGCGGCGTGCGCGGCATTGGGCCTGGATGTCCGGCTGCTGCCGCCTCCGCGCGCGGCTACGGACGTGGTGGGTGGCGTCACCGCTGACGCGGCCCGCGCGACCGGCCTTCCGCAGGGTGCGCCGGTGATTGTCGGAACAGGCGACACCTTTCCGACCATCGTCGGCTGCGGCGCCGTCGCGCCGGGGGACGCAATGATCTCCTTCGGGGCTACCGGCCTTCTCACCCTCACGATGCAGCCTCTGGAGACCGCGGCGGCCGGCCCCCATTTCGCCGGCGGGGACGGGGCCGGTGCGGTCGCATGGGCTGCCAACGTCTTGACGTGCGGCCGGCTGCTGGCCTGGTATCGCGACGCGTTCGGCGCCTCCGTTGTAGGGGCAGGTCTTGTGCCTGCCCTGGAGCCTGCCCTGGAGGCAGGTCATATGCCTGCCCTGGAGGCAGGTCCTGTGCCTGCTCCCACGTACCCGCCCGACTTCGCCCTGCTCGACCGCTGCGCAGCCGCAGTGCCGGCAGGCAGCGACGGGCTGATCGCGCTGCCGCACCTGCTGGGCCGGCGCACGCCTGCGGCCGATCCCCAGGCGCGCGGCGTCCTCTTCGGCCTGAACCCAGCCCACACCGCGGCCCACGGCTATCGGGCGCTGCTGGAATCGTTCGGCTACGCCGTGCGCCGGGGCTTCGAGCCGATCCGGCCGCAAGTGCGTCGGGTCATCGCCACCGCGGGGGGTGCCGCCAGCCCGCTCTGGCGCCAGATCGTGGCCGACATCCTGAACGCGCCGCTGCAGTTTCACCCGCGGGGGAGCGGCGCGCTCGGCATCGCCTTCCTGGCCGCATACGCGCTCGGCTGCCTCCGCAGTTTCGATATCGTGCGCGACGCCTGGCTTGCAAACCCGGAGCACGTCCTGCCCGACCCCGCGGTGCGCGGCTGCTACGATGACCTGTATGGCCTCTATTGCCATCTCGACGATGGCCTGGCCGCAGCGTACGCCAGGCTGTCAGCCGCCCGCACCGGCGAAAGGCAGGCCGCGTGACCCAGGCAATGCGTGCGCGAGGCCTCGGCCGGCCGGACCAGTCCATCCGGCCGGATGGCTCCATCCGGCCGGTAGGCTCTCTGCTGCTGATCCAGCTGCTGTCGGGCGCCTGGATCCTTTCGCAGTTAGCGTTCTTCCCGATCTACCTGGAAGAGCAGCTCCGCTACACCACGATCGCGATCTCGATCATGGTGGCGGTGGGGCAGGCATCCGGCATGGTCGCCGCGCTGCTGGGCGGCGGGCTGAGCGATTCGCTCGGCAGTAAATGGGTGCTGGCGCTCGGGCTGCTGGGCAGCCTGGTCGCCAGTCTGCTGTTTCAGACCGGCCCACCGCTGATGATCGCGGTGCTGTGGGGGCTGGCCGGCGCAGCGAACAGCTTGCAGACGCTCGGCGGGTCGAGCTACCTCACGCGCATGGCCGATCCGCGGCGGCTGGGCTTCCTCTCCGCGCTCTATGCGCTCAGCCTGACGCTGGGGGGCGCGCTCGGCAATCCTGCGGCGGGCCGCATCCTCGACGCCGCCGGCTTCCGCACCTATGGGCTGGTGGGCCTCTGTCTCGCCGGCCTCACGGTCGTCCTGGCTGTGCTCCTGCTGCCCAACCAGGCTCGGGAAGCGCATGCAGCGGGAACCGCCTCGCCCCAGGCCGGCATGTGGGAGATGTCGCAGCGGCCCGCGATGCGACTGCTGATGGCGCTCCGCTTTCTGCCAACCATCTACTATGGCATGGCGCTCGTTCTCATTCCGCTGATGATCAACCACCTGGCCGGCAACAAGACCACTGTCGCCATCTACGGGACGGTCAGCCTGGTCGCCGCCTCGATTGCGCAGCTGCTCACCGGCCGGGCGGCCGACCGCTACGGCCATCGGAAGCCGACCCTCATCGGCTACAGTGCGCTGATCGCGTCCGCGCTGGGGCTGGCCGCCACCGCCAATCAGTTGTGGGGGGTCTTCCTCTTCGGCGTCCTGGGACTGGCCGCCGCATGGTCGCTGGCGACGCTGCTTTTCTGCCTCGTCTCCGACGGCGTGCCGAGAGCGGAGCACGGTCGTGCGTTCGGCCTCTTGCACGCCACCTGGAGCGTCGCCATGATTGCCGGCTCGCTGCTCGGCGGCGCGCTGACGCGCGTTGCGCCGGGGCTGCCGTTCCTGGCGGCCGGGCTGCTCAATGTCGGTTCAGTGGCCGTCGCGATGGCGTTCTTCGCGCGGTTGGATCGAGAGGGGGGCGCCGGGCCAGCCGTGCGTGCCGGGGAGATGGATGCAGCCGCTTGAGCCTCACCTTCACGGGCAGGGCGATTTCGGAGCTTCATTCCGAGAGCGGTGAAACCTGTGCGATTTGTGGCTCTCCAGTCCAGAGTTGCGCAACTCCTGGATAGCCGAACCCCAGGCCAGGGCATGCTCCCGGCATATCCGTTGCGGGCGTCAAGACGACGGCAAAGAACCTCGGAACGGGCACAAGGCCCTATGCGACAACGCTTGCGGCGCGACAGCGGGCAGCCTGCTCCTGCACCAGATCAAATAGCCCAGGCCGGGATTGACTCGGCAGTCGCCGTGAGCGGCAGTGACTGCTCCGCCAGGCAGATCACGCCGCCCGGCCCGACAGGCAGGCCGAGTCGATCCAGCGCCCCGAAATGCCGGACATCCTCCCGGCTCGGCGAAGCGGTCTTCTTGATCTCCAACGGATACGCGATGTCGTCCTGCACCAGCAGCAGATCGATCTCCCTCTGGTCCTTGTCGCGATAGTAGTAGAACGGCGGCCGGCGGCCGTTGTGCCAGTAGCTCTTGAGCAGCTCAGCCACGATCCAGCTTTCCAGGATCGGGCCGGACATCGCGCCGGCCTCCAACGTCTCCGGGCTGGCCCATTCGGTCAGGTAGGCAGCCAGGCCCGTGTCGAGGAAGTAGAGCTTGGGCGACTTGACCAGGCGTTTGGTCACGCTGGTATGGTACGGCTCCAGGAGATAGATGATCTCGGCGGTTTGCAGGATCGAGAGCCAGTGCTTGGCCGTGTTGGGGGCCATGTCGGCGTCACGCGCCAGCTCGGCCAGGTTCAGGAGCTGGCCGGTGCGGGCGGCCGTGGCCCGCAGGAAGCGCAGAAACGCCAACTCGTCCCCTACTCGTGCGAGGTCGCGCACGTCGCGTTGCAGGTGGGTCTGCACATAGGAGCTGTAGAACAGGTCGCGCTCCACTGCAGCGTTAAGCGCGATCGCTGGCAGCGCGCCGCGCCAAATCAGCCGGTAGAGCTCCTTCAGCGTGAGCGGGCTCGATTGCGCGCTGCGGCGGGCAATCTGCTCAGGCGTCGGCAAGAAAGGTGGGGCGTTGAGCCCCTGTCCCCCCAGCTCGCGGCGGGACAGCCCCAACAGATGGATTACGGCCGCGCGGCCAGCCAGCGACTCGGATACGCCTTGCATCAGGTGGAACTGCTGCGACCCCGTGAGCCAGAACCGCCCGGGCTGCCCGGCGCGATCGGCTGCCATCTTGATGTAGGGCAGCAGCTCGGCGGCATACTGGATTTCGTCGATCAAGACGGGCGGCGGGAAGCGCTGCATGAAGAGCGCGGGGTCGGTCCTGGCCAGGCTTAGGACGAGAGGATCGTCCAGGGTCACGTAGCCGCGCCCCTCCCGGCTCAGATGCTTGAGCAAAGTAGTCTTGCCGACCTGCCTGGCCCCGGTGAGCAGCACGACCGGGAACTGCTGGCTGGCCCGGGTGATAAAGGGTTCGAGCGTCCGAGGGACATACATGCCGCGCCTCCGCTTGAGCGTCCACATTGCATTCCAACTGCATAATAGCCGATCAAGCCGAAGCAGTCAAGTGCACGGCGGGCCGAAATCGCGCTGCGCGCCGCCGGAGACAGGCATGGTCACAGGCAATCCACGCGCAACCGTCAACGAATGCCCGACCGAATGATCGAATACGGCTGCCGCTCCGGGCCAGGTTCGTATGTTTGCCGCACTATTCGTTGATGGTTATTACGATGACCGCAACATACAACCTGGGCCTCATCCTTGCAGTGGCAGACTGAATGAGAATATCCGTGTCTATGCGTAACCATTCAGGCGTGCCAGCTCGCGCACCCGCCTGAATAGTTACCTCTGTCGAGATGTACCAGCCTGATGCGACCGAGTTGGTCGAACATGCTGATGGCCGAAATGACAACGGTGCCGGTGATCTGCGCCGTGTCCGGGTTGACCGCCAACGTTAGGCGATAGTGCTGCACGTCGTAGCCTGCATTGCCGAGCTCCGGCGCGAAGACATCGCCGATTGAGTCGCGCCCAGCCACCCCGGATGGCGGCAAGGCAGACATCTCGCCCAAATGCCGCTCACCGCTGGGCAGGCGTGTCTGCCCTTCCAGTGTCTGAGTTGAGGTCGGAGCAGGGGCAAGTGCTCTATCGACCGGCGAAGGAGAAGCCGGTATATCCACGCAACCCACAAGGAGTATGATCGATAGCACAGCGGCAGCAAGCCGTTGTCGGATGTTCACGGAAGGCTCTCCTCCACCGGTGAGTTTCGGTCACGTTCCCTGACGATCGACCCTCAGCGAGCGTTCGTGCACGCGGGTTGTGCCTGTGTTATTGATCCTCGCCTGGGACAGTGACTGCGGTAGTCGTCGTCACAAACAGCTCCCGGACTCCCTCGACCTGGGCGCGGCAGCACGCACACTCCGACCGCCATACGACGTCCCCTTCCCACACGAAGCCGGTGGCATGGCTGCACAGGACAACGTGCAGGGACTGCTCTCGGAGCGGCGCAGCAGCGCTCCGCTCGCCCACGAGGTACACTCGGTTCGGCCAGGGCTGGGTAGGGTAGCTCTCGCGGACATAGGCCCACGCGGCCTGTAGCATCTCGAGATCACGCAGCTCGCACGACGCCTCCGCGCTGGCAACCGATGCACTCTGTTGCACTACAGGGCTGGTCACATCGACGGGCGAAGGGGCTTGGAGAGCACAAGAGGCGCATAACAACAGCGCAGCGGCTATTGACACAGAGGCGAAGAAGAACCCGGTCCCGGGAAGCAAGAAGACCCCGACAGGCGCCAAGAGCCTATCGGGGTCGGCATCGGCTGGATCGCGAACAGTCAGACAGCTTCCCGCATCAGGGGCTGTCGAGTCAGTCCTGCGGGCGCGTTCCCTGACGAACTTGAGCGGCTGCAATGAGGCTGCGACGCGAGCAAAGAAGGTCGCCATGCTTCACCTCTTGCAGCTCTATTCTAGCACGAATCCACCCCTTTGTCTTGCCGGCCTTGCCAGAGCAAGAGATCTGCGGTATAGTAGTCGCCAGTGAGGGAGTTGCCTGATGAGCGAACTGATTCTGTCTATCACCATCGAGACGCTGGAGGAGGGCGGATACCTGGCCACCAGCGACGATCTCCAAGGGCTAATCGCCCAGGGCCGAACAATGGCCGAGACGATCGAGATCGCCCAGGATGTTGCGCGCAAGCTGATCGAGTCTTATGTGGAACATGACGATCCCTTACCCTCGCGGATTGCCGAAGCTGTCCGGCGACCGCAACGTCGCACCAGGACCAAGATCCCTGTGGGTTTCTCGTTCGATCCGTCGCCTGCATGACCCACCTTCCTGCACTCACCTATCGCGAGGTCACTGCACGGTTGCATCGGGCTGGCTTCATTTTCGATCGCCAGGCGAAGGGTAGCCACGAAATCTGGTACAACCCGACGACGCACCGGCGGACCACCGTGCCCAATCACCCAGGGACGATTCCCCGCGGGACACTACACGCGATCATCCGTGAAGCAGGGTTATCTGTGGAAGAATTCGTATCCTGAGTCTAAAACAGCCTATTTCCACACCCCGTCCAGCGCCTCGTCGCTCACATCGAACACCGTGCCGGTCGATGCGATCGGCTCCTCGGCGAAGAAGGTGGGCAGCCGGTCGTCGGCCGCGGTGAAGCCGGCGGCCGCGTTGAACGCGCGCTCGATCTCGATCACGCGGCGGCCGAGCGAGTCCAGCCAGCCGGCGGGCAGGTCGACGCCGTACGCGCTCTTGAGCATCGCCAGGATCACATCGGGCCGCGGGCCGGTGGCGCCCAGGTTGAAGACGCACAGCCCCAGCGCATCATACGCCGCGCGCTGGATCTGCACGGTGCGCGAGAGCGCGGCTGCGCCGGCCGGATCGAGGTGGTTCACCGGCGCAAAGACGGTCAGCCCTGCGGTGTGATCGGCGCCCTGAGGCGACGTGGCGTAGGTGACGCCCGTGCCTTTGATGACGCGCGGATCGTAGGCGCTCATCGCCTGCCCCTTGACTGCCGGGACGCGGCGCACGTGCAGCGCCTTCCCGACCGCCGCGACCCCCTGCCCGGCCAACAGGCCCAGCCGGCCGCCCCGGCCGATCTCGGCCACGATCTCGGCGCCGCGGGCGCCGTCGCCGAAGCGCGGCAGCGCCTCACGATCGAAGCCCGGCGGAAGTTCGCCCGATTCGGCCGCCTCCATCATGACGCCGAGCGCCGCGCCGATCTCGATGGTGTCGAGTCCCAGGTCGTTGCACAGACGGTTGATGGCCGCGACCGCGTCCAGCGAGTCCAAGCCCAGATTGGAGCCGCAGAGTCCCAGCGTCTCGAATTCCAGCGGCGCGACCGCCAGCTTGCCTTGGGCATCCGGCACCACGTTGCTGCACTGGATCACGCAGCCGGCCATGCACCCTTCGGTCGGCGTGCCCGCGCCCCCGCGGGCCATAATCAGGTCGCGCAGCGCTTCACCGCTGAGCGCCTCCGCGGCTTCGAAGCGGCCCGCGCTGAAGTTGCGCGTGGGCAGCCCGCCGAGGTTCTGCGTCAGCATCACCGTCGAGGCGGTGCCGTAGTCGCGCAGCACCTTGATGCGCGCGCTCGGCGCGACGAGCTTGTGGAAGTCGGTGACCGCCGCGCGTGCGGCTGCGGGCGGCCTGACCGCGGCGGGTATGCGCCGGATGAGGATCGCTTTCAGCCCCTTGCCGCCCATCACGGCGCCCAACCCGCCGCGCGCGGCCAGCCGGAACGGCTGGTCGTTGGCGTCCGTCACCGCGATGCCGGCCGCGGCCAGGCGCGCCTCGCCGCCCGGCCCGACGCTGACCACCACGTAGCCCGCGCCGAAGTCGCGGCGCAGCGCTGCTGCCGCCGCCTCATTGCCCGATCCCCAGTAGGGTCGGCCATCCACCAGCCGCACGCCCGCTTCATCCAGGATGAGCACGGCCGGCTGATCGGCGGGCCGGCCGCCGGTCAACGTCAGCGCCCGATAGCCCAGGCCCGCCAGGCTGTCGGCCGCCATGCCGCCCGCGTTGGACTCCTTGATGCCGCGCGTCAGCGGACTCTTGCCGCCGACCGAGAGCCGTCCGCCGGTGGAGACGCGCATCCCGGCCAACGGGCCGGCCGCCAGCGCCAGAACGTTGTCCGGGCCCAAGGGGTCCGCGCGCGGGGGCACGTGCTCGCTGACGAGCAGATCGGTCAGCAGCCGGCCGCCGGCCAGCGGCCCGGCCGGCGAGTCGGCCAGGGGGCGCGACTCGGCCTTGCCCGTGGTGAGATCAACATGCAGGATCGAAGGGTTCATGGTTTCGCGTTTCCAGGCTCACAACGCCGCTTCAAGCACGGCCAGGCACTCCGCCTCGCCGGCGGTGCGCACATTGTTGCCGATCATCGCCATGCGCGTGGCCTCGGCCGCCAACGCGGGGAAGGTGTCGCCGTTCAGCCCCATCTCTCTGAGACGCGGCGGCAGGCCCAGTGCGGCCACGAACGAGGCTGCCCAGCCGGCCAGTGCGTCCGGCGCGGCGGTCGCGGGCAGG
This sequence comes from uncultured Anaerolineales bacterium, assembly GCA_964423545.1. Classification (GTDB taxonomy): domain Bacteria; phylum Chloroflexota; class Anaerolineae; order CG2-30-64-16; family CG2-30-64-16; genus JALOOE01. The sequence continues at coordinate 15,213 of CAYRFV010000043.1, read as the reverse complement.
CCCAACGCGTCGCGCAGTGCGGGCCAGCGCGCGGCAGGCACCGCCGGCGCGTTGAAGGCCATGACGGCAGACAGCAGCACCGCATTGCCCAGACCGTGATGGATCTCGTGGTGGCCGGAGAGCGGGCCGCACAGCGCATGGCACAGCCCCAACCCCGCCTGATCCATCGCCATGCCGGCCCACGCCGCGGCCTGCGCCATCTCCCGGCGTGCTGCGAGGTTCCCGCCATCGGCCACGGCCGTGGGCAACGCGCGGGCAATGGCCCGCAGCGCGGCGAGCGCCAGCAGGTCCATGCTCGGGTTGGCGCGGCGGCCCAGATAGGCTTCGATGGCGTGGACGAACGCGTCCATGCCCGTGGCGGCGGTCAGCTTCGGCGGCAGGGAGCGCGCCAGCGCTGCGTCGACCACTGCGGCCGCGGGGAAGAGGGATGCGTGCAGCACACCCTTCTTGAAGCCGTCGACGGCCCCGATGACCGCGACGTGGGAAACTTCGCTGCCGGTGCCCGCCGTGGTCGGGACGGCGATCAGCGGCACGCGTGCGCCGCTGAGTCTGGCCCGGCCGGCCTGAAGGTCCTCCCAGCTGACCCCCGCGTGAGGCAGCAGGACGCTGACCGCCTTGGCGACATCGATCGCGGAGCCGCCGCCGACCGCCACCAGCGCGGCCGGCCCGATCGCCCGGGCTGCCGCTGCGGCGGCCGCTACGGTTGCCACGCCGGGGTTGCCGGGGACGTCGCTGAAGACGGTGACCGATCTTCCCCCCGACTCCAAGCCGGGTCGGAGGCGTTCGAGGATGCCGGTCGTCACGATGCCGGCATCGGTGATCACCATGACCGGGCCGGGATCGAAGGACGCGAGCTCCCGTTCCAGGTCGAGCGAGGCGTCGTCGGAGAAGATGAGCCTGGTGGGACAGTGGACTGTATACGACATGAAGACCTGCCTTGAGCATGGGAGTCAGCCGCCGCCGCCCGCCGTCTCAACGGCTGCGCCGGTGTCGGCGCCGACCAGGTCGCGCTTCACCGGCGGAGGGCGGTCAGCCGCGCGCCTCGTGTACACGCCGTAAGCGCGGCTGTAGCTGATAATCGCGTCCAGGCACGCGGCCGCGCTGATGAAGGCGGCCGCCACTTGCGCCGTGTAGCCGAAGATCCTGGCGAAGTCGTCCGCCGTCATCGTGTGCATGATCTCTCGGTAGCGCTCCGTCGGAGAACGGTTCGTGCGTTCGGAGATGACCTTGATGCCGGCGCCCTGGACATCGCTGACGATCGAATACTACGTGTCGACGCGAGCCACTCCGCTCATCGTTTCATCGTTGACTCCGCCGGCCCGCTACTCGCGCGCCGCGATGCGGATGCCGGCCCGTGCGATGATGCCTTCCGCTGCAGCCTGGCAGTCGGACAGCAACCGCGCCTCATCGATGCGGGTGAGCCTTCCGCCCTGCACCAACACGTCGCCGCCGACGATGACCGTATCCACGTCATTGCCGTTTGCGTTGTAGACCAGCGCCGAGGCGGCCGAGTGCACCGGCGCGATATGCGGGCGGGCCAGGTTGACCAGCACGATGTCGGCCAGGGCGCCGGGCGCCAGCCGGCCGATCTGGCCCTCCAGTCGCATGGCGCGGGCGCCGCCGTGGAGCGCCATCTCCAGCACGTCGCCGGGCAGGAGCGCCTGGGCATCCATGGCGCCGACCTTTTGCAGGCAGGCCGTCGTCTTCAGCACCTCCATCATGTCCTGCGAGTTGTTTGAGCCGGGGCCGTCGGATGCCAGGGCTACCGGAATGCTCCGCCGGCGCCACTCGCCCACCGGCGCGATGCCCGAGGCCAGGTACATATTGCTCACCGGGCAGTGGACGATCAGGCTGCCGCGCCCGGCGACGCGGTCCATCTCTTCGGGGGTCAGCCACACGCAGTGGACGAGCTGCCACCGTTCGTCGAGCGCGCCGATCTCGTCCAGCCAGCGGACGGGCGTCAGCCCGAACTCGTCCAGCGACATCTGCACCTCGTCGCGCGATTCGCTCACGTGGATATGTACGCCGACGTCCCACTCATGCGCCAGCCGGCCGATCCGCTGGAGCGTCGCGACCTGGCAGCCCCACGGGATCATCGGCCCGAACTCGACGCGCAGCCGGCTCGTCGCGCCGGTGTTCCAGCGGCGGATCAGCCGCCCGGTCTCCGCGATGATCGTCTCGGCCGGCTCCAGGAACCTTGCAAAGTAAGGTTCGCGATCGCCGACCCCGCGCGCCAGGAGTACGCGTGCGCCGCTGCGCTGGGCCGCCTCGGCGACGGCATCCATGTTGCGAGGGGAGGTCTGGACATAGTCCTGGTCGAGCACCGAGGTTGCCCCGCACTTGAGGTTCTCTGCGAAGCCGAGCAGGGCGGCCAGGTAGAAGTCATTTTCCGACATGGCGAGGCCTCCGGGCCATGTCGCCTCGGCCAGCCATTGGAGCAGCGGTCGATCGTCGGCCAGGCCGCGCAGGAAACACTGGAAGAGATGGGTGTGCGCGTTGACCAGGCCGGGCATCACAGCCTTGCCGGCCGCATCGATGACCTGGTCGGCCCCGGCAGCCAGCCCTTCCGGGGCCGCGCCAACCTCGACCGCCTCGATGCGCTCCCCGCGCACGAAGACGTAGCCCGGCCGCAGCGAGCGGCCCAGCTCGCCGTCGCAAGGCAGGATCCAGCCGTTGTGGATCAGCACTGTCGCCATGGTTTGTGCGCCCCTCAGTATCCAGCCTTCACGTCAACGCCATGCCGCCATCGACCTGCAGGATGCTGCCCGTGAAGTAGTCGCATTCGATGATAAGCTGTGCGAGACGGGCCACGTCGAGCGGGTGGCCGATGCGCTTCAGCAGCGCCTTCTCGGTCAGCCAGCGTTCGGTCTCCGGCGGGCAGTTGGGGGGAAGCAGTACGGTTCCGGGCGCGATCGCATTGACGCGCACGGTCGGGGCCAGCTCCACTGCCAACGACTTCGTGAGGGAGACCAGCCCCGCCTTGCTGGCGCCGTGCGGCGCATACCCTTCCCACGGCTGGAACGCCGAGATGTCGGTGATATTGATGATCACGCCCGCGCCCCGGCGCAGCATTCCCGCAGCCACCGCCTGCGCCAGAAAGAAGGGACCCTTCAGATTGATGTCAAGGGCGTTGTCCCACTGCGTCTCCGTGATCTCCAGGAAAGGCGCTTTGAGCCACACCGATGCGCTGTTGATCAGTACGTCGATGTGACCGAAATGCGCCAGGCCCTCCGCCACGGTCGCCCGGATCTGCGATGTCTCGCGAGCGTCCATCGGCCGCGCCAGCGCATCGACGCCGCACGACGCGATCTCCCCCGCGGCCGCCTCCCACGGTTCACCTGGCAGGTAGGTGAAGAGGATGTTCGCACCCTGCCGGGCCATATGCAGAGCGATCTGGCGGCCGACGCGAACCGCGGCGCCGGTGATCATCACGACTGAGCCACGCAATTCCATGGGTTCTGCTCCTTGGCGCCTCCGCAGAGGCGGCAGATGCGGGTGGGCTGTTCAGGGGAAGCCAGCGAATGGCGCGGCGCTGGATCGCTCCGCTGCAATCCGCGGATACGCGCCACACGAGAAGGCCGGCGCGTCGAATGCACTGAACGGTTCCTGCTATTTTACGCAACGTCATCGCCGTGTCAAACGGCTTGCCCGGCCGCCGCACAGAGCGATGCAATTGCACGAGATACGGCACTTGTGCTACGATGTCTGCCATGCTGCCGCAAGACCCGTATGAGGAGCATTCAATGTCCGACCTGTCCCACCTTCCCCGTCTCGACGACGACTATCCTCTCACCGAAGCACAGATCGCACATTACCGGCGCGATGGCCATCTCCTGCTGCGCGGCGTGGCTTCGCCGGCCGAGGCTGCGGCGTACGAGCCCGCCATCAGCGCGGCGGTTGAGCGGTTCACAACCGAGATGCGTCCGCTGGCAGAGCGCGACACATACGGCAAGGCCTTCCTGCAGGTGATGAACCTCTGGGTGCGCGATGAAGCGGTGCGTCGCTACGTGATGGCGCAGCGCTTCGCCAAGATTGCCGCAGACCTGATGGGCGTGCGCGGCGTTCGGATCTACCATGATCAGGCGCTCTACAAAGAGCCGGGCGGCGGACACACCCCCTGGCACCAGGACGAGTATTATTGGCCCCTCGACACCGATCACACCATAACGATGTGGATGCCGCTGGTCGATATCATCTCGGCGATGGGCACGCTGATCTTTGCATCGCGTTCCGGCGAACACGGCTACCTGAGCGAGGTTCCGATCTCCGACGAGTCGGAGCGCTACTTTCAGAGATATGTGGAGGCGCAGGGCTATCCGCTTGCGCCGAACGGCGACATGGCCGCCGGAGATGCCTCATTCCACAGTGGATGGGTGCTCCATGCCGCGCCCGGTAATGCCACGAGCGCCATGCGCAAGGTCATGACGGTCATCTACTTCGCCGATGGCGCGCGCGCAACGGCGCCCGACAACCCGAACCGCGAGCGTGACCTCCAGCAGTGGCTGCCCGGCATCAAGCCCGGCGAGATGGCGGCGAGCCCGCTGAACCCGTTGGTCTATCGCAGGTAGCTTCGATCGGAGAGGGTCTACGATGAATCCGGCGCTTCAGCGGCTCGGCTTCCGCGACCCGGACCGCGTAGCGATCTTTCATGCCGATGACGTGGGGATGTGTCACGGCGCCAATCTCGCGTTCCTGGAGCTCTCGCAGCGGGGTCTGGTCTCATCCGGCTCGGTAATGGCGCCGTGTCCCTGGTTTTGGGAAGCGGCCGACCTGGCCCGCCGCTATCCCGGCCTGGATCTGGGGGTGCACCTCACCTTGACCAGCGAGTGGCAGCATTATCGGTGGCGGCCGCTCTCGACCGTCGATCGGGCATCGGGGCTGGTCGATGAGGAGGGATGTTTCTGGCGCACACTTCCCCAGGTGCGCCGGCGCCTCAACGTCGGAGCCGCGGAGGCAGAGCTCCGGGCCCAGATCGAGCTCACGCTGGCAGCGGGCATCGACGTGACGCATCTTGACGCTCACATGTATCTGTCGCTGATCCCGGAGCTGAAGGAGGCGTGCATCCGGCTGGGGCGAGAGTATCGCCTGCCGCTGCTCCTGCCGCGACGCATCGAGGCCAACCTCGCCGGCGTTGGCTTGGGCGATCTTGACCTGTCCGGGCTGCCGGCGCTGTGCGAGGATGCAGAGCGGCTCGGGATGCCGGTGGTGGACTGTCTGCGGGGCTCTCTGACGACGCCTGACCCAGGGCGCCGCGCGACCTACCAGGCCGCGCTTGCCGCTCTGTCGCCCGGATTGACTCATCTCTGTTTCCACCCCAATAGAGCAGGCGACATCGAGACCATTGTGCCGGACAATGGCTACGTCCGCGTCGAGGAGTATCTGCTGCTGCAAGATGCGGACTTTCGGACCTTCGTGGTCGATCAGGGCTTACATCTGATCGGCTACCGGCTTTTACGCGACCTGTATCGCTCAGGAGGCCTCTGATGTCCGTCACCTGGTGGAATGGCTCGCCCCAGCTCTTCGTTCCGACGGCCGATCTCCCGCAGGTCAGCAAGGTGCGCCTCGAAGTCGTGCCTGACCCGTCTGCACTCCACCGTCACTTCGCCAGCAGCATCGCCCGCGAGATCCAGGCGAACAACCTTGCGCACCGCCCCACGCGTCTCATCCTGCCGGTCGGCCCCGTGGACCAATATCCCGTCCTGGCGCAGCTCTGCAACCAGGAACGGATCGCCTGGCACAGCGTCCACACCTTCAACATGGACGAATACTGTGACTGGCAGGGGCGCGCCGTGCCGGTGACACACTCACTCAGCTTCGAGGGCGCCATGCGCCGCCTGCTGTTCGATGCTCTCGATCCGGAGCTGCGCGTCCCGGAGGAGCAGATCCACTTTCCTGATCCGCTCAACCTGGATCGGATCAGCAAGCTCATCCGGGAGGTGGGCGGCATCGACACGTGCTATGGCGGGATCGGCTACCACGGACATGTCGCGTTCAACGAGCCGCCTATCTCGCGATGGTTCAGGCTCACCCCCCAGGAGTTCAAGAGCTCTCTGACGCGTATCGTGCCGCTGGCGCCGGAGACGGTGGTGCTGAATAGCATCTATGCGACCGGCGGCAATCCGGCGGCAATGCCTCCCATGGCCGTGACGCTCGGCATGGCGGACATCCTTGCCAGCCGGCGCATCCGGCTCTACTGCAGCGGCGGGCGCTGGCAGCGCATGGTGCTGCGCATTGCACTGATCGCCGATGAGGATGTGGAGTATCCCGTCACGCTGCTGCAAGGACACCCCGACTACGCCATCATCAGCGACCAGGAGACGGCTCAGCCCCCGATGCGGCAGGAGGCGGCGCTCCGATGAAGAAGGCACAGGCGTCACCTTCCCCCATCCTTCAGCTCTCCAACGCCCAGGGCTGGACCTTCTCTGCCAGCACCGAGCCGTTTGCCTGCCAGGTGGCGCACGACCGATCCGCACCGGTGTGGCGCCTCATCGAACTGCGCTGGCGGGATCGCAGCGACTGCTGGCAGCGGCCCGCGATATGGCAAGCGATGGGCGAAGGCCCCGATGGCTGCACGCTCTGCGGCTATGGGGCCGATGGCGACCCCGCCGTCATCATGCGCTGTCTTGCTGAAGAGACCGGTTTCCGACTGGACCTGGGGGCGACGGTTGGCACGCACGCCACGTGGCTGGCAGTCGATCTGGCCGCTGCGCCCGATGAGCATTTCCTCGGCCTGGGCGAACGCTTCGACCATGTCGACCAGCGGGGGCAGGTCGTAGATCTTCGGGTGGTGAACGGAGCTTCGGGCGGCCTGACCTACAAGCCAGTCCCGTTCTACCTCTCCAGCGCAGGCTATGGTCTGCTGATTGACACCGGCGCCCGCACACTGCTCCGGCTCGCTGTGCCGGATGACCCGACCGTTGTCTCCATCCGGTGCAGCGACGCCTCGGTGTCACTGCGGCTGATCCCCGGTTCAGCGCCCAGCGAGATCCTGGCGCGCTACACCGGCCTTGCCGGGCGCCCCGACCTGCCGCCGATGTGGGTCTTCGGTCCCTGGAAATCGCGAGACTGGATGCAGGAGACGGAGGCGACCGCCCTGGAAGATGTAGAGGAAGGACGGCGCCACGGGCTGCCGGGAACGGTGAAGCTGATCGATGCCTCCTGGCAGGCCTGCTACCAGAGTTTCACCTTCCACGGGGAGCGTTTTCCCCATCCGGAGGCCATGATTCAGCGCATTCGCAGCCTGGGCTACCGTCTGGTGTTGTGGGTGGCCCCGTGGATCGTCAAGGATGCCGAGCCGTCGGAAACCTACTGGGAGTGCGCCCGGCGCGGGCTGTTTATTCGCCGCCCGGATGGGGAGCCATACGTGCATCGCCTGGCAAACAGCCCCACCTTTGTCGGCAGTTGCCTCGACTTCACTAACCCCGAGACCGTCGCCTGGTGGCAGGCGCACATTCGCCGCCTGGTGCGGATGGGGGTCGATGGCTTCAAGACCGACTTCGGCGAGCAGGCGCCAGAAGATGCCGTCTTTGCGGACGGCCGCACCGGCCGCGAGCTGCACAACAGCTATCCGCGGCTCTACAACCAGGCAACCGCCGAGGCGCTGGCCCAGGAGACCTCGGGGGTGCTGCTGGCCCGCTCAGCCTGGCATGGTTCGCAGCGCTACTCCGCCGTCTTCGCAGGCGACCAGAGCTCCGACTTCGGCCCGGCCACCGGATTGCCGAGCGTGATCGTCGCCGGGCAGGCCGCCGGGCTGAGCGGCTTTCCGTACTGGGCCTGTGACATCGGGGGCTACTTCGGCGTGCCCACCGACGAGGTGTTCGTCCGCTGGGCTCAGTTCGGCGCCTTCTGTCCGATCATGCAGATTCATGGCACAGGCTGCCGCGAGCCCTGGCGTTTCACCCCTGCCACGCTTGAAACCTATCGGCGCTACGCGCAACTCCGCATGGACCTTCTTCCATACGTCTATACGTTGGCGCAGCAGGCCGCGGCGACTGGCCTGCCGATGCTCCGGGCCTTGCCGCTGGAGTTCCCGGACGATCCGGGAGTATGGGATGATATGGCGGAGCGCGAGTACTGCTTCGGCGGGCAACTGCTTGTAGCTCCGGTGTATTACGGCCTGGATCGCTACCGCCACCTCTACCTGCCAGCGGGCGGCTGGCGCGATTTCTGGACCGGGGAGTGGCGGGCGGGCGGGCGTGTGCACCGAGTGCACGCCGACCTGGACACGATACCGGTGCACGCGCGCGCCGGCGCGATCATCCCGTGGCTTGACCCTTCAGCCGATACCTGCGTGCCTGCGGATGATCCGCGCCTGCGCCAGGCCGGCGCCGATCTGCGGCTGTCGCTCTACCCGGGCGCTGATGGGAGATTCCGGCTGTACGATGGTACGCGCTTTGCCTGGCAGGAGCAGGCGGGCTCCCTGGTGATCGAGGGCAGCCCGGTCGAGCGACAGGTGGCCGTGGGCATCATGGGTCGTCGGGGCGCCGTGCGTCGCATCCTTGGGCCGGATCTCGAGCCGGTCGCCTGGGCATCTCACGACCTGGCAGGCCGGCCCACCGGCGCCCGGTTCACGGTGCGCACTGAAGGTTCTCACCGGATCGACTGGGAGTGGCGCGATTGAGCCTCCGCGGCGGTCGAGGCGCAAGCAAGGGATGTCATGCTGTACGCGTCATCGAGACCGCCCTCGACGACGTCGATGCTCCGCTGCGGTCGAGGCGCAAGCAAGGGATGTCATGCGCCGGCTCCAGCCCTCGTTGCGCCCCCGGGATCGCTGCGCAGCGTTAAGTCTTGTCGTTAAGTAATGCTTGACAAGGGGTCTGAACTGTGATATGCTCGCTCTATCCACGGGCTGTAGAGAGTTTGAATATCCCGGAGGGCGCAATCGCATGGTCGGCGAGCATATCCGCCAACGACGCAAAGAGTTGGGCTACACCCTGCGCCAGCTCGGCGCCCGCACGAACCTGACAGCCAGCTTCCTCAGCCAGGTCGAGAACAACCAGTGTTCTCTCTCCCTGGCCTCCCTGCAGCGCATCGCGACGGCCCTGGAAGTGCCGATGTTCGCGTTTCTGAACGGCGCGCGGCAGCCCAGCCCGATCATCCGTGCAGGCGAGCGCCCCAGGCTGGACATCTGCGACGACGAGATCTGCTACGAGCTTTTGTCTCGCAACCTGAACGGCCAACTGATGGCGCTGCTGATTCATGTGCAGCCGGGGAGCCGGCGGATCGCCGAGCGCTTGTCCAAGCCCACCGACGAGGTGATGTACGTGTTGCGCGGACGGCTTTCGATCACCGTCGAGGATCAAACCTATGCCCTGGGTCCCGGCGACAGCATCAGCTACGAGGGCCGCTCTCTGCGCGAGTTTGCAGCGTTGGATGGCGACGATTTGGAGGTGATCTGCTGCGTCACCCCGCCCGTGCTGTGACGCAACGAAAGGAGGTTAGGTATCGCACGCGACTTAATTGAAGGCGGTTCCTGGTCAGCGTTCCACCCCGGCATACTTACACCACACCCTGAAGGAGAGACATCGATGAAGGCTCGTTTTGCACTGATCGCCTTGCTGGCGATTGTCGTCCTGGCGCTCGCCGCGTGCGCGGCGCCGACGCCCCAGGTGGTTGAGAAGGTTGTGACGCAGGTTGTCACGCAGGAGAAAGTGGTCGAGAAGGTTGCGACCCAGATCGTGGAGAAGCCAGTCGAGAAGGTCGTCGAGAAGCAGGTTACGGTGGCGCCCGCCGCCACGGCGGTTCCGGCCAAGAAGATCGTCTCCTGGTTCCAGTATGACCAGGGCAACGTGGATCCCAAGGCCGATGAGCGCGTGGGCAACGAATACCTGCGCAAGAACATCCCGGTCTTCAACAAGGAGTACGAGGGCAAGTACGTCTGGGAGAACCAGTTCACCCCGTGGGATCGTCTCGAAGCCAAGCTCGTCGCGGCCGTGCAGGCCAAGGCTGAAGTCCCGGATATCGTTGAGATCGGGAACAGCTCGGTCAGCAACCTGTCCAAGAACGGTGCGGTGCAGGACTTGACGGAGTGGGCCAAGGCGCAGAAGTGGTATTCCGAGATGGACCCCAGCGCACTGAAAGCCTGCACCAATGCCGAGGGCAAGCTGGTCTGCATTCCGACGGCCAATCGACCCTCGCAGGTGTTTGTCTGGAAGGATCGTTTCCCCAACGGCTTCCCCAAGACCACGGATGAGATGCTCAAAGAGGCCGAGCGGCTCAAGAAGGAGAACAAGTACGCGTTGACCTTCTTCGGCTCGACCGCCTTCAACGGCGACGGTGCGAACCGTGCGATCTTCCAGGCCATCACCTCCTTCGGCGGCGGCTACGACGACGGCAACGGCAAGCTGAAGCTGAACACCCCCGAGAATGTGGCTGCAGTTGCCTGGCTTCGCGAGATGGTGCAGAAGGGTTACGTGCCCGAGATCGCGTTCGCCGGCAACTTCCAGGAGGAAGAGGCGTTCAAGGACAACTCGGCCGGCGCAATCCCGACCGGCCTCTTCGGCTACCGCTACATGAACCCTCTCACCGCTCCGAACGGCAAGAAGTACGAGAAGAAGAACGAGAACGATATGCTCGACGCGATTGCGGCCGGCGACGTGATTCTGGCCCCCTTCCCTGCAGCGCCGGGCAAGCAGCCGGGGTGTGGCACCGGCGTCGCAACGCTGGCCATTCCCACGGGCGCAAAGAATCCGGACGGCGCCAAGGAGTTCATCAACTGGACCCTTTCGGCCAAGCAGAATCCGATCTACGTGATGGGCCCGGGCGGCGGTCTGCCGGTGCTCAAGTCGGTTGCGGCGCTGCCTGAGTTCCAGACGCCGTTCTACAAGCAGGCCATCGCCGTCGCCTCGGCCAGCGACTGTAAAATCGCGTGGCCGACTGTCGTCAACGTGACCGGCGCCAAGACAGCGGTCATGAACGCGATCTACAAGCTGATCAAGACCGATCCCAAGGCCGACATCGCCACCGAGCTGCAGAAGGCGCAGGACGAGTTCAACAAGACGGTCAAGTGATACTCGCCGGCTGAACCATCCTGAGTGCGGTCGAAGGAAGAGGGTGCTTTGCTGGGAAGGCGAGTTGGGCGTGTCTTGCCGCGGCCCCGTTCGCCTTCCCACCCTGTACTGAATCTGTATCGCAAGCCGCTGGCTTGCGCCTGCTGACGCAACGCCAAGCCGCTGGCTTGCGCCTGCTGACGTAACGCCAAGCCGCTGGCTTGCGCCTGCTGACGTAACGCCAAGCCGCTGGCTTGCGCCTGCTGACGTAACGACAAGCCGGCGGCTTGTGTTACATCCGATGCGGCTCCGTGTTGTTTCTCCTGTTTGACCGTCCCAGCGCACGCCGCGTGCCTGTACGAGGCACACGCATCCGTGCCCTGTTCTTCCGGAAAAGGAGATCACCCGTCTCATGGACCACTCTGCGGTCACCCTCCCCTCCCGCAGTCACAGAGCGAAGAAGGCCAGAACGCGGCGCCGTCGCAACTGGCTGCCGTTTTGGCTGATCTTGCCGACCATCGTGGTGTTGCTCGCCATCCAGGTCTATCCCATCTTCTACACGCTGATCCTGAGCGTGCAAGAACGCCAGCCGGACGGTTGGGAGTTCGTCGGACTCAGAAACTTCGAGATCCTGTTGGGCTCGTCAGCGTTGGGCGAAAGCGCCGGACATACGCTGATCTTCCTGGTAGGGTATGCAGGGCTGACCCTGATCCTGGCCTTCGTCATTGCCCTCTTGCTCAACCGGAAGTCCCGCCTGTCGGGCCTCTACATCACTTTGCTCTTCATCCCGTGGATTCTCGCCGACATCATCGCCGGCGTGGTGTTCCGGCTCCTGGTGCTGCCGGACTACGGTCTCTTCTCCGGCGTCCTGCAGAATCCGGCGCTCTTTCCGCCCAGGGGCCTCTCCGTGTTGACGGCGGATGCCGCGCGGCCGTGGGTCGGCGACTTCCCCTTTCCGCCTTCGCCGGCCATGATCTATCTGATCCTGGCCGCCGCCTGGCGTGCGCTGCCTTTCACCACCCTGCTGCTGCTGGCCGCGCTGCAGACGGTCTCGAACGAGGTGCTTGAGAGCAGTCGTATCGACGGCGCCGGCACCTGGCAGACCATCCGCCATATCACCATCCCCCTGATTCTGCCGACCATGGTCGTAGCGCTCTTCAGCCTGACGCTCGGCGGAATCAACGGCATCGGCATGGTGTTCAGCCTCACCGGCGGCGGGCCGGGTACTTCGACCCACGTGCTCAGCTACCTGCTGTACTCGATCGGCTGGGTGTCGCTGGACTTCGGCAGGGCAGCCGCCCTGGCCTTGTTGCTGGCCGTGATCAATCTGTCTCTGATTGCGGGCACGCTGCGCATCACCCGTGTACAGCAAAGGAGCATCTGAAATGCAGACACCTGCAGAACCGCTGCTCCCCGACACCACAGAGGCATTCACGGTCTCGCGCAAGACGCGAGAAGGCTTTCTGACCAACGCAGCGCTGATCGTCGTCATCTTCGTGGCATTGGTTCCCATTGCGACTACGGTGTTGATCTCGTTGAAGCGCGAGGAAGATGTGACGCGCAAGCCGCCGGTGCTCTTTCCCTGCGACACGCCCACGTCGAGCTTCGACCTGAGGGCGTGCCGTTGGTCGATCGAGGGCTATGAGCGCGTGGTGCTGCCCATGCCCGACCCGGCAGCGCCCTTGGGATTTGCGTTGATGGGCCGGATGCTCAATACTTACTTGCCCAACACCGTGCTGTACGCCGTCGGCACAGCCCTGATCGTCATGTTCCTGGCGAGCCTGTCCGGCTATGCCTTCTCTCGCTATCGGTTCCGCGGGCACGATGCGCTGATGATCGCCATTCTCGCCATCACAGGGGTGCCGCTCCTGACGAACCTTCTGGCGCTCTATCAGATGGGCGCGTCGATCCGCCACGTCGCTGAGGGCATCTACAACGATCGCGTTTTCATCATGATCGTCTATACCGGCTTCTACCTGCCGATGAGCGTCTGGATCGCCAAGGGCTTCTTCGACGCCATCCCGCGCGAGCTGGAGGAAGCCGCACTGATCGACGGCTGCAGCGCGATCGGCGGGCTGGTGCGCATCATTGCGCCGCTGGCTACGCCCGGACTGACTGCAGTCTTTCTGCTCACCTTCGTCGGTGTCTGGAACGAGTTCATCGCGGGGTACTTGCTGATCACCAAGAACGAGCTCAAGCCGGCCATGTTCGGCATGTATGACTTCTTGGGCCAGAACCTCATCAACGCCCAGGCTGTTGCCGCGGCCTGTGTCGTCATCGCCCTGCCGATGGTGCTCGTCTTCCTGGTTGCGCGCCGCAGTTTCTTCCGCGCGATGGTCGAAGGCGCGGTCAAAGGTTAGGGCTGAGGACAAGGCCAACACTGAGGACAAGGCCAACACTGAGGATCAGGAATGCTGACCGAGAAAACGCTTCGTCAATTCACTGAGCACATTGCCGATCAGGGCCACGCCATGGCCGGCGCCACCATCGCGGCCTCGGCGTCCTTGGCGTGCAGCCTGGGTGAGGCGTGCCTGCGCATCAACGCACCCCTGGCGCCCAGCCCCGCCGACGGCGCGGTTGCTGAGCGCCTCGCGGGGCAGCTTGCAGCCCTTCGCGGCCGGCTGCTGGTGTTGACCGACGAGGATGGTGCGGCGATCACGGCGTTCGCCGCGCTGCGCGCCGCCGGGAAGACGTTGGAGGGGCAGGAACGCTTGTGCCAGATGCCGGTTGAGATGGCACGCCTGTCCATCGAGGCGGCCTGCCTGCTCCAGGAGTTCCGACCCCTGATCGACCTGGCGCGCGATGACCTCGAGATGGCGATCCGGCTGCTCGCCGGGGCCGCCGCGGCCGCCACGCTGCTGCTGGACTCCAACATGCGACTGTGGCCCGAGCCCGCGCTGCTGGCGAAGTTCGAGCCGGTGCTGGCCGCGCTGCGAACCGAGGCCGGTCGCGTGCAGCCGGTCGATCGCGTCCGGCCCGCGCCTGCACCGGCCGGACCGGTTCGATTATGACCCGACCGATCGTTGCAATTACCATCGGCAGGGAGCACTACCGGCGCATGTTCAGTGCGGCCGCCTGGCAGGCGCTGGACGCCTTCGCCGACGTGATCCATCACGACGGGTCGCAGCCAGCGGACAAATCTGCTTTGCTCGCGCTGCTGCCGCCCGCTGACGCCTGCATCACCAGTTGGGAGGTTGCGCCGCTCGATGCCGACGTGATGGCCGCCGCGCCGCGCCTGCGGGCGATGGCGCACATGGGCAGCAGCGTCAAGCGTTTCGTCTCGGAGGCAGTATGGGCGCGCAACGTTCGCGTGACCAGCGCCGGTCTGGCGTTGGCCGTGGATGTGGCCGAGACCACGCTTGGGCTGATGATCGTCGGGATGAAGCGCGTCTGGCCCCTGGCGCAGCATGTGCGGGAGGGGGGCTGGCGCGAGACGCCGTGGTGGCCCGCGCGCGAGCTGTTCGGGAAAGAGGTGGGGATCATCGGCGCCAGCAATGTCGGGCGGCACGTCATCAGGCTGCTCCAGGCGTTTGCCGTGCGTGTACTGGTCTACGATCCGTTCATCTCGGCGGAAGAGACGGCCTCGCTGGGCGCACAGAAAGTGACGCTCGACGAGCTGCTGCGGCGAGCAGACGTCGTCTCGCTGCATGCCCCGGCGAAGCCCGAGACGCACCATCTGCTCGACGCCGGACGGCTCGCGCTCATGAAGGACAATGCCCTGCTGATCAACACCGCGCGCGGATCGCTCATCGATGAAGCCGCCTTGATCGACCAGTTGCGCCGAGGCCGTTTCTTCGCCTTCCTCGATGTCACCGACCCCGAGCCACCTGCGGCCGACAGCCCGCTGCGCCGGTTGGAGAACGTCGTCGTGATGCCGCATATCGCGGGCTGTATCGAGAATTGCGGCCGTATGGGCGAGCTGGCGGTGGAAGAGCTGCGCCGCTTCTTTGCGGGTGAGCCGGCCCTCTATCCGATCACGCCCGAGATGTTCGCCCGCATTGCCTGATGCGCGCTTCGCAGTCGAAGGCCATGCTGCGCTCCCGTCCCGCTGGCGCGCTCTATCTGGCCCGAGGCATGCCCAATCCGCGCGGTGCCCGTGACGCCGCGCTCTATCTCCTGGACGGCGACGCGACCGCCGCACCGGTCGAGCGGATCGTTCCCGCCCCCGATATGCCGGCGAGCGCCCTCGCGCCCACCAGGCCTGCACCGGCGGCCATGCCGCCGA
>CAYRFV010000042.1:21699-28035 GCA_964423545.1 uncultured Anaerolineales bacterium | reverse complement strand
GCTGCAGAGTGGCGAATTGCGGATCGCCGGCAGGCTGCTTCCGGGCGACGCGGATGCGGGCATGCCTCTGGTGCGTTCACTTGCGCTCCTCGGACCCCTGTGCTATGATCCGCCTCGTCGTCGCAAGGCGCATCATGACGCTTAAAGCCGTGCCAGCAGCGGCGAGCGACGCTGTCTGATCGAGGCGCGTGCCTGTCGATCGCAAGGAGGTGCCCGCAGCCTGACACTCTGTCTGTCCCCACACCGTCTGATATCGAGTTTGCGCACGTTGCTGGATCCCCAAGAGGAGGATGATCATGCCACGCAGGTCGTTATCTCGACGCGACTTCCTGAAAGGAGCTGCTTTGGGCGGTGCAGGGTTGGCCATCGCAGCTTGCGCTCCAGCCCCTGCCCCCGCGCCCGCCGCCCCGGCTGCTCCGGCCGCCAAGGCGGAGCCCACGAAGGCGCCCGCAGCGGAGCCGACCAAGGCGCCGGCTCCGGCCGCGGCTCAGCCCATTCAGATCGATGTCTGGACCGGCTGGACCGAGGCCGCAGCGAAGAACATCGAACAGATTCTCGACGGCTACAACAAGTCACAGAACAAGATCGTGGCCAAGCATGTCGTCGTCCCCGAGAACATGACGCAGAAGTTATTGGCCAGCGTCGCCGCTGGCAGTCCTCCCTCTACCGCCGTCGTTTTCGGCGCCAACATCGCCTATCAGCTCGCCGCGCAGAAGGCGATCCTGGCCCTCGATGAAGTCGGCAAGCCGGACCAGGTTGCGACGCTCAAAAAATGGATGGCGCCCCCCATCTGGGATCTCGGCGTCTACAAGGGCAAGTACTACTTCGCCTCCATGTGGAACCAGTGCTGGGGCATGTTTGTCAATACCAAGATGTGCAAAGACAAGGGTGTGGATCCCAACAAGCCGCCGGCAAACTGGGACGAGATGGCCGACACCTGGGACAAGCTGACCACCTACGACGCGCAGGGCAATATCAACGTCCTCGGTGGAGATTACACGTCGGTCACCAACAGCATCGCCCGCTTCCTGGGCCAGCTGGTCTCCGAGGACGGCACGAAGATCACGGCCAATCATCCCAATAACCTCAAGGCGCTGGAGTGGCAGACCGCCCGCTGGAAGAAGGTCGGCGTCAAGAAGCTGCAGGACTACTTCGCGTCGCTGCAGGGCCGCGGCGAACGGTCGGCTGGCAATGACCCCTTCCTTTCCGGCCTGCGCGCCACGCTGATCACCGGCCCCTGGCAGTTCGACACGATCAAGCGCTACAAGCCCGCCGGCTTCGAGTTCACCGTCTGGCCGCTGCCGCGGCCGACGGGGGTCGACAAGACGGGCATGTACACCTACGGCGACGGCTGGATCATCCCGAAGGGCGGCAAGGAGCCGGCCGCAGCCTGGGAGATCATCAGCGCCATGACCGGCGCCACCGGCGATCGCGACGTCTACACGGGCCTCTTCATGGTGTGGCAGTGCGTCAACGGCCCTGTCTCGTCGATGATGGTCGACTGGCCGAAGTTCAAGACCGAAGTGATCGGCCAGTGCCCGGGCTATCAGGAGATCTTCCTGAAGGACCTGTTCAAAGCGGACTACTATCTCTACCCGGCCAAGATTCCGACCGCCGATTCGTACGCTGCGTTGCTCAGCGCGGAATGGGAGAAGGCGCGCGTGGGCCAGAAGACTCCGAAGGAGGCGCTGGACTACGTGACCGAACAGGCGCAGAAAGAACTGGACAACTGGCTGGCCAAGCAGGGCTGACGCCCTGATCCGGGGTCTCATCGTTCACTGCAGAGGCATGAAGCCGCCATGGATGCAGCAAGCGGGTCTCTCCCTGTGCGCCTTCGTGCCTCTGTGCATGTGCGGTAGCAGCTCCTCTCATCTCCGAGGTTGGCATCATGGCTACACAGACAGGCATGGCCGCGCTGCCCAAGACCCGACCGCATCACCATTCGGCGCGGTACCAGCTTCTCCGCGGCGCCACGGGGACGGCGAAGTACGTGGCGTTGCTCTTCTTTTCTGCGTTCTTCATCCTGCCCTGGGTCTGGATGGTTTCCACGTCGCTGAAGAACCCGCAGGAGCTGGTCGTCTGGCCGCCGATCTGGATCCCGAATCCCATTCGCTGGGACAACTACGTCCAGGCGTTCGGCCAGGCCGAGTTCGCGCATTTCGTCGTGAACACGCTAAAGATCGCCATCCCGTCGGTCATCGGCGCAGTGCTCATCAATTCGCTGGTCGCCTACGGCTTCTCGCGCGTACGCTGGCCCGGACGCGATGCAGTCTTCGCACTGGTCCTGGCAACGATGATTCTGCCGGGGTTCGTGACTTTCATCCCCCTATACATCATCTTTCACCGTTTGGGCTGGGTGAACACGTATGCGCCCCTGGTCATTCCGGTCTTCTTCGGCAGCCCATTCTACATCTTCATGCTCAGGCAGTTCTTCATGGGCCTGCCGGTCGAGCTCTCTGACGCCGCGAAGGTGGATGGCGCCTCCGAGCTGGCCATTTTCTGGCAGATCATCCTGCCGCTGGCTAAGCCGGCCCTCGCCGTGGTGGCGCTGTTTCAGTTCATCGGCAGCTGGAACGACTACTTCGGTCCGCTCATCTACCTGAACGACAAGGCGCTCTACACCGTCTCGCTGGGGATCGCCAACATGCGCACCACCTACGGCTTCATGAACTTTGCCTGGATTATGGCGGCGACCGTGATGAGTGTGGTGCCGATCATCGTGCTGTTCTTCTTCGCCCAGCGCACTTTCATCGAAGGGATTGCACTGACCGGGCTGAAGGGTTAGGAGGGGGCCGTGGCATTCCATTTGAAGCTGCGCAGACTGTCGCGCCAGGAACGGCGTGGGTTGATCACCGGCCTCCTCTTCATTTCGCCGTGGATCATCGGTTTCCTGCTTTTTCGGGTGGTGCCCTTCCTGATGTCGCTTTACTACAGTTTCACTTTCTATCCGATCCTGGAGAGCCCGACGTGGATCGGGCTGGCGAACTACCGCAATCTGGTCACCGATGGACGCTTCGTCTCGGCACTATACAACACGGCCTACTACGCCCTCTTCGCCGTGCCGCTGGGCACCTTCTTCGGCATCATGCTGGCCATGCTTCTGAACATGAAGGTCAAGGGCATGTCGGCCTGGCGCACGGTTTTCTATCTGCCCAGCATCACGCCTGTGGTGGCCACCTCGCTGGTCTGGCTCTGGATGTTCAACCCGCGCGGCGGGATCATCAACTACGTTCTGTCGCTGGTGGGCATCCGCGGGCCCGGCTGGCTGGGCAGCCCGGAATGGGCCAAGCCGGCTTTGATCCTGATGAGCCTGTGGGGGGTCGGCACGGCCGTGGTCATCTACCTGGCCGCGCTGCAGGATGTCCCCCGCGAGCTGATGGAGGCCGCCCAACTGGACGGCGCGAACTCCGGACAGCAGATCTGGTATGTCACGTTACCAATGATCAGCCCGGTTATCCTGTTCGTCGTCATCACAGGCCTCATCGGCGCGTTTCAGTACTTCACCGAAGTGCACGTCATGACAGGCGGCAGCGGATCCCCTGCCGACTCCACCCTGATGATGTCAATTTACCTGTGGCAGAGCGCCTTCCAGTTCTTCAAGATGGGTTACGCCGCGGCCCAGGCGTGGATCATGTTCGTGATTGTCGTTGCGTTCACGGTCGTCCTGTTCCGCGTATCGGGAAGGGTGGTCTATTACGGCGGACGCTGAGCCGACCCACCTGCTGAGGAGATCATGCCCAAGGAAACCATGACCCCGCGCGAGCGTTGGCTCGCCGTCCTGAACCGGCGCGTGCCTGACCGGATGCCGATGGATTACTGGAGCACGATCGAAGCGACCGTCAGGCTGATTCGACACCTGGGGCTGAGCAGCGACAGCGAGGAAGCATTGGTGACGGCATTCAAACGCGGCGGTCCGCGCGCTCGTTTGGGCCGGCGGCCCATCGATGCGCTGCGCCGGGAGATGCTTGACCGGCTCCATGTCGACTATGTCGTATCGGTTGGCCCACGCTACATCGGCCCGCGGCTGCGGCCGCACACCGACGTGTTCGGCTGCCGCTACCGTGACATCGAGTACGGCACGGGTGCGTACGGCGAGTGCGTTCACCACCCGTTGGCGCAATACGCGTCGGTGGAAGAGATCGAGCGGAGCTACACCTGGCCCAGCCCTGACTGGTACGACTACAGCGAGATTCCGGCGCAGATCGCGGGGTGGGAGACGCACCCGATCCGCGGCGGCGGCTCGGAGCCGTTCCTGATCTACAAGAATCTGCGCGGCCAGGAGCAGGCGTTCATCGACTTGGTTGAGCATCCTGAGATCGTGCACTACTGCCTGGACAAGCTGTTCGGTCTGGCATACGCCAACACGGAGCGCATCTACGCGCAGATTCCGGGCCAGGTGATGATTTCCTATGTTGCCGAGGATATGGGCGCCCAGGACGGCCTGATGTTCTCGGTCAAGCACATCCGGGAGTTTCTGCTCCCGCGCATGAAGCGGATCATCGACCTGGCGCACAGCGCGGGCGCTTTCGTCTTTCACCACAACGACGGCGCCGTGCGCAAGATCCTGCCGGATATGATCGCCCTGGGCATCGATGTGCTGAATCCGATCCAGTGGCGGTGCAAGGGGATGGAGCGGGAGGGCCTGAAGCGTGACTTCGGCGACAAGCTGATCTTCCACGGCGCGATGGACAACCAGTACACGCTGCCGTTCGGCTCGGTGGCCGAGGTGCGCCAGGAGGTGCTGGACAACCTGCGCCTCCTCGGCGCGGGCGGCGGCTACATCCTGGCGCCGTGCCACAACATCCAGGCGGTGAGCCCCCCTGAGAACATCGTAGCGATGTACGAGACGGCCTATGAGAACGGGTGGACCTGATCGACGAGGAGCAGGGCGGCATGAGTGAAGCGGAGACCGGGCGAAAGGTAAGCGGACGAGAACTCCGCACGGCCCTGGTGAGCAATGGGTTCGCCATGGTGATGGGGCCGGAGCGGTTCGGCTGGCTGACGCCATCCGATGCGAGCCAGCCGCTGGCCAGGTTGTGGGAGCAGTTCGCCGCGCAGGGCTATCTATGGCTGAAGGGCGCCTTGGACCGCCGCGAGGTGTTGGACTTCCGCCGGCGCTTCTTCGCTGCCTTTGTCGATGTCGGGCTGCTGGCGCCGGGCAGCGATCCTGCCGAAGGGGTCTTCTCAGGCAGCCACCAGGGCAAGGCGGCCGTGAGCCACCGCCTCGCCGAGATCGTGCGTTGGGCCTCGTATGAAGCCTTCTGCCTGATGGCGCCCATTCGCGACTTCTACGAGGCAGCTTTGGGGGGACCTGTGTACCTTCACAAGCGCAAGCTCCTGCGGTTGACTGTGCCGGGGGATCCCACGTGCACCGGCGCGCACTACGATCTGACCTATCTGCGCGGTGGCACCGATCGTGTCTACACCAGTTGGATCCCGATCGGTGACGCGCCCGCGGAGATGGGCGGCCTGGTGTACCTGGAAGGCTCCGATGCTTGGGGCCGTCGCATGGAGGCGGACTACGCGGCCCGCAGCGCCGACCTTGCGCCGGAGGAGCGCATCCGCGCTTACAACCGCCACATGGCTGCGGGCGGCTGGATCACTAAGGACCTGCCGGGGCTGGCCGATCGGCTGGCTGCGCGCTGGTTGGCTGCCGACTATGAGGCCGGCGACATGATGATCCACAGCGCCCACATGATCCACGCCGCAACGGTGAACGAAGATCCTGCCCATCGTATGCGTCTTTCCACTGACATCCGTTACCAGCTCGTCGCCGACCCGATCGACGGGCGATGGGGGCGCGACTGGTCGCCGGATGACGGGTTGTGAAGATTACGGTCTCGCCACGGATCGATGCCACGCCCCTGGCGGCCCGAAGCGCGAAACTCACGGCTGACACTGTTGGCTGGATTCCTTGACACCCATAACGATTCTGCTACAATTTGCACCATCAGGCGTTTGGCAATCTCTGACCAAAGGAGACAACACCCATGATCAGCAAGACTGTAGAAGCTGCGATCAATGAGCAGATCAAGCATGAGTTCTATTCGGCTTACCTCTACCTCTCCATGTCGGCCTGGGCCGAGGCAAACAACCTCGGTGGGGCGGCGCACTGGCTGCGCGCACAGTTCGGCGAAGAGCAGGGGCATGCCATGAAGTTCTACAAGTACGTGTTCGAGCAGGGCGGCAAGGTCACGCTTCAGGCGATTCCGCAGCCGCCGTCGGAGTGGACCTCGCTTCTCGATCTCTTCCAGCAGGTGCTCGACCATGAGAAAAAGGTGACGGCGTTGCTTACGAAGCTGTACGAGACCACCGTGGGCGAGAAGGATTACGCCT
>CAYRFV010000042.1:14937-21689 GCA_964423545.1 uncultured Anaerolineales bacterium | reverse complement strand
ACGAGCAGGTGGAGGAAGAAGCCAACGTCACCAAGGTCATCGAGGCGATCAAGATGGTTGGCCACTCCGGGACGGCGCTCTACATGGTCGACCGGCAGCTTGCCGCACGCGCCTGATCGCCCGACCGTAGACGGCGACAGGAGCCGGGTGGATCGGCTCATTCCCGCCAGGCGGCGGCGCATCCAGCGCTGCCGCCTTTTTCTTGCGCCCCTTGGCCGGCGGTGGCCCGGGGTCGCCGCCGGACGCGATCTGCACTGCCGCGCCTCAGCGGACTTGCCTGCTTCCTGCGCCCCTGTGTTATAATAATTGTACATGCCGGAGCAACGCTCCGGCCCTGGATTGCTCTGCACTCGGAGTTTCGGGTGGCGCAGTGGGCGTCTATCTGGCCGGCACGTGCCAGTGCCTGCAATGGAGCACAGCCCATGTCATCGATCTCCCTGCCAGCTGCCTCTTACCGATTGGCGCAGGTCTGCGTCTGTTCCTCTTGCTCTCTATCGAGGCGTGCTGCTCTCGTGGGCACCGGCCCCACCGCCTTTGAGACCGTGCGCCGGTACTTCCATTTCCTTACTCTCGGAAGGAGGAGACCATGAAGAAGCTGTTTGTCGTCGTCAGCCTGCTCGTCGTGATGAGCATGCTCCTCTCGGCCTGCGCGCCGGCGACCGCCCCGGCGGCCGAACCGACCTAGGCCCCGGCGGCCGAACCGACTAAGGCGCCGGCGGCCGAGCCGACCAAGGCGCCCGCGGCCCAACCGACCAAGGCGCCCGCCGCTGAGCCGACCAAGGCCCCGGCGGCCGAACCGACCAAAGCGCCCGCGCCCACTGCAACCGCCGCACCCAGGCCCACGCCGCCTCCCGGCCGCGTGGTGGTGGAGTTCTGGTACGGGCTGGGCAAACCGTTGGGCGATGTGCTGGAGTCCGTCGTGATGGACTTCAACAAGTCGCAGGACAAGTACTATGTGGATCCTATCTACAAGGGCGCGTATCCCGACACGATGAATGCGGCGATCGCCGCATACCGCGCCGGCAAGGCGCCGCACATCGTTCAGATGTTCGAGGTTGGCACTGCGACGATGATGGCGGCGAAAGGCGCAGTCAAGCCCGTACACGAACTGGCGAAGGACACCGGCTGGAACCTCGATCCCAGCATCTACATCCCGGCGGTGCGCGGCTACTACAGCGAAGGCGACAAGATGATCTCGATGCCGCTGAATAGCTCGACGCCCATGATGTACTACAACAAAGATGCGTTCAAGAAGGCGGGGCTGGATCCTGAGAAGCCGCCCAAGACCTGGGCCGAAGTTCGCACAGCGGCCAAGAAGCTGGTGGACAGCGGCGCGACCAAGTGCGGTCTGACCTTTGAATGGCCCACCTGGACGCAGCTTGAGAACTTCTCGGCGCTGCACAACGTTCCGCTCGCTACCAAGGCGAACGGCATGATGGGCATGGACGCCGAGCTGAAGTTCAACGGCGACCTGCAGGTGCGCCATCTGCAGACCTTGATGGATATGGCGAAAGAAGGCAGCTTCAAGTACGGCGGCCGCGACGGCGCCGCGACAGTGCTCTTCCCTTCGGGCGAGTGCGGCATAATCATCGCGTCCTCCGCTGCCCGCGCCCGCATCAAGAACGAATCCAAGT
Organism: uncultured Anaerolineales bacterium; assembly: GCA_964423545.1. Lineage (GTDB taxonomy): Bacteria > Chloroflexota > Anaerolineae > CG2-30-64-16 > CG2-30-64-16 > JALOOE01. The sequence goes on along the minus strand of CAYRFV010000042.1, from coordinate 20,055 downwards.
TCGATTGGGGCGTGACCTTCCAGCCGTACTACGAAGACGTTGCCGGTGCGCCGATCAACTCCATCATCGGCGGCGCGAGCTTGTGGGTGATGAACTCTCCTGGCCGCACGGCGGACGAATACAAGGCTATCTCCGAGTTCTTCAAGTTCATCAGCAAGCCCGAGGTGGATGCCCGCTGGCATCAGGAGACCGGCTATCTGCCGATCACCCACGGCGGTTACGAGAAGACCAAGGCGGATGGGTTCTATCAAAAGAACCCGGGCGCTGATCTCCCCTATCAGCAGTTGACGCGCTCCAAGCCGACCGAGAACTCGCTTGGGCTCCGGCTCGGCAACATGCCGGAGATTCGCGTCATCGTCTATGAGGAGTGGGAGAAGGCGCTCCAGGGCCAGCAGACCGCCAAGCAGGCGATGGACAACGCGGTCAAGCGCGGCAACGACGTGCTGCGCACCTTCGAGAAGACATACAAGTAGACCGGCCGAGCCAGGCCCGAAGGGCCGCCGGCCCTTCGGGCTTACCTGCGAGGGACATGATGGAACGCCGGGTTATTTTCAATAACCGCATCCTGCCCTATTTCCTGCTCTTGCCCCAGCTTGTGATCACCGCCGTTTTCTTCATCTGGCCTGCCAGCCAGGCGATCTATCAGTCGCTTCTGCGCCAGGATCCCTTTGGCCTGCGCACCAGGTTCGTGTTGTTCCAGAACTTCCGGGACGTGATAGGCGATCCGTTGTACCTCGAAGCGTTCGAGGTGACGGCCATCTTTTCCTTCTCCGTCACGTTTTTCGTCATGACGCTGGCGCTGCTGCTTGCGGTGATGGCCGACCGCCAGATTCGCGGCGCGCGGGCCTACAAGACGCTCCTGCTGTGGCCGTACGCGCTCGCGCCTGCGGTTGCGGCGGTGCTCTGGGTCTTCATTTTTCATCCGTCCATCGGCATCTTGGGCAAGGCGCTGAACGCTCTGGGCCTGCAGTGGGATTACCAGCTCAACGGAGTTCAGGCGCTTGTCCTGATCATCGTTGCCTCGTCCTGGAAGCAGATCGCATACAATTTCCTGTTCTTCCTGGCCGGCTTGCAGTCGGTGCCGCTTGCGATCACCGAGGCGGCGATGATCGATGGCGCCGGCGCCTGGAAGCTGTTCCGTGCGATCCTCTTTCCGCTCATCTCACCGATGACCTTCTATCTTCTGACCATCAACCTGGTGTTTGCCTTTTTCGACACCTTCGGGGTGATCCACGCGCTGACCCACGGGGGGCCCGGCCGCGCCACGACCACCTTGATGTATAAGGTGTATATGGACGGCTACGTCAACCTGAATCTCGGCCAGTCGGCGGCGCAGTCGGTCATCCTGATGGTCATCGTCAGCGCGCTGGTCTGGTTCCAGTTCCGCGCGATGGAAGGCAAGGTGCATTACGCATGACTGCGAAACAACTTCGAAATCTCCCGGTGCACCTGATCTTGATCGTCGCCGTGCTGGTTTTCGCCTTTCCGGTCTACCTCGCACTCATCGGGTCGACCTGGGATGCCGGTCTCATCGGCCGGGGACAGATGCCGCTCACGCCTGGTCCTGAGCTGATTCGGAACTACACCAATGTCCTGACGAGCGCCCGAGGCGGGCGCATCATCGGCAATCCGGTCCAGGTGCTGCTCTGGAATAGCCTGAAGATGGCGTTGGCCATCACCGTAGGCAAGATCATCATTTCGCTGCTGTCGGCGTACGCCGTAGCTTTCTTCAGGTTCCCATTGCGCCGGTTCTTTTTCTGGATGATCTTCTTGACCTTGATGCTGCCGATCGAAGTCCGCATTGCGCCCACCTACAAGGTGATGAGCGATCTCGGTCTGATCAACTCCTTCATGGGCCTGACTGTTCCGCTGATGGCCTCCGCCACGGGCACCCTCTTGTTCCGGCAATTCTTCCTGACGATTCCGGACGAGTATGTCGAGGCCGCCAAAGTCGATGGCGCAGGACCGATGCGGTTCTTCTGGAGCATCGTCCTGCCTCTGTCGCGCACCAATATCGCCGCACTGTTCGTCATCCTGTTCATCTATGGCTGGAATCAGTACCTGTGGCCGCTGCTGGTCACCACTGGGCGAGACCTGGAGACGATCGTGATCGGCATCGTCAAGATGATGGGCACCGGCGAGGCGCAGACCGACTGGAACCTCATCATGGCGAGCACCGTGCTGGCGCTGCTGCCACCCGTGTTGGTCGTTATCCTGATGCAGCAGTGGTTCGTGAAGGGCCTGGTTCAGACCGAAAAGTAGGATGCTCCAGCTGCATCGCTTGCTGCTTGCGCTCGCTCTGCTGGCGTCATCGGCCGTCGCGGCGAGCTGCACGGCCCCTGCGTCGCAGACAGCCATGCCGACTGCCGACTCAGGCCGGCTCCACTCTGAGCCTGAACCTCGGCCCACAACACCGCCCGGGAGTGAATCATCCACCATGTGCGTCAGAACACTCAACATCGCGCACCGTGGGGCGCGCTCGTTGGCGCCGGAGAACACGCTTGCTGCGGCGCGCAAGGCGATGGCGATCGGAGCCGACCTGTGGGAGCTCGATGTCGCGATGACAGCGGACGCCGTGCCCTTCATCGTCCATGACGACACGCCAGTGCGCACGTCGAACGTGAAGGAGCGCTTTCCCGAGCGAAGCCCGTGGTCCAACCACCTTTTCACCTGGGCTGAGATTCAGACGCTCGATTTCGGCTCCTGGTTCGTCGAAAGCGATCCCTTCAAGCAGATCGCGGCAGGGAAAGTGACGCAGTCCGAGCTGGCCGGTTTTCGCGGCGAGAAGGCGCCGAGCTTGCGCGAGGCATTGGCCTTTACCCGGGACCACGACTGGCGCGTCAATGTCGAGATCAAAGACCTGTACGGGACTCCCGGCGATGCGACGGTCGTCGAACGAGTGGTGGCCACGATCGACGAGCTTGACATGACCGATCGGGTGCTGATTTCATCATTCAACCACTCCTATCTGGTGCGCGCCAGGCAGGCAAACGGGAGAATCGCCACTGCCGCCCTGGTGGAGCGGGCCGATCCCGACCCCATCGCGCTGCTCAAACGGCTCGACGCACAGGCCTATAACCCGCGCGCCGGCGCCATCTCGCCCGATGAGATCGGCAAGATTCGCGATGCTGGCTTCGATGTCTATATCTGGACCGTAAACGACGAAGCGACCATGAAGCGCTTGCTTGCCGCGCGTGTGAGCGGCCTCTTCACCGATTTTCCTCAGCTTCTCAAGCCGTTGGTCGAGGGCTGCAAATAGGCCGCACCGCGACGACCAACCTGGCAGGACGAACGGGTCAGGCCGGGGCGCAACGGCGTGCACCGTTGCGCCAGGTATCATGGCGACAAGGGGAGGAAGTGCGATGGTGCAGACAGACGAAGCGACCCTGTGGCCCCTGCTCTGGGAAACGCTGCAAGCTCTCACGGCCCACTATGGCCCGGCCATCGATCATGCAGCCGAGCAAGTGGGCATCCCGTACGGTGAATGGTACGGCTGGTTGATGGCTGCCAGGATCTTCGAGCCGGAGCCGATCTCTGCGGCGCGTTTGCATCGTCGCGCCGCCTACACCAATCCTGCGCTGCTGGAAGAGCGACTGGCCAAGGGAGTGCAGTTGGGTCTGCTGGCGCCCGCCGGCACGGGGGAGTACCACCTGACCCACACCGGACATGCCGCCGTCACCCAGCTCATCGATGCCGCGTACGCTGCGATGGGGCCGCTGCGCCCCCTGCCTGAAACCGACCTGTCACGACTGCTGGCGCTGCTGCGCCGGCTCGTCGAGGCCAGCCTGGCAGCGCCGGAGCCTCCCGGCAAGTGGTGTCTGCGCATTGCCCGCCATTACGATCCTGCCGGCCGGGCCGGGCCCGTGCCGCAGCTCGACCAGTACCTGAGCGATCTCGTCGCTTACCGTGACGACGCACATCTGTCGGCTTGGGGTTCGCTGAATGTCACGGGGCAGCAGTGGGAGACGCTGTCCCATCTGTGGCGCGGCGATGTCTCGACCCTGGATGAACTATGCGCCCGGCATTGCGCACGCCGCGGCTATTCCTGCGAGTCGTATGAAGATGCGCTGCAGGCACTGGTCGGGCGGGGCTGGGTCAGCGTGGAGGGCGCCGCGTATCGGATCACCGACGCGGGGCGCAGACACCGCGACGACGCAGAGGCTGCGACCGATCGCTACTTCTTCGCGCCGTGGAGCATCCTTACTTCGGCCGAGTTGGCGGAGTTGAGGGATTTGCTGAGCCGGGCCTGCGCAGCGCTGCGCCCGACCGGAGCATAGGGCTGGCGTTGCCGGTGGCACTGCGTGTAGTCACAACGCTACACTCATATCTCAGGAAGGCGACCAACCACCAATACAAACCATCGCTATCATTCGAGCATCACGACCAGCCGGGCGGCGTGGTGGCGTCGCGGGCCAAATCTCATCGATGGCGGCATTCATTTGTCGCGGAGTGATGGCGTAGTCGCTCCGCCAGCCGTATCCAAGATGGCCCGCCTTCGTCATGATATATGGTATACTTGTGGCTAGGGTTCGGTATATGACCCCCGCGCAAGGGGGCCGATCGCCCGGGAACTCTTGACAATCATGGTGCTCAAGGAGGAGGCACAGAATGGAACCATCGAAACCACTCCGCTTGGCGTTCTTCGTGGCCTTTGTGTTGGGCGCGCTGGTGATGGCGTCCTGTGCTGTACCCGGCGCTCCCTACGAACCTCCGAGCCAGCCGCCGATCACGGTGGTGGTAGTGGTGACTGCTGTCCAACCGGCCGATGTTACGCCCACGGCGACAGCGACCCCCAAAGCGACCGTTGTCGAACCGACGGCAACACCGACAGGCAAGGCGATCGTCGTCGAGCGGACTGCGACGCCGACCAGTAAGGCGATCGTCATCGAACCGACGGCCACATCGACTGGCAAACCGCCGACTGCCCGACCTACGTTCACCCCAACCGCCTTCCCGGACACGCCTCGGCCCAGCGCAACTTCGACGCGGCCGTCGTCGCCGACGCCGACCCAGACGCGCACCGCGGCGCCGACGGCGACCCGGACGCGCACCGCGGCGCCGACGGCAACCCGAACGCGCACTGCAACGCCGACGCCGGAGCCGACGACCCGCGAGTTG
>CAYRFV010000042.1:11960-14927 GCA_964423545.1 uncultured Anaerolineales bacterium | reverse complement strand
GCACCTATCGCCTCAACGCGGGCAAGGTGCCGAGCGTGTTCGGCGACAAAGGCGACGTTGTGGTCTACCCCGGTGAGCGCATGCCCCCGGGCTGTGAGGTGTTCAGAGTCCTGGGCCGCGAGTACACGCGCTTCAGCCAACCCATGTCGGCTTCCGCCGGGTCCATTAACGATGGCATGCATGGGTGGAGTGTGACCAAGGAGAATGCCGACCCGCGCGATTACGGCGTCAAGATCCACTGGTGGTACAACGCTGGCAGCTTCGTCAGCGTGCGCATCCACTACATCGTACGCCAGCCGTGGAATGTCGACTGCCTCGTGCCCGGGAAGATGCAGACCACCCCGTAAGCTCGCACGCCAAGGCGTCCCGCGTCCGGCCACGTCGCGTCCGGACTGCGCCGGCGCTTTTGACCCGCTTCTGTTAACCGATCGCGGAGCGGGTTTCAGATCGGCCACAGATTGACACGCGACGTTGTCACGAATATAATCCGACCGTGCATGTTGCCGGCTCCAAAGCCAGTGGAGCCGGTAACCTTTGTTTGGCATCCGGCATCTGAACGAGGTCAGAAGTGTAGTTCAGGCCCTTGCCCGTGTCGGATCGATAGGAGTGTATCGCATGTCACAGTCCCACCTTGACCCCTTCGGCGCTCGTGCTGCGCTGCAGGGCAGTGTGCGCCCGACGGTTCTGTACCGGCTCAATCGACTGGAAGAGGCTGGCATCGGTCCCGTTTCGCGATTGCCTTTTTCCATCAAGGTGTTGCTGGAAGCAGTGCTGCGCCAGGTGGATGGCTTCGCTGTCACCCAGGAGGATGTGGTCCGGCTGGCGAACTGGGATGCCCGTCGCCCGGCGTCTGTCGAGCTGCCCTTCAAACCAGCGCGTGTGGTGATGCAGGACTTTACCGGAGTGCCCGGGGTGGTCGATCTCGCAGCGATGCGCGCGGCGGTGGCCCGACTTGGCGGCGATCCGAAGCGGGTCAATCCGTTGATCCCGGTAGACCTGGTCATCGATCATTCGGTCCAGGTCGATCAGGCCGGCTCACGCCTGGCGCTTCTGTTCAACGCGGAGCGTGAGTTCGAGCGCAACCGAGAGCGATACGAGTTCCTGAAGTGGGGCCAGCAGGCATTCGATAACTTCCGCGTCGTTCCGCCCGCCACAGGCATCATCCACCAGGTGAATCTCGAATACCTGGCGAAGGTGGTGCAGCAGCGGCGCGAGAACGGCAGTTTCGTGGCATACCCCGACAGCCTGGTAGGCACCGATAGCCATACCACGATGATCAACGGCTTGGGGGTTCTCGGCTGGGGCGTCGGCGGCATCGAGGCCGAAGCGGTTATGCTCGGCCAGCCGATCTACATGCTCACGCCGCAGGTGATCGGTTTCAAGCTGACGGGCGAGCTGCGCGATGGTGTGACGGCCACCGACCTGGTGCTGACTGTGGTGCAGATGCTGCGCGCCAAGGGCGTGGTCGACAAATTCGTGGAGTTCTACGGCCCCGGTCTCAGCAAGCTCAGCCTTGCCGACCGCGCCACCATCGGCAACATGGCGCCCGAATACGGCGCAACGATGGGTTTCTTCCCGGTGGATGCCGAGACGCTCAACTACCTGGCCGGCAGCGGCCGCGACGAGGAGCTGGTCGATCTCGTCGAGCGCTACTGCAAGGAGCAAGGCCTCTTCCGCACCGACGACGCACCCGACCCCACGTTCACCGATACCCTCGAGCTCGATATGGGCACGGTTGTAGCGAGCCTGGCCGGGCCGAAGCGGCCACAGGATCGGGTTGTCTTGGGGGATGTCAAGAAGAGCTTTCTTATGGCGTTTCCTGTCCCTGAGGAGGGCTCGCTCACGGGGAATGACGCTTCGCCGGCTGCACTCGGTCATGGCTCGGTGGTGATTGCCTCGATCACCTCCTGTACGAACACCAGCAACCCGAGCGTCATGATCGGGGCTGGGCTGCTGGCAAAGAAAGCGGTGGAGCGGGGACTGGCGGCTAAGCCGTGGGTCAAGACCAGCCTGGCGCCCGGCTCGAAGGTCGTGACCCGCTATCTGGACCAGGCCGGGCTCACCCCCTACCTTGAGGAGCTCGGCTTTTACACGGTTGGCTACGGCTGCACCACCTGCATCGGCAACTCCGGCCCGCTGCCCGAAGAGGTGGCCCGTCCGATCCAGGAGCAGGACCTCGTGGTCTCTGCGGTGATTTCCGGTAATCGCAACTTCGAGGGCCGCGTGCACCCCCTGGTGCGATCGAACTACCTGGCCAGCCCGCCGTTGGTGGTCGCCTATGCACTCGCCGGCAGCGTGGACATCGACCTGACTTCAGAGCCTCTGGGCGCCGACCGGGAGGGCAACCCGGTCTATCTGCGTGATCTCTGGCCGAGCCAGGATGAGATCAAAGCGGCCACTGCGCGTAGCCTTCATCCCGATATGTACCGCCAGGAGTATGGCAACGTTTTCGGCGGCAACGAGGCCTGGAACGCGATTCCGGTGACCGGCGGCGATCTGTTCTCGTGGGATGAGGCGCACAGCACCTACATCCACGAGCCGCCTTTCTTTGCCAATCTCTCCGCCGAGCCGCCGGTCCCGGTGGATATTCGCGGCGCGAGGGCGTTGGCTGTACTGGGGGACAGCATCACCACCGACCACATCTCGCCCGCGGGCGGGATCGAGGCCGATAGCCCGGCTGGACGCTACCTGATCGAGCATGGCGTGCCCAGGAGCGAGTTCAACCAGTACGGCGCGCGGCGCGGCAACCACGAAGTGATGATGCGGGGCGCCTTCGCCAACATCCGCATTCGTAATCGTCTGACGCCGGGTGTCGAGGGCGGGTTCACCGTCTACCTGGGATCAGGCGCTGCGTCGCGGACTGCCGAGGTGCTCTCGATCTATGATGCGGCGATGCGATACCAGGCCGCGGGCATCCCGACGGTAGTGATCGCCGGGAAGGAGTACGGCACCGGCTCCAGCCGCGAT
>CAYRFV010000042.1:0-11950 GCA_964423545.1 uncultured Anaerolineales bacterium | reverse complement strand
GCTGTTGGGCGTCAAGGCGGTGATCGCCGAGAGCTTCGAGCGCATCCATCGCAGCAATCTGGTCGGGATGGGGGTGCTGCCGCTCCAGTTCCTGCCCGGCGAGAACGCCGAAAGCCTCGGGCTGACCGGCCTTGAGACGTTCGACATCATCGGCATCGCGGGTGCGGAGATGCGACCAGGGCAACGCTTGACCGTGCGCGCGAACGACGCGGACGGCCGTGTGGCGACCTTTGAGGTCGTGTCACGCATCGATACTCCGGTGGAGGTTGAGTATTATCGCAACGGCGGCATCCTGAATACCGTACTGCGGCAGATGATGAAGGCCGCGTGATGTTGGCGCGTCGACGCGGCGTGCGCCGCCGACGCGCTGGCGGCTGAGAGGCGCAAGAGCATGACATACACCAAGATCACGGTTCCATCAGAAGGCGAACGCATCACCGCGGCCGAAGGCAAGCTGCATGTGCCGGACCACCCGATTCTGTTGTGGATCGAGGGGGACGGCATCGGGCCGGATATCATGAAGGCCTCGAAGCGCATCTGGGATGCGGCTGTCGCGAAGGCATACGGCGGGCAGCGCAAGATCGCGTGGATGGAGATCTACGCGGGGGAGAAGGCGGCCACGCTCTTTGGCGGGGACTACTTCCCGGCCGAGAGCCTGCTGGCGATTCGCGAGTTCGTCGTCGGCATCAAAGGTCCGCTGACCACCCCGGTGGGCGGAGGATTCCGCAGCCTGAATGTGGCCCTGCGCAAGGACCTCGATCTTTACGCCTGCATCCGACCGGTCAAGTGGTATCCCGGTGTGCCCAGCCCGTTGCGGCACCCGGAACAGGTCAACGTGGTGATCTTCCGGGAGAACACCGAGGACGTCTACGCCGGGGTTGAGTACAAGGCCGGTTCGCCGGAGGCGGCTAAGGTTGAAAAGTTCCTCAAAGAGGAGATGGGCGCCAGGTTCTTCGACAACTCGGGCATCGGCATCAAGCCTATCAGCGCCTTCGGCACCAAACGGCTCGTGCGCAAGGCGCTGGACTACGCCGTGAAGAACGGGCGCAAGAGCGTGACCTTCGTGCACAAGGGCAATATCCAGAAGTTTACCGAGGGCGCGTTCATGCAATGGGGCTACGAAGTCGCCAAACAAGAGTACGGCGACGTCACCATCACCGAGCAGCAGCTCTGGGATGAGTTCAGCGGGGTGCAGCCGGCCGGCAAGATCGTGGTTAAGGATCGCATCGCGGATATCATGTTTCAGCAGATGCTCCTGCGCCCGTCCGAATACGACGTGATTGCCACGCCGAACCTCAACGGCGACTATCTCAGCGATGCCGTAGCGGCTGAGGTGGGTGGGGTGGGGATTGCGCCCGGCGCGAACGTCGGCGATTTTCTGGCAGTGTTCGAGGCGACCCACGGCACTGCGCCGAAGTACGCCAACCAGGATAAGGTTAACCCGGGCAGCCTGCTTCTTTCCGGCGTGATGATGCTGCACTACATCGGATGGAGCGAGGCGGCCAAAGCAGCCGAGGATGCCTACACCAGGACCGTTGCAGACAAGATCGTGACCTACGATTTTGCCCGCCAGATGGAAGGCGCGACGGAAGTCCAGACTTCTGCCTTCGCGTCCGCAGTGATCGCGCGGTTGTAGGCGCGCATCGCAGCGTGTCGGGCAACGCCCTGTCCGGCACGCTCCGACGCGCCGGGCAGGCGTCGCCTTTCGCGTCGGCGCGATCTCGCCCGGACGTTTTTGGGCTGCGCGTAAGGCGCATTGTCTGTCGTGCCGGTTTTCCGGCCTTTGGCGTTTGACGAACGCCGAGGGGACAGGTATAATCCATGCTGTCGGTGGGCTGTGTTCATTGCCCCGGACCTGCTCAGCTTCAGATTCCCCCAGTAGCCCAAGGAGGCCATCCAGATGGCAGAGTTGGAAGCTGCTTCCGCCGAGGAAGTCAGCCGGCGTAGGTTTTTGTCAGGTCTGATCGGTGTGGTGGCTGGCATCGTTGGTTTCGTTGTGGCGATTCCTGCTCTCGGTTATCTGATTTCACCGGGCTTGAAGCGGGCTACGGGCAATGAGTGGATCAACCTTGGCCCCGAAGCCAGCATCGTCCCTGGCGTTCCAACCCCTTTCAAATGGTCGCGCATGGTCGAGGACGGCTGGGTGAAGTCGATGCAGTCGGGCACAGCGTTTGCCGTCCAACTGGAAGGCCAGGAGTTGAAGGTGCTTTCCGACGTGTGCACGCACCTGGGATGTCGCGTCAACTGGCGCGAGGACCAGCAAATGTTCGCCTGTCCGTGTCACGACGCCTCTTTCGGCATTGAAGGGCAAGTCGTCTCCGGCCCGCCTCCGCGTCCCATGATTCAGTTGACCCATCGCATCGACAACGGCCAGCTTCAGATTCAGTTGGAGGCTTAGCTGTGGCGAACACATCTGCGACCGGAGAAAGCCGGGTGGCCGGGCTCTATCGCTGGTTGGACGAGCGCGCCGGGCTGACCACGATCTGGAACACGGTGTTCGCGCGCGCGGTGCCCAAGACGAACTGGTTCTACACTCTGGGCAGCGCCAGCCTGGTGCTGGCGATGCTGCAAGGGATCACCGGCATGCTGCTGACCGTCTACTATGTCCCCTCGCCGGACAGCGCCTACGACAGCATTGACTTCATTATGAACCAGGTGGCGTTCGGGTGGTTGATCCGCGGCATGCATCATTGGGGCGCAACGTTGTTGGTGGTTGTCGTCTTTCTCCACATGCTCAAGGCCTTCTTCGTCGGTGCATATAAATACCCACGCGAGGTCACCTGGCTCACGGGCGCCGCGCTGCTCCTGATCGTGATGGTGATGGGCTTCAGCGGGTATCTGCTCCCCTGGAACCAGAAGGCATACTGGGCGACCACTGTCGGTACGAACATCGTGGGCGCGCCCCCGATCATCGGTCCGCTCCTGTTGCCGATCATCCGCGGCAGCCAGGACGTCGGCGCGGTGACGCTGGCCCGCTTCTACGGACTCCATATCTGGTGGGTGCCGCTGGCTTTGCTGGGGGTGGTGTTCGTGCACCTTTACTTGGTGATCCGCATCGGCATCACGGCGCCTCCCGAACGACATGAATGATGCGCGACGAGTGATGCGTGAGGCGTAGCAGCGGCTGGGATTCGTGCACGGAACACGCATCATGGGAGAACTCCCGTGACTCCTGAAGAAAAGCAAGAGTATCTCAAGCGTTACAAAGAGAAGAAGGCTGAGGGCGAGCTCTTCTGGCCCGATGCGATCGCCAAAGATGCGGTCGTATCGTTGGGCATCTTCGTCTTGCTGATCTGCCTGGCAATCTTTGCGGGCGTGCCCTCCGAGCCGCCCGCCGATCCGGGCGATACGGCATACATACCCCGGCCGGAGTGGTACTTCATGTGGGCATTCCAACTGCTCAAGTACTTCCCCGGCCAGCTCGAGGGTATCGCCATCCTCGGTCTCGGCGCGCTGATTCTCGTGGGTTTGTTTGGGCTGCCCTTCTTCGATCGCGGCCCCAAGCGCCATCCGCGCAACCGGCCCGTGGCGACCGTCGCCATGTTCCTCGTCGTGGCGGGCATGATCTTTCTGAGCATCCAGGGCGTGGTCACGACGCCGGCTTCCGAGGCGGAAGGTGCGATCATCGGGGCCACCCAGGCTGAGCGGATTCAGGCGGGCGAGGAGCTTTACGCTGAGCACTGCGCCGACTGCCACGGTGCGGAAGGTGAAGGCGGCGAGATCAAGGATCGACCGGGCGAGGTGACTGCTCCGATCAACTCCGAGGACTTTCTCGTCACGCATTTTGATGACACCATTGCACAGATCATCAGCTTCGGCCAACCCGGCGAAGGGATGCAGGCGTTCGGCCGGGCTTACGGCGGTCCGCTCAGCGACCAGCAGATTCGGGCGATCATCGCGTTCATGCGCTCCTGGGCGGAGCCGGAGGAGGAGAGCGCTGCTGGCGAACAGACCTCGGCTGACCTCACGAAGATCGAGAACCCGAGCTTCGTCAAGGATGTCAAGCCGATCTTCGACCAGAAGTGCCTCGTCTGTCACGGCAAGCGTGTCAAGGGCGGTTACAAGATGGACACGTACGAGAACATCATGACCACTGGCAACCACGCGCCAGTGATCATCGCCGGAGATGCGGCCAACAGCACGCTGGCCAAGATGCTGCGGGGCGTCAAGACCCCAGCGGGCGGCCAGATGCCGCCCGGCAGGCCGCTGAAGCAAGAGCAGATCGAGCTGATCGAGCGCTGGATCAACCAGGGTGCGCTGAACAACTGATGCACGAGGATTGGCGGCGCGGCGGCGCCGCCACCGGTCGCTGATCCTCTATGTGGTGGAGGGCTCATGAGCAAGCTGGCTCGCGTCTCCATTTCTCAAGCACTGGCGTATCGGGGTGGCCAGCCGATGATTGCCTGGCTGCTGCATCGCATCGCAGGCATCGGCATCATTCTGTTCGTCGGGATGCACGTGTTTGCCGGGTTCTTTCTCTACGCCATCCCCGGTGGGACGGCAAATGCGCTGGCCAACGCGCTGACCGACATCTATGTGTCGCGACCGGTGCAGGTGTTGGTGCTTTTTTCAGTGCTGTTCCACGGCCTGAACGGTCTGCGCATCGTGGTGCTTGACATGTGGCCCGGTCTGCACCGCTACCATCGAGAAGCCATGTGGGTGCAGTGGGCGGTCTTCCTGCCGCTGTTTCTGATACCGTCCTTCTTGATCGCGATCGGCGCCACGGTGGGTTGAAAGGGGCTTGGTGTACTTCGGAGGCATCGATGGCAATACAGGCTGGCGCAATGCGCCGCTCTCGCAGCAAGTTCGAGCTGTACATGTGGTTCTTCACCCGCGTCTCGGGCATTCTGATGCTGCTGATGGGCGCCTACAGCATCATCTATGCCAACTTGATGGGCGGACGCGGTGTCATGGATGCGGGCGCGCAGATGCGCTGGGCGTTCTTTCCGATCTCATTTCACGTGTCCTCCACCGACGTGGAACTCACGCCTAACTTCCAGAATCCCTTCTGGCAGTTCTATACCCTGTTGCTCTTCGCGTTTGCGGCCACGCATGGCGCGAACGGCCTCCGCGTGATTCTGAAGGACTACGTGCGGCATCCGGTGCTCCTGGCCTGGTTGAACGCCTTCCTGTTCGTCCTGTGGCTGGCCGTCATGAGCGCGGCTGTCTACCTGATCTTCGTCGCCCAGGGCGCATAAGGAGTGTTTCTGGCATGATTCATCGCTATGATGTGATTGTCGTCGGCGCAGGCGGCGCCGGGTTGATGGCGGCGCTCTATGCTTCGCAGGGCGCCAAGACCGCCGTATTGAGCAAGCTCTATCCAACCCGTTCGCACACCGGCGCGGCCCAGGGCGGCATCGGCGCAGCACTGGGCAACATGGAAGAAGACCATCCCGAGTGGCACATCTTCGACACCATCAAGGGCTCTGACTATCTGGCCGACCAGGACGCCGTCAAGATTCTGTGCGAAGAGGCGGTCGGCATGGTCTATGAGCTGGAACACATGGGCCTGCCGTTTGACCGCACGGCCGATGGTCGGATCGCGCAGCGTCCGTTCGGCGGGCATACCAACAACGTCACCAAACAGCCGGTGCGTCGCGCCTGTCACGCGGCCGATCGCACGGGGCACATGATCCTTCAGACCGTCTATCAGCAGTGCATCAAGAACAACGTCATGTTCTTCGATGAGTACCAGGTCGTTGACCTGCTCGTGAACGATGCAAGGCAAGTTGCCGGTGTCGTCGCGCTGCACATCGACAGCGGCGAGCTTCACACCTTTCACGCCAAGGCGACGGTCTTCGCCACCGGGGGCTTCGGGCGCATCTGGGATATCACGTCCAATGCGCACGCACTGACGGGGGACGGCGTCGCCATCGCCTGCCGCCGCGGCGTTCCGTTGGAAGACATGGAGTTCTATCAGTTCCATCCTACGGGCATCCTTGGGCTGGGCATCCTGTTGACGGAAGGCGTGCGAGGCGAAGGGGGCGTGTTGATCAACGGCGAGGGCGAGCGTTTCATGCCGCGCTACGCACCGACGGTGAAGGATCTGGCGTCGCGCGATGTCGTTTCACGCTCGATCTACCTGGAGTTGCGCGCCGGTCGCGGCGTCCAGGGCAAGGATTACGTCTACCTCGACGTACGGCCCGAGACAGTAAACAGATATTTCGAGCAGGATGGCGTCAAGAATCCGGACGGGACGCCGCGACGCATCACTGCCCAGGATATCCGCAAGAAGCTGCCCGACATTTCCGATTTCTGCAAGACCTACCTGCAGCTCGATCCGACCAAATCGCCGCTGCCGATCCAGCCGACGGCGCACTATGCGATGGGTGGCATTCCGACCAACACTGCCGCCGAGGTCGTGGTCGACGCGCAGAATCGTGTGATGCCCGGTTTCTATGCTGCCGGCGAGTGCGCCTGCGTATCGGTGCATGGCGCCAACCGCTTGGGCACCAATTCGCTGGTCGACATCCTGGTGTTTGGCCGCCGGGCCGGGCAGAGCGCCGCGGCCTACGCCAATCGCACCGCCTGGCCGGCCTTGCCGGCCGACCCGCAGGACTCCTCCCGGTCACAGATCGAGGCGATCCGGGCGCGTGAAGGCCAAGAGGTCGCGGCCGACATCCGCAAGGCGATGCGCAAAGTGATGATGGACAAGGTCGGCGTATTTCGTACAGAAGCTTTCCTGACCGAAGCTCTGGCGAGCGTGCGGCAGCTCAAGGAACGCCTTGGCAGGAGCGCGCTGATGGACAAGGGGCAGCGGTGGAACACCGAGCTGCTGGAGGCATGGGAGCTCGGCTGCCTGCTCGACCTGGCCGAGGTGACGTCCGTGGCCGCACTGGCGCGCACTGAGAGCCGCGGCGCCCATTTCCGTGAGGATTTCCCCGATCGCGACGATGTCAACTGGCTGAAACACTCTCTGGCTTACCGTCAGGAAGATGGCCAGGTCCACATGGACACCAAGCCGGTGACGCTCGGCCTGTATGAACCGGCCAAGCGTGTGTATTGATCACCAAACGGGGGCGAGGATGAAGGTCAAGGTCAAGATTCGCCGCTTCAATCCAGAGAAGGACCGCAAGCCGCACTGGGCGGAGTATCAGGTGGACGCAGAGCCGACCGATCGTGTGCTCGATCTGCTGGTGCAGATCAAGGGGTACCAGGACGGCTCGCTGACTTTCCGCCGCTCCTGCGCGCATGGCGTCTGTGGCTCGGATGCGATGGTGATCAATGGCCGCAATCGGCTTGCGTGCAAGGAGCTCATCAGAGATGTCGGCAAGCAGATCACGATTGAGCCGCTGCGCGGCTTGCCGGTCATCAAGGATCTGGCGGTGGATATGGAGCCGTTCTTCCGCAAGTATCGCTCCATCCTGCCTTTCCTGAGCAACGATGAGCCGCCGCCGTACACCGAGCGCCTCCAGAGCCCGCAGGCCCGAGCGCGTTTCGATGACACGACCAAGTGCATCCTGTGCGCTGCCTGCACCACCTCCTGCCCGAGCTTCTGGGCCAACGACTCCTATGTCGGTCCGGCAGCCATCGTGCAGGCGCATCGGTTCATCTTCGACGATCGCGATCGCGGCGCACAGGCGCGCCTGGCGATCCTGGCCGAAGCCGATGGGGTCTGGCGCTGCCGCACGATCTACAACTGCGTGGAGGCTTGCCCGCGCGATATCGATGTGACACGGGCGATCGGGGAGGTGAAGAAGCTGCTGCTCGCCGAGTAGAGCTCCTGCCGTCGTCCCGGTTATCGGGGCCCGGCGCGTCGACGCGCGCCGGGCCCCGTGCATGAGGCGCTTACTCCTCGATCGTGACTGCGAATGCTACGGCCTCTCCGCCGCCCAGGCAAACACCACATTCCCCATGATGACTTCGGACAGCCAGGACGGATCGATGCCTGCGCGCTCGAGCGCTGCTTTCAACGCGATCGCGCCGAAGTGCGGCGCAGGGATGCTGCTCAGGCTGTCCTGGAACTTGCCGGTGGGCGTACGCGTCGCGCGGAGGACGATGTCATTGGGATGGCGCGACATCCTCGCTGTTCCTCGTGGGCGACGTGCAATGCGATGGGTGATCCAGCCACCCGCGCGCCTCCCACCCCGTATCTCGCATCAACGCACGCCAAACCCTTGTCGCTCCAATACTTCACGCAGCTCGGTGCGCCACGCCTTCGCCACACGACGCGCAGAATGCTCAGTCCAGCCGTAATCTGCCACCTGCTCCGGCCGGCCTGGAACCGGCGCCTGGCGGCCTTCGTAGATGCCGGTCGCGATCATCATCTGGTCGTATTCCAGCATCTCCGCGTCCTTGGGCTGTGGATCGTACCTCTCCCAGTGCAGCACCGCTGAAACGGGCAGCCGCGGGCGGATCGCTGGCTGGGCGGCCGGCCAGCCGACCGTCATGCCAACCACAGGGAAGACCAGCCGGGGCAGCTCCAGGAGCTCGATGGCGCGGGCCGTGTTGTTGCGGATGCTGCCGATGTAGCAGATGCCCAGCCCCAGCGACTCGGCCGCCAGCGCAGCATTCTGTGCGGCAATCGCGACGTCGACGGCCGCTACGAGGAAGTTTTCGACATACTCCGTGACCTGGATCTGCCCCCGCAGCGTACAGGCCCGGTCGAGCCGGTTCAGGTCAGCGCACCAGGCCAGGAAGACCGGCGCCTGCGCGACGTGCCTCTGGCTCGCACACAGCTCTGCCAGCCGTGCGCGCGTGGCCGCCTCGGTGACCGCGACCACGCTGGTCATTTGGAGGTTGGAAGAGGTGGAAGCGCGCTGCCCGGCCAGAACGAGCGTCTGAATAGTGTCCGCGGGCACAGGGTCGGTCTTGTAGGATCGGACGGAGCCGTGACGGTTGATGAGGTCGATGATGGGAGTCGACATGGCTCTTCTCCAGCCTTCGGCGAGCCTCAAGAACCGCTGATCCTGCCTCGCCAGCGCGTCTCTTCGAGCAGGTTGGCCGCCATTTCGGCGTGCAGTTGAGGGATGACGACGGCGCGAATGAGCGATGAGGCCGCGCCGCCTGCCGGCGCAATCGCCTCGGTGCCGATCTGTACAGCAGCTTCCACGTCGGCGACCAGGCCGTCGAAGAACACCAGGCCGTGCCCGCCCAGTCCATCGGCCAGGCGGACCTCGAGCAGGTTGACGGTGGCGCCCTTGATGCCCGCATCGGCGGCCGCGATGGCTGCCGCGACCGTCTGCGTTTCGATCACGCCCAGCGCGTCCACCGGCTGGGGCCGCCGGCCGGCCGCGATCGCCTCGACCACGTGCGGGTGCACCCCCGGCAGGTAGACGTGATCAAGGATCGCGCCTGAGCCTGTGTTCAGGCCGGCGCCCAGCGATTCCTCCACGTCGGCCACCTCGCCGGAGACCAGCACCAGGTACTTGCCGTTTTGCACCGTGCCGGCGACGAGGCGGGCGATGGGCGCCTTCTTGGCCATCGCATCTCCGGCCTCGATGCCGGCGGCGATGGAGTCGAATTCGATGAGCGCAAGGGCTGGTTGCATGAGACTGGAAGCTCGAACCTCAAGGTCGGCGGTGGTTCAGGGACGGTGGATCATCGGCCTCACACGCATCTATGCTCCATCAACCACCCTGAATCGTCAGACGATGCGGAAATGATCCACCATCGTGCACCGCCGCACGCGGGTGAAGGTCAAGGCGTTGGTCATGCCTTCACCGGTTGGGCTGGCAATGGACATGCTGGTGTATCCCTCGCCGCCGTCACCCAGGCCGGCCAAACAGGGCCCATTCTTGACGAAGATGCTGGTGTTGACCTCACGCGCCATGCGGCTCAGGGCTTCGATGTTGCGGCTGAACATGCTGGCTGTATGGCCGTAGCCGTGCTCTGCTTGTATGGCGAGATCGATTCCTTCATCCGCGGAGCGCACGCGCACCAGTGGCAGCACCGGCATGAGCTGCTCGGTCCATACGAGCGGATGATCAGCGGGGACCTCGATCAGGATCAGCCGCGCATCCGGTGCGCTGACCCCCACCTCTTTGAGGATCCTGCCCGCGTCTTGGCCGATCCATTCCTTCCGCATCACGCCGCGCTCGCGCGGGCCGCCCAGCTTCTCGAAGATGACGCGTTCGAGCGTCTTCAGGCGCCATGAGGGCAGCTCGATGGCGCCGTTGGCGACCATCGCCGCCTTGAGCCTGTCTGCGATCCGATCGACGGCAAACACCTCTTTTTCGTCGATGCAGATGATGTTGTTATCGAAGCTTGCGCCGAAGACAATCTGCCGGCCCGCGAGCTCGATGTCGGCCGTCTCGTCCACGACAACGGGCGGGTTGCCCGGCCCGGCGCAGATAGCGCGCTTCCCCGAGCTCATTGCCAGCCGGACCACGGCCCCGCCGCCTGTGACCAACAGGATGCGGATGCCGGGATGTCGCATGAGGGCCTGTGCGCTTTCGATGGTCGGCTCAGCGGGCGCGGTCAGCAAGTCAGGCGGCCCGCCCACCGCCACTACCGCCCGGTTGATGAGCTGTATCAAGGCGCCGGAGACCTGCTTTGCGCTGGGATGCACGTTGAAGACGGCCGCGTTGCCGGCTGAGATCAGCCCAATGGCGTTGTTGATGATCGTTGCCGTGGGATTCGTGACCGGGGTGATGACGCCGAACACGCCGTAAGGTGCGCGTTCGATGAGGGTCAAACCCCTGTCTCCGGTCCAGGCTGCCGGCTGAAAGATCTCCGGACCCGGCGTCTTCTCGATGACCAGCTGATTCTTGCGGAGCTTGTCCTCGACGCGACCCAGCCTCGTTTCCTCCCAAGCCATGCGCGCCAGCAATTCGGCATGCGCGCGCAGGGTCGAGCGGATGGCCGCGACGATCTCGCAGCGCTTGTCGAGCGATTGGGCTTCCAACGCCCGGAATGCGCGGACCGCCGCCGTCACAGCCCGATCCAGGTCCGGATACAAGCCGTCGCAGCACGCCGCCGGTGGCAGCTTGCCGCCAGGCTCGCCGCGTCTCTCGGACGCAATGGCTGGCTCAGCCGGGGCCGCCGCCGGCCGCTCCGAGGCTGCACTGCCAGGAGGCAGCTGCGCCGCGGCATGCTGCGCGCATGGACGCCCGTCGCACGCTCCCTGGCCCAGCAGCTCCTTCAGCCGTTGGGCAATGGCTTCGATCTGTGCGTCGTCGATCGGCTCAGCCATGGCTAAATGCACCGGCTTCGGAGTTCAGGCATTCGGTGTCAACCTACGATTGAAAGTCACCCGTCACCTTCCGGTACTTCACGTCGCCGCCGACCTCCCATTGGTCGATGATTGCCATGATTACGGCATCGCAAGGGCGTTTGTCGGTGATCGTGGTCTGGCGTGCAGAGGATCCGGTGGCATAGAGCACCATCTCGCCCAGACCCGCACCCATCGCATCGACAGCGACGACGTAGCCGCTCCCTTCACGGCCTTCGACATCCACCTGCTTGAGGACGAGGAACTTCATGCCCTCCATCTTCTCGTCCTTCTGCGTAGCAACCACTGTTCCGACGACTCTGCCGATCAACATGCGCTCACTCCTGCGCGATGCGGGAGGCCAGCCGCCGCAAGAGCAACGCCGCCTCGCGCAATTCCGGCCCGTGTCCGAAGCAGATGACTGCCGGCTCCAGCTCCGCCAGCCTGCGAATCGACTGCGCTGCCAACGCCCTGTCCTCCGTGTACATCGGTTCAGGCGCACGCGGTAGTCCGTTGCGGATGCTGCCGAGTGCGTCGCCCGCGATGAGCGCCCGCAGGCCGGGATGGAAGTAGCTGGTGTGGCCGGGGGTATGCCCTGGCGTCGCAACCGCGATCCATCCGCCGCCGATGGCATCGCCGTCAGTCAGCGGATCGATGCTCCAGACGGGATGAGGTGGCCAGCGCGCCGCGAGCAGCGCGGTCACGCCGGCTACCAGGTTGACCGGTCCACGATTTCCCGGCAGCGAGCGCCAGGCATCGCGGCCAAGCCGCTCGGCCTCGGCCGCGTGCGCGAACACT
>CAYRFV010000041.1:8171-28069 GCA_964423545.1 uncultured Anaerolineales bacterium | reverse complement strand
AAGGCTTTGCCCGAGGCCAATCCGTGGATGCGCAGCGGCTCGCCGACAATGTCCAGGATCGTCTTGCGCGGGTTCAGCGACGTGAAGGGATCCTGGAAGATCATCTGCATCTGGCGCCGGAACGGCATCAGCGCATCCGAGCTCAAGTTGGCGATATCGGTTGCCGCCCCGGCCGGAGCACCCATGTGGACAAGAATCTGGCCCGCCGTGGGCCGGTAGAGGCGCATAATCATCCGGCCGACGGTGGTCTTGCCGCAGCCGCTTTCACCGACCAATCCCAGCACCTGGCCGCGGGGAATGGTGAAGCTGACGCCGTCCACCGCCTTGACGTAGCCCTGCACCGAGGAAAAGAGCCCTTTGGTGATCGGGAAGTGCTTCTTCAGATCGTGCACTTCCAGCAAAGGAATGTTGTCTAGGGCATCTGGTCGAGTCGCTGATGGCATCAGTGACGCTCCTGCTCTGCCGGATGAAGCGAGCAGCGTCCCGCCTGGGCGATAGTGGGTCGACAGGCTGGTCTGTTCATGCTGTCTTCCTGCCCGCTGCGTACAGATGGCACCGCACCCGATGCCCAGGCGCCACCTCGATGTAGGGAACTTCGACCTGCTCGCTGCAGACGGCCATGCGCGAGACGCAGCGAGGATGGAAGGGGCAGCCGGTCGGCAGCGCGTAGGGATCGGGAATGGTGCCGGGCAGCGTCGCCAGCATGTCGCGCTCGGCATCGATACGCGGAATGGATGAGAGCAGCGCCACCGTGTAGGGATGCTTGGGATCATAGAACATCGCATCCACCGGGGCGTATTCCACATCCTTGCCCATATACATGACCATCACGTCGCGCGCGATCTCTGCCACCACGGCCAGGTTGTGTGTGATGTACATGATCGCCGTGCTGAAATCGGCCTGCAGTTCCCGCATCAGATCGAGGATTTGCGCCTCTGTGGTCACATCGAGGGCTGTCGTCGGCTCGTCGGCGATGAGCAACGCCGGCTGGCATGCCAGGGCCAGCCCGATCATTGCCCGCTGGCACATGCCGCCGCTGAGCTGATGCGGATAGGCGTCGATGATCTGCTCGGGCCGCGGTATTTTCACGCTGCGCAACATTTCGATGGCGTGCCCGCGCGCCTCTTCCTTGCTGATCGGGCGATGCAGGCGGATCGCCTCGATGATCTGCGTGCCGATGCTATGCACCGGACTGAGGGACGCGCGCGGCTCCTGAAAGATCATGGCGAACTCGCCGCCGCGGATCGCGCGCATGGTGGACCCCATGGCGGGGAGCGTCAGGAGGTCGATGATCTCCTCGCCGCCGCCATCCGCCTGTTGGCGGTGGTAGAGCACCTCGCCGCCCACAGTGCGTCCCGGTCTGCGCACCATGTTCATGATCGAACGGGCTGTCACGCTCTTCCCGCATCCGCTCTCGCCCACCACACCCATGGTCCGGCCCCGGCCGATGCTGAAGCTCACCCCATCCACGGCGCGCACCATGCCCTCGGTGAGGAAGAAGTAGGTCTTGAGGTCTCTCACTTCGATCAGTGTGTTGTTGTCTGGCATGTAACAGGCACCTGAGGCGCTCAGCGCGCACCCCCTCGCATTACGTCTTCTGGCTGTACGGATCCGCTGCATCGCGCAGCCCGTCGCCCAGGAAGTTGAACGCCATAACGGTCGCCAAAACGAAGATCGCCGGCGTCAGGATCCAGGGATGCAGGGCAACTTCCGCCACCTTCTGTGCGTCCCTGAGCAGCACGCCCCAACTGATCGTCGGAGGAACCAGACCGAGACCCAGGAAGCTGAGGCTCGTCTCGCCGATGATCAGCCCTGGGATGGCCAGGGTGAGGTAAACCAGGATATAGCTGGCGAACGACGGAATGAGATGCTCTCGGATCACGAACCCTGCCCGGGCGCCGGCCTGGAGCGCGGCCAGGACAAAGTCCTCCTCGCGCAGCGCCAGGAACTTGCCGCGAATCACGCGTGCCAGGGTCGTCCAACCGACAAACGAAAGGATAATGGTGATAGCGACATAGACGCGCAGTTGCGGCCAGGTCGGCGGCAAAGCTGCCGCCAGGCCCATCCAGAGCGGGATGGTCGGGATAGAGCGGATCAACTCGATCATACGCTGGACGACATTATCCACCACGCCGCCGTAGTAGCCTGAAATGCCGCCCAACGTCAGGCCGATGATCAGGCTCAGCAGGACCCCCAGCAGCGGAATCGAGAGCGAAATGCGGCCGCCATAGAAGACCCGGCTCAGCAGGTCGCGCCCCATGGCGTCGCCGCCCAGGAGCGTGAACGGCTCCGCGGCCTGGTCCACGCCGAACAAGTGCAGATCGCTATGGATGAACCCCCACATGACATACGGATCGCCCCGCACGAAGAACTTGATCGGGTAAGGCGTCGATGTGTCAGCCGCATAGGTGCGCTCGAACGTTTTCGGATCGGTCTTCCGCTCCACCTTGTAGATGAACGGCCGGCTCCACTGACCATCGGCGGTCCGCAGGTGGAGCACGCTCGGAGGAACGTGCACATATCCCTGGAAGCGGCGATTGGGATCGTAAGGCGCCAGGAACTCGCAGAAGATCGTCTGGAGGTAGAGCAGGGCCAGAACGATAAGGCCCAATACAGCCAGCCGGTTCTTGCGGAAGCGCATCAGAACGAGCTGTCGATGCGTCAGCAGCCGGATCGAGCGGCCTGATTTGCCTTCGGTGAGGCTCATGGCCGGAGTGGATTCGTCCGGCGATGGCAAGGAGGTCGTTTCAGCCATGCTATTGAAGCCCTCCGAACCGGATGCGTGGATCGATCCAGGCCAGCAAAAGGTCCGAAAGAAGTGTGCCGAGCACCGTCAGGATGCTTAGAATCATGATGAAGCTCGCGGCAAGGAACATGTCCTGCGTGACCAGAGCAGTGTAAAGCAACGGGCCACAGGTGGGCAGACCGAGCACTAGAGACACGATCGTCTCGCCGGAGACGATCGCCGGCAGCTGCCAGCCGATCGTGCTCATGATGGGGTTGAGCGCCACACGGGCCGGATAGCGCAGCACGGCCACGCGCTCCGTGAGGCCGCGCGCGCGCGCGGCCTCCACATAGGGCCGGCTCAGCTCATCCAGGGTGGTCGCGCGCATCACGCGAATCGTGCCAGCCGTGCCGGAGATGCCGATGATCAGCGCCGGCAGCCACAGATGCTTGACAAGGTCGACCACGCGCGCCAGGCTCCAGGGCGCCTCGAGATACTCGGGCGAGAAGAGACCGCCTGCGCTCAGCCCGAAGTAGGCCGAGCCATAGTACATCAGCACGAGCGCGATCAGGAATGAGGGCATCCCCACGCCGATGAACGCGAACACTGTCAGGATGTTGTCCGTGAGCGTATACTGGCGCACTGCGGAATAGAGACCCAACGGGATGGCGATCGAGTAGGTCAGCACCAGCGAAAACAGGGCGATTGCGATGCTCAGGGCGATGCGCTCGCCGATGAGCTCGTTCACCGGCTTGTTCCAGTAGAACGACTGGCCCATCTCCCCGCGCAAGAAGTTGCTGATCCACTTCCAGTATTGGACATACATCGGCTGATCGAGGCCGTACTGCGCCTCGAGCGCCTTGACCTGCTCATCACCGATCACGTCGCCTTGAGCGCGCAGATTGTTGACATAGGTCGTCAGATAGTCGCCTGGCGGCAGCTGGATGATCGCAAATGAAATGATGGAGATTCCGATCAGTATCGGGATGCTCTGCAGGATGCGCTTGAAGAGGTACGTTCGCATGATGACGCCCTTGGTTTGCAGAACCCGGCTTCAGAATAGCCGCCCATGGCGCAGGCGACATAGGCGAGGACGAGGACGCCCCGATAGGTCGAGAACACCGGAGCGCCGGACTGGCCCGGTCGACTTTCGTCTCAGAACGACGCGACCACTGGCTGCTGAGCCAGTAGTCTGTCAATGATCAAGTGATGAGTTCGTAGTAGCGGCTTCAGTCGCTGGTCCGGCACGAAAACGACTGAAGTCGTCACTACCACCCTGTCAAATCACGGCTGGCCGACCACTAGCAATGCTTCGGCTGGATTGGGCCTGCAGTGGTCAGCGGTCGGCGTCGTGCGCCTGTTCAGCGGATCACAGCAGACGCTGCCTTCACCTGATCGAATCCACGATCTCGCCGATCTCCAGCAGATAGATCTGCCGGCCATTGCCTCCGTGGTTGGAGTCGATGGTGACGAATCGGCCGTCGGGACTGAAGCGTGGGTGCAGATCACAGCGCCACTCACCGACATACTCCGGCCCGGTGTAGAGATCGCCGAGTGGAATGCGTCGCCCGGTGCCGATGTGGTACAGATAGAGATGCTGCAGCCGTTGCGGGTCCGGATAAGTGTCGTTCAGGATCCATTCGTTCCCCGGCAGATACGTACAATGCCCGTTCTCGGTCATCACGCCCAGCCCGACTGCCTCCGGCTGCTCGCAGCCATCATCCGCATAGAGGTAGAAAGCATCGCCGTGAGATGGATGCCACGACCACCCCAGGATGTGGGCGGGATCGCGCCAGATGAAGTGGGACATCTTGCCGTAGCCGTCCACAATGCGCAGGTCAGAGCCATCGGGTCGGGCCGTGAACATGCGCGTGGGCAGGCCGACCGTGCCGGGGCCACGCCAGCGGTTGAGGAACTCGAAGCGGTCGACCGTCGGGCCCCACAGCAGATGGTTGAACCAGTGCTTCATGATCGTGATGTCGCCGAGCCGCGACGGGATGGCAGCCATCTGTGCGAAGGAGATGATCAGCGTGCTGGCCCCGGTTGTCAGGTCGACGCGCCAGATGCCGGTCTGTTCAGGCGCAAGCTGGTCGCGATACGGATCGGGAATGCCCGTATAGCCATAGCCGGGCCGGCAGTCGTTGATGCGCCGGAAGTCGGGCGCCACCGCCTGTTTCCCGTCCGGGCTGATCGTGTAGACCGGCGCGGCAATGGTCCGCTTGCGCCCGGAATGGATGTCGAGGATGTGGCAGACGAAGGTGTCATCGATTCGGTCATTCCAGATGACTTCGCTGCGCGAGCCGGGCAGCCACTGCAACATGCAGCCCTGCTGCCAGCACCAGGCGCGACTTTCGCCCAACTCGGTCCAGCGGTCGCCGTCCCCCAGATCGATCACGCCGACTTTGATCACATCGTCGGGACGGGGCGAGCGATGCTCGAAGTCCACCTCCATACCGAGCACGAAACGGCCGGTCGGGTCGAACTGGAGCTTGTCGTAGTAGCCGAACCAGTGGTGCTTCGGTCCGGCCGTGATGGCGCGAATCGGAGGTTGTTCGGTAGACATGGTTTCTTCGCACCTCCCCTCTCCCCCACTGGGAGAGGGCCCGGGTGAGGGGCGCTCCAACGCGCAAAGCAGCCCCTCACCCCCTCCCTTCTCCCTGCAGGGAGAGGGAGCACTCGGCTTTGGTCTACGCCTTCTTGAAGAAGAACTGCTCCGGGTTCACCGGGACGGCGCGGATCGTGCCATAGCCCCAGACGCCCTTCTCCGGGACGTTGGTAATCTCCGGCTTCATGATGACCGCCTGCGGCACACCGACCGTGCCGAAGCATGGGAAGTTCTCGTAGAGACGGTCGAAGAGGCCGCGCATGATCTTAACGCGCTCCTGCTCGTCCAGGGTCGAGTGGAATTTCGTCCAATCGTCGTACTGGGCTTTGACCCACGCTGGCGGTTGCTCTTCCACATCGGGGAACTGCCCCTTCTGGAGCTCCCAGGCTTCCCAGGCGCGGCCCCAGCCCAGAGCATTGCCCTCGGTATCGCCGCGCATGATTTTCGGGGCCAGCGGAAAGACCACGTCGGAGCCGATATCGCCCTGCCAGAAGGTCATCGGCAGATCGTTAGAGACATGGCGCTGATTCAGCAGCGTCCGGTTCAGTGGCTTGATGGTGAACTCGATGCCGATCGCCTTGAAGTACTGGATGCACAGTTCCAACGTAGGCGCGATATCGCCTTGCTCCGGGTCATACTCGGCACTGATGCTGATGCGCTTGCCAGAGGGGAATAGGCGGTAGCCCTGGGCGTCCTTCTTGCTGTAGCCCGCCTTGTCGATCAGATCATTCGCCTTCTTGGGATCGTACTCGATGTACCAGGCCTCATCTCCCTTCTTGTAGTAGATCGAGTTCGGCCACAACGACATCTGCCGCGGCTGGCCCAGGCCGAAGTGGACGACGTCATTGATCTCTTTGCGGTTGATCGAGTGCGAAAGCGCAATGCGGACATCTTTCTGGCTGAAGAACTCCCGCAACTCCTTGTCCTTGGCTGTCAGGTTGGGGTAGATCAGGACGGCCGAGGTCAACGTGGAGTCCCACATATAGATCTTGATTTTCTTGTCGGTCTGCGCCTTCTTGTACAGCTCCATGTTCTTGAGATAGGTGCTGTGGCCGGAGAAGTCGAGATCTCCGGAGAGCAGCCGCGTGGTCAGCAGCTCCTTATCAGCGATGATGTTGACGATCACCTTGTCGATGTACGGAAGCTGGTTGCCGCCAGTGTCCACCTTCCAGTAATACGGATTGCGCTCGTACATGTGATATGCCGGATCATCCCCGGTGCGGATGAACGCGGTCATGCCCGGCAACCCGACTGCTGCGGGAATTGTGGAGCCGACCAGCATCTTGGCGCCGAAAAGCTGCGTCCATTTCTCGAACTTGGCGTCCTTCACCGCCTTGTCGAGCGCGGCTGGGTCGGCGTACTTGGGATGGAACTGCTTGCCGTAGTGCTTCGGCGAAAACATGCCGCCATGCTGAGCGCCGCTGTAAAAGCCCTGCTGCAAGATGATCGTCGGATAGGGCACGACGAACTTCAGCTTCAGAGTGTAATCGTCAACCGCGGTCATTTCCATCGGCGTGCGGTCCTTGCCGACGCGCCAGGCGCTGCTCGGACCGGCGGGGCTCAGCTCCTTGTTGAGCTGGACATCCTCCCAATTGAACAGACAGTCCTGCGTGGTCATCGGCTCGCCACTCGACCACTTCAGCCCCTTGCGCAGGTAGAGGGTCTGCTCGGTCGCGTCTTTGTTGAACTCCCACTTCTCGAAGAGACCGCCCGTGATGCTGTTGAAGTCGGGCGCGATGCGCAACACCAGCTCGGTGCCGATCACAGCCTGACCGTCACCGAAGAGGGCGTTGGCGTTGCCGATGGCAATGCGCATCGTGCCGCCGTACTGCCCCACCTCTTTGATCGGCTTGATGACCTGCGGAGTCGGCGGCAGTCGCTTGTCGACAGGCGGCAGCTTGCCGGCCTTGACCAACTCGGCCAGCATCGGCGCTTCTTTGAATTGTGCAGGTGCAGCCGCTGGCGCGGTCGTAGCAACCGGCGCCTTGGTTGCGGCCGGGGCTGCGGTGGCTGCTGGCGCAGCCGTTGGTGCGGCCGGCGCCTTGGTCGGTTCGGCCGCCTTGGGCGGCGCAGCAGTGGGGGCGGCCGGCGCCGCAGTAGGCTGCCCGGCGCATGCGGATGCGGTGGCTGCAGCGATAGCCATCGCTCCCGCCTTCAGGAATGCTCGGCGATCAATGCGTTTCGGTGTGGACATTGAAGCTCCTCCTTGAAGCTCCCCTGAACTCGGGACAATCGTGGACTGCGTATCCGCGAACCTGTTCAATCCGTCTGGACGCCTCCTTTCGATGGCTCTCCCGCAGTCACCAGCCAGCCCTTGAGCGAAAAAGGCGCCGTACCCACGGTGAGCATCGTCCACTCGAACATCCCCTGCCAGTACGCATAACGCTCCTCGTTCGATCCCTGCAAGACTACGGCGTACTGGTAGCGGTCGCTGAAGAAGATCCTGGCCCGGCGCTGGCAGCGCCGGCTATCGACCAGGAAGGTGCAGCGCCACTCGACCCCCCAGCGTCCCTCCAGGTTCAGCTCGGCCAGCGACTCGATGATGCATCCATCGAGCTTCGCCAGACCCTTGCGAACTCCCTCCAGGATGGCGGATCGCTCCCTGGCTGCCAGCGGCGCGCCCAAGTCCCGGACGGTGATAGCGATGTGCGACTCGGGATCATCCGGTTGAGGCGTCAGGGTGATGGCCGGCAGATCGGTCGACGCAACGTCGAGCCGCCACTCCGAGGCATACCAGAACGAGAGCAGGCCGCTCGGATCGTTGTAAAGCGAGACGGTGGTGAACGCTGGGCGCAGTGTTGCTTCAGTCATGGGTCATTCCCGGCGGCGCCGTGGACTCACGAATGCGCAGTTGTGGCTTCAGGATAACCTGGCGAGGGGTCAGGGACTCCCCAGTGTTGCATAGGCGTTCGATCAAGAGCTCCGTGCCCTGCCGACCGATCTCGTAGGGGTCCTGCGCTACGGTGCTCAGGGGCGGCGTCAGAAAGCGGCTGAACTCCATGTCATCGTAACCCACCAGCGAGATGTCAGCGGGCACGCGCAGCCCCAGCTCGTGCAGCGCCCTGAGGACGCCGATTGTCCAGTGATCGTTGTAGACGAGGATCGCCGTGGGTCGTGGCTTGAGGGCGGGCAGTTTCTCCATCACGATCTTGTGGGCGCCCGCAATGCCGCCGGCAGCGCACCCCAGGACGAGGTCGGGGTCCGCCTCAATCCCGGCGGCATCCAGGGCAGATCGGTAGCCGATCATGCGTTCGCGGACGCTATAGCGATCCTCAGAGTGTGTCAAGTGTGCAATGCGGCGATGTCCCAGCCGGACCAGGTGCATGGTGGCGTCATAAGCTCCGCTGCGATAGTCGGAGATGACGCAGTCTGTTGCGAGGCCATCGAGACGCCGATTGAGAAGCACGATCGGCAGCCCTTCGCCGGCCAGCCACCGCAGCGGGGTCTCGCCGCTCTGCACCGAGGCGATCAAGGCGCCATCGACCCGCCGCTCGCGCAGCATGTGGTGCGCCCGGTGCTCCTGTTCGGCGGCTTCATCCGTGTTCCAGACCATGATGCTGTAGTCGTGGGTGGTCGCCGTATCGGAGACCCCGCGCGCAATGCTCGTGAAGAAGGGATCCGCACTGTTGACGATGATCAGGCCCAGGGTGCAGCTTCGGCCTCCGCCCAACACCCGGGCGTGTATGTTGGCAGTGTAATTCAACGCCCCGGCCGCTTCCAGGACGCGCAGGCGCACCTCTTGGTTCACATCGGGTTTGTTGTTCAGCGCTCGGGACGCGGTGCTGATGGAGACGCCGGCGCGTTGGGCGACATCGCGAATGCTGGCAGTCATGTGGACTCCACAGCCGACCCAGGTGCGAAACACCGCTGCAAACGGTGCCGGTAACGTTTCCAGGACTATATCACCGCATGGAAAGGATGTCAAGCGTCGAAATGTGCGTCTGCTACTCCTTGAAGAAGGGGCGCACCAGGCGCCAGGCGGCTTCATCCTGCGGGCAGCGGATCTCCGGTTCGAAGCCGAAGCTCCGATAAAGATTGATGGCCGGGATGCGCGCGGTCGAGGTCACCAGGTACGCTTTGTCGTGGCCCAGCTCACGCATGCGCCAGCACGCGGCGGCAAGCAGCGGCCGCGAAAGGCCGCGGCCATGATGCGACGGCCGCAGCGCCACCCAGTGGATACGGCCCCACGCCGCGCCATAGTAGTCGTGGTTGAACCAGCCGGTCGCCGTGCCGACGGGCAGCCCCGCGGCGTCGCAGAGGTAGAACTGCCGGCCGGCCAGCGGCGCCGGATCTGCGCCGAACTCCTTCCAGAACGTCTCCAGCGTAATCCGATTCCAGCGATCCGCGTCGACGTGAATGTCGACCCACGCCTGCTCGTCGCCCGGCCGATAGGTGCGCAGCGCGAAACCTTCCGGGAGCGGATAGACGGGCAGCGCATCGAGGGTGGGGCGCACCATGTTCACCGTGAGGTTGGGGAGCTCGTCGCGCGGCCCCGCTTGGGGTATTCCAGCTTCAGCGCCAGTGTCAGCCATCGGTCTCTCCGATCATTCTTCGTCCTGCCAGTCGGTTGGGCGGCAGGCCTGCCAGTCGGTTGGGCGCCAAGGGCGCCGGCGCGGCAGGCTGTCTGCGGCCGCGACCTCAGCGGTACGGCTCCAGCGCGCGCAGCAGCCGCTCGGCCTCCGCTTCGCCGTAGCTGCCGGTGGTCAGGATGCACATCCCGGCTGGCCCCACGGCGTCGAGCAGGGGGATCACCTCGTCGAGGCCCACCCCCACGGCCTGCACCCCTTTGCCTCCCGCCAGGATGCGCCGATACAGCTCGTACCACTCTGGCGCTCCGCCGCCGGGCCGCCCCGCCTGGGGCGTCCACTCGATCGCGTTCAACGCGTGGATCTCCAGAAGGGGGTCGAGCTGCTGGAGCGCGGTGGTGCCGTCCAGATGGTACAGCGAGTAATCCAGCCAGGCGCACTGCTCCGCAAGGAAGGGAGAGACGAAGGTGCGGAACATGCGCGCCGAGATGTTGGCCGAGAAGTCGCACTGGAGCTTGGCAGTCTTGCCAGGCCCCCAGATGCGGAATGCGGCGAAGACATTGCCGCCTGCGGCATCCCGCACCCGTTCGAACATCAGGTCGAAGGCCTGGAAATAGGCCCGATTGATCTCGGCCAGCCGGTCAAGCACCCAGCCGGGCCGCTCCTTCAGGTCGTAGAGCAGCGCCATGTCTCCGCGCAGCGCGGCCAGCGTGTCGAGGCCCTCGATCAGGTCGGGGATGCCCACCAGGTAGCGTCCGCGGGCGCGCGCCAGCCCGGTCTCGATCAGCGCCATGTGGCGGTCGAACCAGAGGTTGCCCGCCGGCTCGAACCGAAGCGGTTCGCAGGCGTCAGGGTCATCGATGCACGGCTCATACCAGACGGTCGTTTCGTCAAGGCGGCCGATCGCGCCCAGGAAGAGGCCGAGACTGCCCGGCCCGATGTTGGTGTCGAAGATCGGCAGCCCTTCGGCCAGGAAGGCGTGAGTCGCCATCTCGTACTCGGTGCGCGCCGCACGATACGCCGGGTCGAGCCAGCGCTGCTCCAGCGCGGCGGGCGGAGGCGGCGCAGCGATCGGTGCGACCGGCGCCTGCCGCGCCGGGTGCAGTGCGATCACCATCCCCTCCCGACGCCACCACTTGATCCAGTTGGCCTGCGCCTGGGGCCAATCCGGCTTCCAGGCCAGGGCGCCCGCTCTGTGTGTCACGAGTGACCTCCAGGGTGCGACGGTTGGCTTTGACGAGACCGCCGCGCTGCGCGACGGGTGAGGCGCGAGCAGCCTGCGTGCGCGATCTCTGCGCGGACCGCGCGTCACCCGCCAGGCATTTCCTCCACCACGTCGATCATCTTCCGATAGTTGGCCAGCGCCAGCGGCGAGAGCACGCGGCCATAGGGACAAGCGGAAGGCATCAACACGAAGCCGCGGCCTTCGCCTGCCGTCCCCTCAGCCAGCGCGCGGCGGATGCGCGCCTCGAACAGGGGGGTGGGCAGGTTCTCCAGGTCGCTGGCCTCCAGGTTGCCGAAGAGCACCATCTGCCGGCCATGCCGCTGGCGCACCTCCCACAGCTCGACGTCTCCCTGCGGCGGCGGTTCGATCGGGTCGAGGCCGTCGCAGCCGGTGGCGGCGATGTCGTCCAGGATGCCCCTGAGCCGTCCGTGGCAGTGCAGCCGCGCAAATCCGCCCGTGCGCCGAATCGCCTGCACCAGCGGCGCGTCATAGCGGACCACGTACTCCCGGAAGAACCTCGGGTGGAGATAGGGCGCGGACGCGTACTCCGGCCCGTAGATGCGCCAGAGCCGGCCGGGCAGCGCGGCCGCAACCGCCTCGGTCCGGGGCCACAAGACGGCCGCAAAACGGTCCAGGAGCCGGTGGAAGAGCGCCGGTTCGGTCGCGGCGGCCACGGTGTAGTCGGCCATCGAGAAGAGGTCCGCGGCGAGGCACAGCGGGTCGGCCGTGTCGAGCATGACGATGCCGCTGTCGCCCAGCGCGGCCTCGGCCGCCAGCACGCCTGCCGTGTCAGGCTCGCCGCCATGGTGCGGCGCCGGCAGCTCCAGCCACGCCCGGAGGTCCTCCGGCCCCTTCAGGAAGTGCTCGATGCGCCAGGTCGTGTTCACGTCGGGATCGCGGCGATCGGTGGCGGTGAAGACCTGGCGGCCATGCCGGATCGTACGCCGGGTGTAGCGCGCGCCGTCCTTGCACCATATCTCGGTCGTCGTCAGCGCCGCGAGCGGGTCGGCCGGCGCATCGCGCAGACGCGCGGGCCGCATCACGATGCGGTCGCTCCTCTCGCGCGCCAGCGCGATCAGCGGCGCCCACGACGGGTGCGAGTAGATGTTGAACGGATCGGGGTCGCCGGCCCGCTCGTCCAGGCCGTTGATCTCGTAGAAGGAGACGGCCGGGCGGTCGACAGGCCGGCCGTGCAGGGTCGCCATCAGGCGGTCGCGGCGGTGCATAAAGCCTCTCGCAGTGGATTGGACAGCGCCGCTATTGTACCGCACGTTTCCCGCAACGTACAATCCGCCGGAACTTGCCATCCGGTCGATTCTCGCTTAATGTACGCACAGCGCTTCGTGCCGCGCGCGGCGCGCTGGCCGGCAGCGTAACACAAGCCGCCGGCGTGTCGTCGCCCCGGTGGGCGCAATCCAGAGGATTGCGGTACAGGCGCGTGGCGCAATCCGCTGGATTGCGGTGCAGGCGCGTGGCGCAATCCGCTGGATTGCGGTGCAGGCGCGTGGCGCAATCCGCTGGATGGTGAGACGGACGGCGCAATCCGGAGGATTGCGGTACAGGTGCGTGGCGCAATCCGCTGGATTGCGGGACGGACGGTCGGAGCCGGCACAGGGGGCTCTGCCCCGCCGCCGCGCCCTGCGTGTTCCTGTGCATTCCGGATGGAGCGAGGGACGCCATGCCTACACCCACCGAACGTTTCTCCGGCCGAGTCGATAATTATATCAAGTATCGACCCGGCTATCCCCCCGCGGTGCTCGACCTGCTGGCCGCCGAGTGCGGCCTGACGCCCGCCTCGGTGATCGCCGACATCGGTTCCGGCACGGGCATCCTGACCCGCCTGTTCCTGGAGCGCGGCCAGCGCGTCTACGGCGTCGAACCCAATCGCGAGATGCGCGCAGCGGGCGAACGGCTGCTGGCCGGCTTTGCGGGCTTCACCAGCGTGCCCGCGACCGCGGAGCAGACCACCCTGCCCGACCGGAGCGTCGACTTCGTCACGGCCGGCCAGGCGTTTCACTGGTTCGACCGCGCGGCCGCACGCCGCGAGTTCGAGCGCATCCTCAGGCCGGGCGGCTGGGTCGTGCTGCTCTGGAACTCGCGCGCCGCCTCGGCCGGCAGCTTTCAGGCGGACTACGAGCAGTTCATCCGCGAGCACAGCACCGACTACCAGGAGGTCGCGCACACCAATCTCGGCCCAAGCGACTTCGAGCGGTTCTACGGCCCGGGCGGCTATCGCCAGGCCCGGTTCGCCAACCGGCAGGTGTTCGACTTCGACGGCCTGCGGGGCCGGTTCCTGTCTGCCTCCTATGCGCCCGAGCCGGACCATCCAGGCTATGGGCCGATGCTGGCGGCGCTGCGTCGCCTGTTCGACGCCCACCAGGTGGACGGCATGTTCGCTATCGACTACGACACCGTCCTCTATTACGGCCAGTTCACGGCAGGGTGACGATGCTCAGCGAAGGCAGCCTGGTGCTCTACAAACTGCGCCCCGGCCGCGTGGTGCGGTTGGGCGACAAGATCGAAGTCGAGCTGGAGGGAGGCGAGACGCAGAAGGTGCGTCCGAAGGATGTGACGCTGCTGCACCCCGGGCCGATCCGAACCCTCGCCGAGGCGCTCCGGCCGCTGCAGGGGGAGGTCGCGACCGCGTGGGAGATGCTCGCAGGCGGCACGACGACCCTCGCCGACCTGGCGGAGCTGGCGTTCGGCGCATACACGCCCGCCGCGGCCTGGGCCGCCTGGCAGCTCGTCGCCGACGGCCTCTATTTCCGCGGCGCGGCCGAGACGGTCATCGCCTGCACCGCCGCGGAGGTGGCGCGCGTCCAGGCGACGCGTGCCGCCGAGCTCGCGGAGAAGGAGGCGTGGGCGGCCTTCTTGGGCCACGTGCGCGCCGGCCACGTGCGCGCCGGCCGCACCGACGCCGCGGACGTGCGCTATCTGCGCGAGGTCGAGGCGGCAGCCCGGCTGCCGGCAGCCGGCCGGGCCGCGCGCTGCCGCGTGCTGCGCGAGTTGGAGCGGGAGGAAACGCCCGAAGCGGCCCACGCGCTGCTGCTCGAGCTGGGCTACTGGACCCCGGCGGTCAACCCCTACCCGGCGCGGCTGGAGGTCGCGGCGGCGCCGCCGGACCTGCCGCTGCCACCCTTGCCCGACGAACCGCGGCGCGATCTGACGCATCTCCCTGCCTACGCCATCGATGCCGCGGAGACCGATGCGCCCGACGACGCGCTCAGCTTCGACCGCGGCCGGCTGTGGGTCCACGTGGCCGATCCCGCGGCGATCATTGCGCCGGGCAGCCCCCTCGACCTGGAGGCGCGCGGCCGCGGGGCCTCCCTCTACCTGCCGGAGGGGCCGATCCCGATGCTGCCACCCGCGGCGACCCCGCTGCTCGGGCTGGGGCTGAGCGAGGTCTCCCCCGCACTGTCGTTCGGCCTCGACGTGAGCGAGCGCGGCGAGCTCCTGGGCGTGGAGATTGCGCCGAGCTGGGTGCGCGTCACTCGACTGACCTACGAGGCGGTCACCGCGGCGATCGGAGAAACGCCGTTCGCCGAGCTGCACCGGCTGGCGCGGGCCTACCTGGCGCGGCGGACTGCGGCCGGGGCCTCCTCTATCGCCATGCCGGAGGTGGACCTCCGCGTGGTGGACGGCGAGGTGACCCTCCACCCGGTCGTGCCCCAGCCAAGCCGGATGGTGGTGGAGAACGCCATGATCCTGGTCGGGGAGGCGGTGGCGGCCTACGCGCTCGAGCACGGCATCCCGATGCCCTTCTCGACGCAGGAGCCGCCGGACGAGATGGGTGGAGAGAGACGGGAGACGGGGGAGACGGGGGACGGCGCAGGGTCGGCCAGCGTCAGCCTGTCCGTTATGTTTGCGAAGCGCCGGACGTTCAAGCGCAGCCAGCCCCGCGCCGCAGCCGCACCGCACAGCGGGTTGGGGCTGGCCGCCTACACCCAGGCCACCAGCCCACTGCGCCGCTACCTCGACCTGGTGGCGCATCAGCAGCTCCGCAGCCACCTGCGCGGGGAGCGGCTGATGACCGTCGACGAAATCGTGGAGCGCGCCGGCGCGACCGAGGCGGCCGTGGCCGCGGTGCGCCAGGCCGAACGGCTGTCGAACCAGCACTGGACGCTGGTCTATCTGCTGCAGCACGCTGGCTGGCACGGGGACGGCGTGCTGGTCGAGCGCCGCGACCGCAACAGCGTCGTGCTGATCCCCGAACTAGGCTGGGAGACCCACCTGCCCGTGCCGGGCGATCCGCCGCTGGACAGCGTGCTCGGCCTGAAGGTGACCGCGGTCGATCTGCCGCGGCTCGACGCACGGTTTCGAGTCGTGCGTGAGCCGTGACGAGCGATCCGGACGCGTGCTTCGTGACGCCCACCCACGAGCCTGGTGCGCATCACGCCGCGTACATCACGTGTCACATCCTGCGTCTCATGCATTGCGTTACCGGAGGACCTCATGCACTTCTACGATTCCGAACCTCGCCCGACCAGGCAGCTGCTGCCCGGCGTGCTGGCGCGCACCTTCTGGGGCGAGAGGATGCTGCTCTCGCTGGTGGACCTGCACGCGCATGCCGCCATCCCGCCGCACAGCCACCCGCACGAGCAGATCGGCCTGTGCCTGGAGGGGGAATTCAGCTTCACGATCGGGGATGAGACGCGCACGGTGAAGCCGGGCGATGTCTGGGTGATTCCAGGCGGCGTCGTACACAGCGTGGCCATGGGGGACGCGCCGGCGCGGGTGGTGGAAGTGTTCAGCCCGGTGCGGGAGGAGTACAAGGTTTGAGCCCGCCCGCACCCGCCGACCGGGGCCGGCTCTGGAGGGAGAGAGATGAAGATCGCGACGTGGAACATCTATTGGCTCGGCGACCGGAGCGGGGAGCACATTGCCCGCAGCGAGGCCGATGAGGCGCTGATCGCCCAGGTGCTCGCCCGCCTCGCGCCTGACGTCCTGGCGCTGCAGGAGATCGTCGATCCGTTCGCTATGGAACGCATTCTCGGCCAGGCGAGCGGCCCGGGTCGGGAGTACGTCCTCCGTGCAAACAACGCCTGGCTGACCTCCGATCCCGATCCCACGGCCGAGAAGAACGTGCAGAAAGCCTTCCTGTGCTTCAACGCGGCCACCGTCGAGTTCGTGCAGGCGGCCGCGCTCCAGGGGGGGCCGAAGATCGGCCGCAAACCGTATGCCGCGCGCCTGGCCGCGCGAGGGTCGGGACAGGAGTTTGTCGCTGTCGCCGTGCACCTGCGCGCCGGGTTTCCCGCCTTCCTCGACGTGCAGGACGCGGGGCAGCGGCGCAAGGAGGCGGCCGCACTGGCGAGCTGGCTGCGCGGCGAGGCGGCGGACAAAAACCCGGCCTTCCCCCGGCCGGAGCGGCCGGAGGTGGCGGTGTTGGGCGACTTCAACGCCGAGCTCGCGGACCCCAACCGTTCGCTCGATCCGCTTGCGCTGCCCGGCTGGCGGTGGGAGAACCCTGCGCCGGACGGCCCGCACCGCGAGACCGCGCTGTTCGAGGGGGATCGCCTGATCATCGACTTCGTCGTGCTCTCCCCGGCGCTGGCGGCCCGGCTCCGGTCTGGGCCGGCCGTGTATGCCTGGGACTGCGACCCGGCGCTGGGTGGCCCCACCCGGTTCCACCGCGGGCCGGACGGAACAGGCGACCTGGTCGACTACCGGGTCTCCGATCACCGGCCGGTGGTCGCGGTGTTCGATCTCTAGGGCGGCAGACGGCCGGTCGGGCGACCGGTCGGGCGACCGACTGCCGGTCACGCGGCCGCCAGTCGAGGGAGGATCACCATGACCGATCCGCAACCCACGCAGGACCAACTCCGGCGCCGGCTGGCGACCCTGCAGCGTTGGCTGGCCGATCCCCATGCCGACGAGGCCAGCCTGGCCGCGCTGAGCGCGGAGGCCGCCGGCATTCGCCGGCAGCTCGACAAAGGCGGCGCGGTGGTGGGGGATGTCGAGGCGGGCCGAGATGTCATGCAGCGCGATCAACACGGGCGGCGGCGTGGCCCTGGCCGGCGATCACAACGTCGTGATCCCGGGCAGGGGGGGCGCGGCGGCCGGTCCCGATCTCGCCGCGTTCCTGGCGCTTCTGGAGGAGATCCGCGGCCAGGTCGCTGCCTTGCCCGCCTCCGGGCTGACAGCGCAGGACCGGGCCGACGCTGACGCCGCGCTCAGAGACGCCGCAGCGCTGGCGCAGCGCGCGATGCCGCCCGCCGGCCGCATCGAGCGGGCGCTGGAGGATGCGCAGGAGATCCTGATCCCTGGCGCAGCGCCAGGCGCAGGCGCTGCGGCAGGCGCAGCGGCAGCGCCTGCCGCTGTGGTCGCGCAGGCGCTCCGGATGGCGCAGTCCCTCTTCCGCTGAGCAGCTGGCCAGGTGTGCGGCAAAAGGGCGCGTTGCCGTAGAGGGCGGGAAGGCGCAGGCGATCCATTATCGTATCGGGGAGGATGGCGATGAGGCACGGACGACATCTGCTCGCCTTTGTCATGCTGGCGGCAGCCGCGCTGGCAGGCTGCGTGCCCGCGCCGACCGCGCCGCCGATGGCGGCAGAGGGTGGGGCGACGCCTGCCGGGGAGATGCAGAGCCTCGCGCTGCCCGCGCCGCGGCGGCAAGGGCCCCTCAGCCTCGAAGAGGCGCTGGCGCAGCGCCGCTCGGTGCGCAGCTTTGCCGACCGGCGGCTGACGCCCGGCGAGCTGGGGCAGCTGCTCTGGGCCGCGCAAGGGATCACCGGCCCGGCCGGCCAGCGCACCGCACCGTCGGCAGGCGCGACCTACCCGCTCGAGGTGTACGCGGTCACGCCCGACGCCGTCTATCGCTACGAGGCGCAGGGAGGCCGGCTGCTGCCGCAGGTCGCGGGAGACGTGCGGCCGGCGTTGGCCGCGGCCGCAGTGGGCCAGTCCGCGGTTGCGGCTGCGCCCGCAGTGATCGTGCTCACGGGGGTCTATGGCCGCACGGCCCAGCGGTACGGAGAGGAGCGCGGCCGGCGGTACGTGCACCTGGAGGCGGGACACGCAGCCCAGAACGTGCTGCTCCAGGCCGTGGCGCTCGGCCTCGGCGCCGTGCCGATCGGCGCGTTCGATGATGGCCAGGTGCGGCGTCTGCTCGACCTGCCGGCCGATCAGCAGCCGCTCTATCTGATCCCGGCCGGCCAACCCGATTGACGAATGCGGCCGGCCCGATGCGACTGCCGGCCGGCCAACCCGATTGACGAATGCGGCCGGCCCGATGCGACTGCCGGCCCCAGCTCAGGAGCTGCTCGATGCCACCCCCACGCCACGAGGCGCCGCCCGCGCCGTTCGGCCTCGACCGGATCGTCTTCTTCAGCGACGCCGTGATGGCGATCGCCATCACCCTGCTGGTGCTGGATCTCAGGATCCCGGAGGCGGCCGGGGAGGAGGCGCTCGACCTCGGCCGGACGATAGGGGCACTCTGGCCCAAGTATCTCGGCTATTTCGTCAGCTTCTGGGTAATCGCGCTTTACTGGGTGGCGCACCATCGCTGCTTCCGCTTCATCCGCAGCTTCGACCGGCGCCTGATCTACCTCAACTTCCTGTTTCTGATGTGCCTCGCGTTCCTGCCGCACCCGACCGCGGTGCTGTTCAGCCACCCGGTGCGCTCTGCGTCGGTCGCGCTGTATGCCGGCGCCGCGGCCGGGATGGGTTTCTCGCTCGCCGGGGTGTGGATCTACGCCGGCCGCCATCGCTTCCTGTCACGGGAGCTGGACCTGCGCCAGGAACGCGATATCCGGCTGAACTTCCTGCTGCCGCCGCTGGTCTTCCTCCTCTCCGCAATCGTGGCGCCGCTGAATGCCAACCTGGCGATGTACCTGTGGCTCCTGCAGATCCCAATCTATGCGCTGCGCCGCTACACCGAGACCCGGTTGATGGGCCGGGAAGAGCTCTGAATGCGGCATCCACGGGCGTCCGCCGCGGGCCGGGGGTTGGGGCCATGCCGCTCCGCATCGTGACCTGGAACTGCAACATGGCGCTGCAGCGCAAGTTCGAGGCGCTGCTGGCGCTGCGGCCCGACGTGGCGGTCGTCCAGGAATGCGCCGCGCCTGGCCGCGGGTGGCGGCCGGACTGCCGCGACGCCGACTGGATCGGCTTCAATGCGCAGAAGGGCCTCGGCGTCTTCACGTTCGGCGAGCTGCGCCTCCGCCGGCATGCGTCCTGCTCGGAGGCGTTCTCGCTCTACCTGCCGGTCGAGCTTCACGGCGCGTGCCGCCTCAACCTGCTGGGGGTCTGGGTCGCGGATGCGCGCCAGGTTCCGGCCGGCGCCACGAACGACCCGGCGGCCGCGCTGCGCCACCACCGGCCCTTCCTGGCAGCGGCGCCGGCCGTGGTCGCGGGCGATTTCAACCGCCTCCCCCAACAGATGTCCGCGCGGCCGCACGGGGCCGCGGCCGGGGCCTCCGTGGCCGGGCTGTTGGCGGAGGCCGGCCTGGCCAACGCCGACACGATGATGAGCGATGCCTCGGGCCAGGAGGCGCTGCGGCGCACGCACTTTCACCGGCGCCATTTCGCCCGCGGCTTCGTGGTGGACTACCTTTTCGTCCCGGCCGGGGGCGGGCCGCGCCTGGCCGCGTTCGAGGTGGGCGACCCGCACGATTGGCTCCGTTGGAGCGATCATGTTCCGCTGGTCGCGACGCTCGATGTGTCGAGCGAGGACCCGTTGATCCGTCCGGAGGGTGGAGGCCCGACGACGCCGAACCGGTAGCGCAAGCTGGCGGCTTGCGGTACGACGGGATGGGACTGGAGCGCAAGCCGGCGGCTTGCGGTACGACGGGATGGGACTGGAGCGCAAGCCGGCGGCTTGCGGTA
>CAYRFV010000041.1:0-8071 GCA_964423545.1 uncultured Anaerolineales bacterium | reverse complement strand
CGTTGACACGATCTTCAGCAGGAGCAGCGCCATGCCAATGACCATGCACGAACGAATGCTTGCCGTGATGCAGGGCCGGCCGCACGACCGGGTGCCCTTCATCCAGTATGACGACGCGGTCGCACCGAACGAGGAGATCTGGGAGGTGATCGGCCGCGAGAACATGGGGCTCTGGCGCTGGTCGCGCCTGCACCGGATCGAGCGTCCGCACTGCCGCATCGAGGCGAAGCGGATCCAGCGCCGCGGGATCAAGGGGAAGGTCAGGACGCTGCACACGCCCGCGGGCGACCTGACGGAGGAGGTGCACTACGAGCCGACCTATGGCACGGGCAGCATCCGCAAGCACTTCATCAAGGAGCCGCGAGACTATCGCATCTTCATGGCCTACCTGCGCGACAGCGTGGTGCTGGACGACACCCGCCACTACGTGCGCGATCTGCGGGAGCTGGGAGAGGACGGCTGGCCGCTGCCCGCGGTGCTGCGCACTCCTTATCAGCAGCTGTGGATCCAGTGGGTGCTGATCGATGACCTGGCCGCGCACCTGGTCGACTGCCCCGAGCTGGTGGAGGAGACCGTGGCGCTGATGGCGGGGATCGAGCGCCAGGTCTTCGCGATCGTGCGCCGCGCCGCGCAGCGCGTGCCGGTGCCGATGATCGACGTGCCCGACAACATCACCGCGCCGGTGATCGGCCCGAAGAACTTCCGCAAGTACTGCATGCCGCTCTACAACGAGCTGGCCGAGATGCTGGCGGACGCCGGCTCGCTGGTCTACGTGCACATGGACGGTGACTTGAAGCCGCTCTGGCGGCTGATCGGGGAGTCTGGGGTGCGCGGGATCGATTCCCTCTCGCCGCCGCCCGACAACGATACGAGCGTCGGCCAGGCGCTGGCCCTGTGGCCGGAGATGCGGGTGTGTCCGAACTTCCCCTCTTCGGTCCACCTGGCCGAGCCGGAGCAGATTCGCGCCGCGGCGCAGCAGATCCTGGCCGAGGGCGGACACAGCGGCCGGCTGCAGATCCAGATCTCGGAGAACGTGCCGCCGGGCGTATGGCGCAAGAGCTTCCCGCAGATCGTCGCCGCCATCCGAGAATTCGGCGCGCCGTGAGGACGCCCCGCGGCTTCACGGCGCCGGGATCAGAAGGCGTAGCGCAGCGTCACGCCGAGGATATAGCGCGCGGCGAGCAGCGTGCCGCGCAGCGTGCCGCTGACCTTCGAGCGGCCCGACCGCCGCGGGCGAAAGCTCACCGGCGCCTCGACGAGGACCGCGCCGCGGCGGGCCGCCTTGACCATCATTTCGGTGGGCCAGCCGTAGGTCATCTCCTGCATCTGCAGGCTGTCGAGCAGCTCACGGCGGATCGCCCGGTACGGCCCCAGGTCGGTCACGTGGATGCGGTAGAGGCGGCTCATCAGCCGGGCGGCGAGCCAGTTGCCGAAGCGCTGCTGCGGCGGCATCGCGCCCGCCGCGATGCGGCCGAGCGGCCGCGACCCGAGCACCAGGTCGGCCTGGCCGGCCAGGATGGGCGCCAGGAGCGACGGCAGCTCCGCGGGCAGGAAGCTGCCGTCGCCGTCGATGAACGCGATCACGTCCGCATGGTTCGCGACGCGCACGCCGGCCGCGCAGGCGTAGCCGTAGCCCCGCCGCGGCTCCCATACTACTGTGGCGCCCGCGGCGACCGCCTCGGCCGCGGTGGCGTCTGTGGAGCCGTTGTCCGCGACGACGACCTCGACCGGGCCGAGAACGGTGGGGAGAGCGGGAAGCGCGATCCCGGCGAGCTCGCGCAGCTCCGCGACGATCGCGCCGATGTTCCCCGCCTCGTTCAGCGCAGGGATTACCACCGTGACGCCAGCGGCAGGCAGCGCCTGCGAAGCAGGCGGCCTCACGGACCGGGGCCGCGCGCGTCCAGCGCGTCGGCCAGCGCACGGGGAAGCCGCGCGGCGTAGAAAGCCCGCTCGCGGGAGGACAGGGGAGCTGCCCTGATCCAGGCATAGTCCGGGGCGTCCGCCAGGCGGGCCGAGGCCAGGCGACACAGCCCGCAGTCGCCCACCGCGTTCCGGCCTTGCAGCGCCGTCACCTCATCGATCCCCGCCAACTCGGCGTAAGCGATCACGTCCCCGCGGTCGAGTGCGCGGCAGATCGGCGCGGTTGCCAGCCCGTCCATGCCCGTCTCGAAGTCGGTCGCGGTCAAGTCGAAGAGACCGGGCGCCAGCTCATACCAGCAGCACGGGTGCACCCAGCCGGCCGGGTCGATGACCACCTCGGAGCAGTGCGGGTAGGGCTGCTCGACGCCGCCCAGGAAGTTGGCGGCCGCCTCCCAGGCCGTCGCGCAGTAGCCCGCATCGGCCAGCAGGCGGGCGCCCGCGCGTTCGAGCGCCGGCAGGTGATCGAGCACGCGGCCGGAAGGCACGAGCTTGTAGGCCGGCTTGCCGTAGATGTGAAAGTGGACGCCATGCGCCTGGCCATAATCGCCCAGGTTGCGGCGCAGCGCGTCCCAGGGATAGTCGGGACGCCGGTCTTCGTGGAAGATGTCGTTGGAGGCTACGTGGAAATAGTCCACACCCAGGCCGAGCCAGTAGTCGATGAGACTTGGCCTGGGGACGCCGGCGCCGTCGGCCAGCGGCAGCCCCATCGTCTGAAGCGCCAGGATGACGTGGCCCGCCGCGCGGCGGGCGGCGACCGTCTCCTGTGGGCCGGCCGGGAAGCGCCGCCGGAAGTCGAGCACCAACTGCTCCATCCCGGCATGACGCATCAGCGCTTCGCCGCCGCCGATCAGCACTTCGTCCAGCCGGTAGCGCGACGTCAGCGCGGGCAGATGGTCGATGATGGCTGCGTGGGTCGCGGCCGAGCTGCGCGTCCCGGCCAGCACCGAGTCGTTATGGCAGTGCTCGCAGCCCAGGAAACAGACCGTGTGCGGCGCCCAATAGATGCGTTGTGCCACAAAGCCTCCCGATCGGAGTGGCGATGCGCGGCGCTAATCGCGCTTCCGGTCCGCCGCGGCGCGCTCGAGGAACGCGCGCGTCCGGGGCGCGAGTCCATCGTGCGCGTGGTCCAGCTCGGCCCGCAGGCGCTCCAGCGCGGCGACGTCATCGATATCGTACCAGGCCGGCAGCAGGGCCACCTTCAGCCCTTCGCCGGCGGCGAGCGCCAGCGTCTCGCGCAGCACAGTGGGCGTGCTCATGCGCACCCCGCGCAGCAGCTTCGGCGCGGGCTGCTTCAGGCCGATGAGGTAATAGCCCCCGTCTTCGGCCGGGCCGAGCACCACATCGGCGCCGCGGCCGAGCTCCTCGAAGGCCGCGATCAGCGATGAGACGGGCAGCGTCGGCCCGTCGCTGTTCATGATCACGGCCCGCTGATAGCCGCGCGCCAGGCAGCAGGACAGGGCGTTATCCAGCCGCGCGCCCAAATCGGAGCCCTCCTGGAGGATCAGCTCGAAGTCGGGTGCGAGACCCGCAAAGTAGCTGCGCGACTCTGCGGGCAGGAAGGCGATGGCGGGCTGCACATCCGGGACGCGGCGGATCAGATCCAGGGTGTCGCACAGGAGGCAT
Source organism: uncultured Anaerolineales bacterium (assembly GCA_964423545.1). GTDB lineage: Bacteria > Chloroflexota > Anaerolineae > CG2-30-64-16 > CG2-30-64-16 > JALOOE01. Next base: position 4,528 of record CAYRFV010000041.1, on the reverse strand, counting down.
TCGTAGAACGCCGCAGCCTGCTCCGGGCTGAAAGGTGGCGACAACCGCGTCTTGGTCTGGCCGGCTGCCGGCCGCTTGGCGACCACCAGCAGCACATCGGCCGGCCGCGGCACGGCATGCCGCGGGCGAATCTCGGCGACCACCGCCGGCGGGGTCACTGCCATCCTCGCAGCCCGGCCGCGTGGCGCGCGGCAATGAGCGTCAGGCTGTCTCGGCTTCCGCCGATCACAACCCCGCGCGCCGGCATCTGCCGGCGGCAGCGTTCGGCAAGCGGATACCGGCGCGGGCGCACCATCACCGCCCGATCGTCGTCCAGGAACGGCAAGACGACGACGCGGGCGCCGCACTCAGCCGCGGCGCAGCGAGTCGCGGCGCCGTGGGGAAGCCGGCCACCTCCTCGCGCATGCGCCGCCTGGGATACAACGAGACGCGGAGCGATGAGAGGGGGCTTGAAAGGTTGCGGCGGCATCGCTCACGCCACCACGGTGGTGCAGACGTTGCCGCTGCGCACCAGGTCCTTGGCCGCCGCGGGGCGCCACGTCAGCTTCGGATCCTCTCCGCGCACCCACGGACAGTAGTCGTCGTGGCTGTCGAGCCGGCCGTTCAGCGCGCGCCGGCTGGCGCACCCGCCGCGACAGCGACACGCCGCGGCGGCGGGCGGCGCGAAACGGGCCGCCCGGAACGCCGGCGTCTCCCAGACTGCTGCGACGCCGGCCGCGAGATCCGCCAGGGTCAGGGACGTCGTCGCATCCAGCGGCCAATAGACGCACGGAATCACCTGGCCGGCCGGATTGAGCCGGATGGAGCGCCGGCCGCACGGGCTCTCGACGTCGTCCAACCCCATCGCCGCGCGCACGACCGGCTCGGTGCACGACACGACCAGGCCCTCGGCGAAGAGGCGGCGGTACCCCTCCCAGAATTCGGTGTAGGAGAGGCGGAACGCATCGGTCTTGACTGCCTGGTAGGCGTTGACGCGCAGGTTGGCGCCGCAGCCGCGGGCCAGCGCCACCAGGCGATCCATCTGGTCGTAGTTCGTACGCATCAGCGTGGCAAGGATGGAGACTTCGATGCCCAGCGCCCGGCAGCGCGCCATGGCGCGGTGCACCAACGCCCAGTTGCCGGCGCCGCGAAAGGCATCCTGTTCGGCTTCAGTCGCAAAGTCGATGGACACCTCGACGTCGTGAAATGCGGCCAGGATGGCGTCGGGTGCAGCGGTCAGGCTGTAGCCGTTGGAAGCGAGGCTCAGTTTGACGCCGCGACCCGCCAGATACGCCACGATGGCATTGAACTCCGGATGCAGCGCATTCTCCCCCGTGCCCATGCCCAGCGCGTCCACCGGGATCGCCTCGCAGAGCTGCTTCACCTGCGCCAGGCTGATCCGGTCGATGCGCGACGTGTCGCGATAACAATGCGCGCAGCGCAGATTGCAGTCGTTGGTCAGACCGATGCCGACGGAATAGCCCATGCTCCCAACCTCACGCCGCCGGCTCATGCCGCCGGCTCATGCCCCGCTCGCCGGACACGATGAAGTAGACGATGCTCGCCAGGAACTCCCCTGCCGCGATCTGCCGGTCGAGCGCCCCGACCCAGGCATCGTGCTCGACCTGCGTGATGCCCCCGCGATGGCAAGCCACTTCCGCCGCGCGGCGAAGCGTTCCGGTAAGTGCAGCCGTATCGTCGCGAGCGACGGACGTCACAGGCAGGACGCGCAGGCTGCCCAGGTGCGCGGCGACGGCGTAGCCGAGCAGCTTGCGTCCGCTCCAGTTGTCGCCGCCGTGATGGTCGCACCGCCAGTGCAACAGCCGCCGCGTCAGGTCGCGGTCGGGATGGGTCACGGCGATCGTCTCGAAGTCCCAATCCATCAGCACGAGCCGTCCGCCGGGCCGCACCACGCGCGCCATCTCATGGACCACGGCCGGGGGATCGGCCACGTGCAGCAGGAGCCGCGCGGCGAAGGCTGCATCGAACGTCGCATCAGGAAAGGGCAACGCCTCCGCGGCGCCCGACGCGAAGCGCAGGCCACGGCCCTGTCGCGCGGACATAGCGGCGGAGGACGCGGCCCACTCCGCCGCGTAGCTGCGGGCGGCCGCGATCATGTCGGGCGCCACATCAAGGCCCACCATCTCGCCGCCCGGCCACAGGTCGGGCGCCACGAGGCGGCACAGCGCGCCGCTGCCGCAGCCCACCTCGACCACGCGCTCGCCGGGCCGGGCCGCCAGCCTCTCGCGCAGCGCCGCGTTGACCGGCGCCTGATCGGGGCAGCGCGCCCGGTCTTCCAGGAAAGCGGCCATGCGCGCCGCGTCCTCGGCGCCGACCGCGGACGGATTCGACCAGGCGTTGCTGTGGCTCATCGGCGATCCGAACTCACAAGCTCCATGCCACCCCGCAGTTGGCGCATGCCTTGTGCGGCTGCCGGGTCAACAGCTTCGCCCGGAACTGCTGATAGGATGCGCTGTTCCAGAGCTCAGCGAAGGGCCGCTCGAACAGGTTGCCCAGGATGAGGCTTTCGTAGTCGTTGGTGGTGAAGGGCGAGATGCAGCACGGCAGGCAGTTGCCGTTGGCGGTGACATAGGCGGTGGTCCAGGGACGCAGGCAGGCGCGCCAGGGCGCCTCCTCGCGCGAGCGCTGCGCCGCCAGGCTGTTTCGCGCATCGCGCGCGCCCGATGCGCGAAAGGCGACGCCGAGCTGGGCGCTGAGACCCTCACACGCTTCGATGATGGCTTCCTGCTGCGCCAGCGCGGCGTCGAAGATCGCCAACGCCTCGCGCGCCATGCCGTACTGCGCCTCCGGCTCGCTCGCAAAGAACACCATCCGCTGCAGGTACACCTCAGGCACGCCGATGCGGGCGGCCAGCCGCACCAGGTCGGGCAGCTCAGCCAGGTTGTCGCGCGTCGCCACGCACCAGATCGACACGCGCGGAGCCGCCGCGCCCAGGCGCGCCCGGGTCCGGACCAGGCCCTCCAGCCCGCGGATGACCTTGGGCAGCACATCGGCCCCGCGGATGCGGGCGTAAGTCTCCGGCCGCGCGCCGTCGATGGAGCAGCGATACTCGTCCAGCCCGCTGCGCACCAGCGCCTCCTGCCAGGCAGGCGTGAGCAGCGCGCCGTTGGAATTGAAAAGGGTCTCGACCCCGACCGCCTTGAGATAGGCGATCATGCGCGGCAGCGCGCGATTCAACAGCGGCTCGCCGATGCCGTGCAGCGTGCAGCGCCGCATCTCCGGGAACTGCTCGGCGATCCGCACGAACTCATCGTAGGTGAGAGTCTTCAGCGGCTCGCGGGTGAAGTAGGTGCGCGGGCAGGTCTCGCAGAGCAGATTGCACCGGTTGGTGACCTCGATGAAAACGACACGCGGCGTGCTGCCCATCACGGGCCCGCGGGCCACCCCATCGGGAAGCCGGTAAGCGTCCGGCAGATAGGTCTGCTCGGGGAGGAGGGGCAGGGCGTCGAGCGCGGCGGAGGGCGCGGCCTGCCCAGGACCGTCAGCGAACAGGGTGATGGATTGCGGCATTTGGCTTTCGATGCGACTATCCTGACGGCGTGATGGCTGGCAGGTGCACGACGAGTATACTCCACCTGCCGACAAATGGTCAAGCACGCTGAACGGCGGTATAATCGCCGCACTCGCACGCCGCACTCGCAGCCGATATGCCAGACGCAGGATCGGTCATCGGAGGATCGCACATGAGGCTTTCCATCTTGCTTGGTCTGTTAACCCTGCTGCTGGCGCTGCTCGCGGCCTGCGCGCCCGCAGCCACGCCTGCGCCCGCAGCCACGGCAGTGCCGGCCACCGCGCCGACGGCGCTGCCGCCCACTGCAACGCCGGCCCCGACCGCAACGCAAGTGCCGCCATCGCCGACGGTGACCCTGCCGCCCAGCCCGACTCCGGTCCCGCCCACCGCCACGGCCGCGCGGCGTCAGGGCGATGCGGCACAGGGCGCAAAGATCTGGCCCACCAAACGGTGCATCGAGTGCCACGGCGCTAACGGCGAAGGCGTGACAGGCCCCCAGCTTGCAGGCACCGGCCTTACTTACGACCAGGTGCTGCTCCAGGTGCGCGCGGGCGCGGATCCGATGCCGGCATTCAAACCGGAAGAGATCAGCGACCAGGAACTGCTCGACATCCATGCCTGGCTGCAGAGCGTGAAACTGCCCACGCCCACCGCCGCGCCGGCCACTGCGACGCCGCGGCCCGGCGCCGGCGCGCCGCCTGCGCCGCCGGCCGCCGGCGCGCCGCAGCCTCCGCCGCCCCGGCCTGCGCCCACGCGCATTCCGCCTCCGAACTATCCCACCGCCGCGCTCACCGCGTTCTGGCAGAGCGTGAACGACATGAAGGTGAAGTCCGACTTCGCCAAAGATCTGCCCGCCCGACAGGCGCAGGATGATGCCGGCCGTCTGAGCTTGCTGAAGCAGTATGCAGGCGAGGCCGTTGCGCTGGGCCAGCAGGCGTTGGCCCAGGGCGCCCAGGCCCTCGGCCAGGTGAACAACGAAGAGGTGAAGGCCGGGCTCAGGCAAGCGATCGCTGCGGT
>CAYRFV010000040.1:0-28082 GCA_964423545.1 uncultured Anaerolineales bacterium | reverse complement strand
CAATCTGAGTCTGCGTCAGTTTGAGGGCGACAACAGTCTGGCAGCAATCGCCCGCTCCTCTGAAGAGCGGGGCAAGACCATCAATCATCACTTCGAACCCTGCCTGGTTGCCGCTCGCGCTGGGGTCCGCGTCCTGGATGGCGCTGACGCTCTTGACGATGCCTTGCGCGACCACTTCGTTGTTTCCCAATCCGGGCGAGTTCGGGTCGACGATGTTCAGCACCAGGCTGCTCGCCGCTTCGCGATCCTGGTCGGCCTCTGCTCTCAGTGTATATTCCTGTGGGCTTGTCGTGGGACAGACCTGGGTTGCCGCCTCGCCTGCGACTCCTTGCTCACCCGTCGGCAACGCCAGGTAGACCGCTTTCACGTTCTCGACGTGCCAATGCAGGTTGGTGCAACTGCCAGACGCGAGCGTATACTGGTCGGCCCAGAAACGCATGACGATCTCGTCAGCCGGCAGCACCTTCACCGTGACACTTTTCGTGACCGGCGTGCTCCCGGCGCGCTCAACCCGCAGCGTGTACGTCGTAGTTTCGGTCGGACAGACCTCCTTCGTCGCCACTCCCGCTACACCGGCGTCGTCCAGGAACACCGCCTTGACGTCGCTGGTCTCCCAGTGTAGCACCGTGCATTGTCCCGAAACGATCGTATTCGCATCGGCGAAAAAGACGACTGCTGCCTGCCCCCCCTCCTGTACCGCGATCGTCAGATAGTAGTTCTGATTGCCGCGCGGGGCGGTGATGCTCAACTGATACGGCGTTGTCTGGCTCAGACATACCTGCCGCGTGCCGTTGCCCGTGACCGCCTCGCCGTTCAGATAGACGGCCGTGACGTTCTGGATATTCCAATGCAGCGTTGTGCATCCGCCGGGAGCGACAACGTACTGGTCGGCCCAGAACACGCTGGCCCAGCCGGGACGCGTCGCAGTGGCGGTCGGTGTGGGAGTCAATGCGGCTACGGGTGTCGCGGTCGCGGTGGGCGCGCCGCCTCCGGGGGGTGTGCGCCGAGTGGGTGTCGCGGGCGGCGGCGCGCCCACTGTTGGCGTGCTGATCTGCGGTCCGCCGCCGGCGGTCGGCGCCGGCAGGGGGGGGGTGCTTGTCGGGGTGGGCGTAACGGTGCCCGGCGCAGCCAACACGATTTGCACCTCGTTGCTGACCAGTTGGGGGCGGCCATGGACGTCCGTTTCCAGCCGAACGCGGTACTCGCCCAGTCCCGCGGCCGATAGGAAGTCGGACAAGGGCAGGGTGAGCCCAGAGGCCGGACGCTGCGCCATAGTCTGTCCGTTGTAAATAACGTGCCAGCGCAGACCGGGCGGAGGTTCGCTGGGCAGGGCCGACCGCACCACTTCGGAGCCTTCCACCCAGATTGGCACCACCTGCAGATACTCGGCGGCTGTGCTCATCCTGCGGGTCGGCGCAGGGCTGTCGTCGACCGTCAGCACCGCATAAATGTAGCTGGCGCCGCCCGGCTGGATATCCAGGTCACTTGGCGCGATCTCGAACGTATGCGCAAAGTCAATCGCACCTTGCGGCTGCGCCGGATCGGGCTTGAACCAGAGGGTCGCTGTTCTGAGAGTCTTATCGAGGGAGTCGTCGCCAGTGATCTGCCCCGTGCCGCCGGACGTGTCCAGCTTGAGCGCCAACTGCGCTGGCACAAACTCGGCTTGCAGGATGGGCAAGGAAGCATAGCGGTACTGCCCGGTCACAGTGATGGGGATGCTGGGTCGGCCAGGCTGGGCGGCGGACGTGGCCAACGCCACGTCGGCGTCAGCGTTGCGCCATTGGCCTTGCACAGCAAAAATGCCGCTTGCCTCGGTGGCTCCGAACTCCAGCGCGTTGCGGTTCCAGCGCGCAAAGATTCGTTCCCAGGCCTCCCCGTTCCATTTGAAGGCGCCGAGATCATACTGGTCCGGTGTAATCGCCGGCGGGAGAGGCAGGCGAACGCGCGCGACTCCTGTCAGGTCGCCGTCCAGGCGAAACTCATAGGGCCGACCGATCAGGCTGCGCGGCACGGGCACGTAGGGAGCCGATCTCGCCGCGCTGAGCCCCGCAACGCCGGTGGTGGCGACCGCATCGCGCGGTATCGAAACCTCGGCCCCGTCCCTGAGTGCGATTCGGCCCCCTGTCTCGGGCCTAATCACCTGCGAAGCGTTCGATTCGGGCAACACCTCGGATCCTGCAGAAGTCTGCGCCGCCGGCGTCGGAAGCGCTGGCGCGGGCCGGCTGCACGCAGCCAGGAGGGCGAGCAGGCTCAACAGCACGAGCAGCCCCACGGCAGCGGCGCTGCCGCCCGCTGGCAACGAACGTTCGAAGTCGACTCGACGGCGGTACTCGATTCTCATGATGTGATCCTGTTCTCAGTCTAAAGCGGGCCGGGATGCTTGTCAAGTAGCGAAACGCGTGGGAGCGCCGCGGGCAACGCATCCGCGACGCAGGTTTTCCGGCGGCTCGGCGCGCTGCACCCTGCCGATACATGTTTGTACAATGTGTGTTTAATCTCGACCTGATTCGGAATCCGGCCTACTGCAGGCGGGATGAAATCGGGCGTATAAACAGTCAAGCGTGTATAGGACGAGCAAAGGAGAGGAGTATAGACGATGAAATGGTCTTGGAAGTTGCTCACGATCCGCGGGATCGATATCAAGGTGCACATCACCTTCCTGCTCGTGCTGTTCTGGGGCGCCACAATCTGGGGCAGCGCGGGCCTTTCAAGCGCCCTGTACGGCAGTTTCTTGATGCTGACAGTGTTTGCCTTCGTCTTACTGCATGAGCTGGGGCATGCGGTTGCGGCGCAGCGTTACGGAATCTCGGTGCATGACATCGTCCTGCTGCCCATCGGCGGTTTGGCGCGCTTGAGCCGGATGCCGGAAAAACCCTCGCAGGAGTTGGTGGTTGCACTGGCAGGGCCTGCCGTCAACCTGGTTGCGGCGCTTGCGCTGTTGCCTCTGTTGGGCGTCGGCCTCGCGTCTCAGGCGGCGCAGGAGGGGGCGATGCGTCTGCCATCGACCACTACCCCTGGCCTAGTGAATCTGATCGCATTCCTGTTTACGACGAACCTGACGCTGCTGCTCTTCAACATGCTGCCTGCGTTCCCGCTGGATGGCGGCCGCGTGTTGCGGGCGCTCCTTGCCATGAAGCTACCCGGAGGGTCAGCGACCCGTCTGGCGGCCACGGTGGGCAAGATCTTCGCGCTTCTCTTTGGGGTCGTGGGGCTGCTGAGCGGTAATATCAGCCTGGCGCTGATTGCCTTCTTTGTCTTTCTCGGCGCCGGCGCGGAGGGCCAGGAGGCCACGGCTCGCGAGATGCTGCGAGGCGTGACCGTGGCGGAGGCCGTCGATGCCACCGCTCCGACCCTTTCCTCCGATCTGCCCGCGCATCTGGCCTTCGAGCGGCTGGCACGATCGCCGTATGCTGCACTGGCGGTCCTCGACCACGACGGCTCTTTCCTGGGGATCGTCACCCGCGCAGGGATGCAACGGCAATGGGCAGCCGGCGTGCGAGGCGAGTTGCAGTCGTTTGTCGAGCAGCCCTCGCTGGTCATGCGCGGCGAAGCATCGCTGGATATGGCGCGACGCGACATGGTGGAGGCGGGGGCAACCACCGTTGCGGTGTTCATCCAGGGCTGCTTTGCGGGTCTCCTCGACTTCGAGTCGATCCGCCGCACCCTCATGATGCGCAGGAGTGGCGGTCTGGCGACAGGCAAAGCCGCCGCAAGCGGATGATTCGTACGGCCTGACACCCTATTGCAGGAGAGGCGGCAATCGCACCAGGGGCGAACCCGCCTCTCTTTTTTCGTCTCGATCCCCCCTTGATCTCCGTTCGTGCGCCCCGGTGGTTTGCCGAGGGATATTTCGCGCCTCAAGCGCCCTAATCTGACGTTAAGAATGCAGCTTTTATTTCTTGACTATTCCGCCGATATGTGGTATGCTAAAAGTAACACACCTGTAAATAGCAGATCATTGTCTCTTGTGGCTGGATTCCCACTCATCGTCGATCCAGCAGAAGGCATTGTCATCAATGATCATGTACCTCGCTCAGGGCGAACCGAGCTACCTGCCAGACGGTCTCTTTGCTCCTCCTCGGGACGAGGCCCATCCTGACCTGGCGCGATTCCTGCAACGCCATGCCACGCATGCTTTGACCTGGTCGGTTGCAGCGTTTATGGCTGAGAATACAGGTTGGTCGTCGCACGCGGCTATTGCCTCCGAGCTCGCGCTTTCCGCCAGCGACGCCATCACACATCTCGGCGCGCTGGTCGAGAGCGGCTTCGTGGAGGAACGCATGTTGATCACGGGGCCATCCTATCGTTTTATCGCGAACTATCGCATGCGCGCCTTCTTCAAGCTTTGGGCGCCCACGTGGCAGCGCGAGCAATAGCGTTTCTGGCAGGCTAGTTCTTTGGCATTTCGCGCGTTCTCCCCGATGGCCACCATGTCCGGCTGGCCGGCATGGTAAGCGTTGCCTTGCTTTCGGATATCCATGGAAATCTGCCGGCGCTCGACGCGGTCGCTGCGGATATTCGCGCGCATTCGCCCGATGCCGTTTTTGTCTTGGGCGACATGGTCAACGGATGTCCATGGTCGGATCGGGTGCTGGATCGCGTTGCAGAGTTCGGCTGGACCATGCTCCTGGGCAACCATGACGACGCCGTGCTGCAGCTCGACACCCCGCGCATGGAGCAGAGATACGCAGACCGGCGACGCTATGCCGCGTTGTGGTGGACGCGCGCACAGCTGTCTCCAAGCCATCTTGCGTTGCTGGCGCAACTGCCGCAGGAGATGTCGCTCCGGCTTGTGGGCGCACCGCCGCTGCGTCTGCTGCACGGCATACCCGGCAGCTTCTTCGTGGGCCTGCGACCCGACTCGCCCGAGGGCTGGGCGGCCCGGCGACTTGCCCCAGTCAGCGAAGCCACCGTGGCCGGAGGCCACACGCACGTTCCGATGATCAGACGCGTGGACCGCTGGTTGGTGATTAACACCGGATCCGTGGCGGCGTGTTATGATGGAGACCCACGGGCCAGCTACGCCTTTCTACATGCCGAAGCCGATCACTGGCGGCCTCAAATCCACCGCGTGGCCTACGACCTGGACCTTGTGGATGCCGGGTATCTAGCGTCCGGCATGCTCGAGGAGGGGGGAGTGATGGCTGAGATGTTCCGTCGCTCGGTGTTGAGCGGCCTACCGTGGATTTCAGATTTCACCTGGTGGATACGCGACCAACCGCCTGAGGTGTCACTTGACATGCGCAGCGCCCTGCGCAGCTACGACGCCCGGCACGGTCCCGGCCGCTGGGCTTTCCCCTTCGCTTGACGTGCCATCCAGCAGCCCACACGCCTGGATAGGGCGCTGGCCCACTGCATGCCTTGCTGAACTCGAATAGAATCAAGTTATTACAATGGTGGAGGAGCGGGATGCACGGGCCAGTAGCCAAATGGGCAGTGGCGGCCGTCGGTTTGTCCGTCGCGATTTGTCTCCTTGTCCTTGGCGGCAGCTATGCCGGGATACAGGTTGTGCGGCGCGCCCTGGAAGCGACGGGCGCCATGCAGCAGGCGCCCGCCATGCAGCAGGCGCCGGCTCTCCCGCAGCGGGCCGATAGCGCAGCCACCCCCTTGTCGCGCGCGACAACCCCGGTCGCTTCTGGTCGCATTGTGGTGCTCGGAGACGACGGGAATGTCGTCACGCTCCTCGCGGACGGCAGCGACCGGCGCAGTCTGACTGAAGATGCTTCGGCCGAAAGATTGTACCGCCAACCCACCTGGTCGCCGACGGGTGAGCGCGTGGCCTGGACCGAGATCATTGACCGGCAGGCAGGCATCAGCGCTGCGCTTCGCACTGCGCGTATTGATGGTGGCAGCACAACGCGCACGGATGCTGACGCTTCTCCGCCGTTCTATATCTTCTGGAGCCCTGATGGCAGGCGCCTGGCCTATCTGAGCAACCGGAACAGGGGCCTAGCGCTGCACACGGTCGATTTGTCCGGCGACGCCTCTCGGGCGCAGATGCTCGGTGCGGGCCAGCCTTTTTACTTCGATTGGGCGCCGGACGCCGATCGGCTGCTCGCGCACATTGGGGCCGAACGCCTCGTGTTGCTGTCGCTGGACGGCTCCGAGTCACCGCTGCCCGGCGCCTCTGCACCGTTCGGCGCTCCGCAGTGGAGCGAACCGGGCGGGCGTCTGCTCTATGCCGTGCGTGACAGCGATGGACAGCATCTGATTCTGGCGGCGCCCGACGGCCAGCGGGAGCAGGAGGTGCTGGCGTTTGACGGGCAGCTCAGTTTCAGCCTCAGCCCTGATGGGCGCAAGCTTGCATACACCATCACAACCCGCCCGATCTCGGCCGCCTCGTACGGCCCTCTTGCCGTCATGGACCTTGCGACCGGCGAATCGGTGCGCGTGTCGGCGCATCCGGCGCTGGGGTATTTCTGGTCGCCTGACAGCCGTTCCCTCATCTACCTGCTGCCGGCAGATATCGGGCCGCAGGCGCCGCGGGCGGCCTTGTCGCCCGCGAACGACGATCAGGTCTGGCTGAAGTGGCATCTGTGGGACGGCGCCAACCGCCGCGAGTTCGCGCGCTTTGCGCCCAGCACGACTTTTCTGATCGACTACCTGCGCTTCGTCGATCAGTACTCCCGCAGTATGACGCTGTGGTCGCCCGATAGTCGTGCATTCGTCTATGCCGGAGCTGATGAGGACGGCCGCAGCGGCATTTGGGTGCAGTCCGTAGTCGATGATCTGCTGCCGGAGCGCGTCGCCGATGGGAGCTTCGCCGCGTGGTCTCCCCGCTGAGCAATGGGGGCGGGATGGCGGCAGAGGAAGTTGCTCGCAGACGGGGGCACGTGCTACACTCGTGCTGTCAATCTGTGGTTCGAGGGGCGCATGGCATTCTTTGAGGGGTTGGTGGTGACCGAAGATGACGCTCCGGTTTCGGTCGCCTATATCGGGACGACTCCGTTCTACGTCATCGATGACAACGGATTCCGCCGGCATGTCGAGGCTCGGCCCATCGACCTGGCGGTGCTCCATCTGTTCAGCGAGCAGCTTGCCGCGCATCGGGATGAAGCCGCGCAGGCAATGCTGCAAATGCTGGGCCAAGATGACCTGTTCGCCAAGGCGGCGGTCGATTCGGCCTTGCGCAACATCAACCTCGACCAAGTGCTCGAGCACGGTCTTCCGCCTCAGGCGCGCCAGTGGTTGGGGATGATGGGTTTTCGGGTGGTGATCAACCTGCACGGGGAGTTGGTGCGGGTGGATTTTCCAGCGATGCCTGGCGATCCCGATGGGGAGGAGTAGGATGGCCGGACCCGGTGATTGCATCGCGGGTCCGGCCATCGTGAAGCCTCAGAACAGCACCGACGCCAGCCGACTGCGATACGCACGAGTCAGCGGGTCGCTGTCCCCCAGGAGCTCGAAGTAAGCGAGCATGATCTTCTGGGCTTCGCCGGCGCGATAGCGGCGATCGCTCTGCAGCACGGAGATCAGTCCCGCCAGGGCTCCCTCGATGTCGCCCGCCGTCGCCGCCCGACCCGCGCGCCTGAAGAGCGCATCGGCGTTCGTCGCGCCGGCGTCGTCCACTTCGCTGCGAGACCAGATCAGCCAACGCGCTGTCGCCCGAAGTCGATCCCCCGCGACGCCTTCTGCATCGCTCTTCGCGGCATCCAGCGCCTGTTCGGCCTCCGATCCCTTCCCTTGGGCGATGAGCGCCCTGGCCAGGCCGAGCCCGTCGCCGGCGTTGTCGCCATGGTCCATCGCGCGGCGGAAAGCCGCCTCAGCTTCCGACCAGCGGTGCGCGGCCAGCAGGGCAACCCCCGCCGGCTCGGCCGGGTCGCCCTTCGTGGCTGCCAGCTTCTGCACGAACTGGCGCACCTGGGGCTCCGGCAGAGCTCCGACGAACTCGGCCACGACGGCTCCGTCGCGAAATGCTTTCACTGCGGGGATGCCCTGGATGCCGTAGCGCATCGCGAGCGCCTGGTTCTGATCCGTGTTCACCTTGACCAATGCCCAGGCGCCATTGGCCTCCTTGGCCAGCTTCTCCAGCACCGGGCCAAGCATGCGACATGGCCCGCACCATGGCGCCCAGAAGTCCACGATCACCGGTCTCTGACGCGATCCCTGGATCACCTCACGCTCGAAGGTGGATTCCGATACCTCTAATGCAGCTCCCGCTGCGGCCATATGCGCCTCCCTCGCTCTCAACGTTATGTTGCGGAGCTTTGCTTGCCAGATTATCGATCCACTTTGATGCGGGCATCCTGCCGGGGGTTACATGGCTGGGGCACACCGCTGGCCCGGATCCCGCAGAGCGGATGGTGAGTGGTTGCCGGTGTGTTTCGGGCGCTTCACGGTCGGCCGGAATGCGTGGTATAATGGGCGAATGGCCCGTTCCGTGGGCCAGGAGACTGCGTCCGGACAGGCGGTGAGACTGCCTGGCGGCGTGCACGCAGCAAATCTGGAGCATGCGAAGGGAAGGCGCGCAAGGAGGGACTATGGCGCAGCTCTACGGGCGCACCTGGGGCCGATCGGAGCTTCTGGCGCATGTCGGCGACATCAACCAGCTATGTGGCATCCGTCTTGCTGAACTTTCGGACGGCCCCGGTCGCGGCGTGCGCGTCGCCGACTTCCGCAGCGGAGAAGGTTTGAGTTTCACCGTCTTGCTCGATCGCGGCATGGACATCGGGCAGGCAGAGTATCGCGGGATCCCGCTGGCCTGGCTTGCACCGGTCGGTCCGGTTGCGCCGGCGTTTCACGAACCGGAGGGCAGCGGTTTCCTGCGCACCTTCCACGGCGGCCTCCTGACTACCTGTGGCCTGACCCAGGTGGGTGTGCCGAACGTCGACCTGGGCGAGGCTCTTGGGGTGCACGGCCGTATTTCGCATATTCCGGCGCGGCTGCGCTCATGCAACGAGCACTGGGAAGGGGACGACTATCTCTTCTGGGCGCAGGGACAGGTGCGGGAGGCGAGTCTCTTCGGTCACAACTTGTTGCTCACGCGCACGATCACGTGCCGGTTGGGAGCACCCTGGCTCATGATCGAAGACCGGGTTGAAAACCAGGGCGACGCACCGGCCCCGCACATGATGCTCTATCACATCAACCCTGGGTTTCCAATGTTGAGCGCGGCAAGTCGCCTCGATGTTGCGTCCTCCGTCCAGCCGAGCGACGCAGTCGCCGCGGCGGGCCTTGCTCGACATAATCGCTTTGAGAGACCAACTCCCGGCTACGCGGAACAGGTTTTCTATCACCGGGTCGTTGCCGACGCAGCGGGCTTCGCGGCGGCGCGGCTGGTCAACCCTGACCTGGGGCTGGCCTTGCAGGTGCGCTACCGCGAGCGCGAGCTGCCATGGTTGGTGGAATGGAAACAGATGGGGGTCGGCGCGTATGTGCTGGGCATTGAGCCGGGCAACTGCGTTCCGGAGGGACGCGCCTCAGCACGAGCGCGCGGGACGCTGGTTGAGCTGGCTCCCGGTGAAGCGCGCGAATATGCGCTCGAGATCAGTGTGCACGCAGGCGTAAGCTGAGCGCCTGCCGGCGTCCTTAACGATGACATCCGATCGGCTCGCTCACCTGGATCGGAGGGTCCGAACAGCAGAGGGACAGCCCGTGATCGATCCGAAGCAATTATCCGGCTCACACGATCTTCGCCTGCCGGCCTGGGGGCCGTACACCAAGAAATACGCCGGCGTCTCACACATCCCCGATGTCAGGTCGGGCCATCGCTTCGACCTCGCAGTGCTTCCCGGCTTCTACCGTCGCCAGGTCCTGGTGCCGAACGCCAAGTGGGAGTCGGGCTATCATCCTTGGACGGCGGCGCCCGATCTGAGCTTCTACGCCTACCGTTACGAGCTCGAGTGGAAGGATCAGGTATACGGCGATGTCGCATTTGCCGCGCTCGGCGATGAAGCCAGGTTGATCCGCTGCGACTTCGTCAACAACACCGACCTGGATCAGAACCTGGTCCTCCACCTGATGGCCTACATGAATTTCCCGCCGGTGCGTCCCTATTCGGACGAGCCGATCCGGCCCAGCCGGGCGTTGCTGCCGCAAAACGCGCTGTGGCTCGATGCCATCGACTACGATGACCTGGGCTTCGCCGTCTCCAGGCCTACGGATAACCTGGTCTACGAGGGGTGGCGGCGCGCCGAGGTGCGGGGGCACGACTTCGTGGGCGGCGCCGCAGTCGGCATGGGGTTTGGGGCGGACGCCGGCGATTGGATTGCACTGACTGCCAGGCTGCCACGGCCCCTGACCGATGCCGTCCTACAGGTGCGCTATCGCGCATCGACAGGCGCGGCGGCGTTCAAGATGGAGGGGACAGCTGGGGGCCGGTTGCACCTGCCAGCCTGCCGTGAACTATCTCAGCAACCTGTCCCGCTGGGCGATCTCCCTGCAGGCCCGATCGTGCTGCGGCTGACTTCGCTGGGCGCCGGGCCGATCGAGCTGGATGGGTTCGCGTTGGTCCCTTCAGCCCTTGCCGATGCTGTGCGGTTTGCGCCTGTGACGTGGCAGCCTGTTCCAGAGATAGAGAACGGGCCGCAGCCCAGCACGCTCATACTCAAGTATCCCGACATTCCGGCGTGGTACGGTCTGGCCTGGGCCGGCGAGACCTCAGAGGTGCGCCAGATATTCTCGGATGAGTTGGATCGCACGCTCCGCTACTTCGTCCACGAGCACGTCCAGAAGCAACTGCGCGGCTCCGGCGAGGGCCATTTCACCGATGTGTTCATCCGGCCGATTCCCGTCCCTGCCCGTGCGCAGCGGACGTTGCGTGCGTTGGTGTGCTCGGGGAGCAGCCGGGAGGAGGTGGCAAGACAGTTGGCTTCCCACGCGCTCACTGCCGGGCCAGATGAATCAGGACGCGCGCTGACAAATGCAGGTTTTCTACCCACCATCTCGCCCGCGGGCCGTCCTTACCTCGCCAGCCAGCAGCGCCTGGCAGCCACTTTGCTGACCAATGTGGTCTATCCAGTCTACACTCGGCGACGCTACATTCAACACTATACGCCGGGCAAGTGGTGGGATTGCCTCTACACCTGGGACTCCGGCTTCATCGCGCTGGGACTGTTGGAATTGGACGTCGAACGGGCGATCGATTGTCTGAATGCATACACGACCCCACCGGGCGACCCACAGGCGGCCTTCATCCACCACGGCAGCCCGGCGCCGATCCAGATCTACGCCTTCCTCGAGCTGTGGAACCGCACTCAGGATCGCGACCTCCTGGAATACTTCTATCCCAGGCTTCGCCAGATGCACCGCTTTCTCGCCGGGAGGTTGGGCAGCTCGACCACACGTCGCATGCGGTCCGGGCTGCTCAAGACATGGGACTATTTCTACAACTCAGCCGGGTGGGACGACTATCCACCGCAGGTTCATGTGCATCGCCATGGTCTGGAGCCGACCGTTACGCCGGTCATCAACACGGCGCACGCCGTCCGCTCGGCCAAGATCCTTCAGATGGCCGCGCGTGCGCTGGGCCTGCCGGACGACGTTCGGGAATACCAGGAGGAAATCGAACTGTGGGCCGAGGCGCTCAATCGCTATGCGTGGGATAGCGAGGCCGGCTACTTCAGCTATGTCATGCACGATGCCGCGGGCCGTCCGGAGGGCATCCTGCGCCATGAGAGCGGCGCAAACTACGACATGGGTCTGGATGGCGCCAGTCCGCTCTTTGCCGGCGTCTGCGATGCGGCGCAGGAAACCGCACTGATCGACCGCCTGGCCTCGCCCGAGCGCCTGTGGACCCCTATCGGGCTGTCGACCGTGGATCGGAGCGCGCCGTATTTCAGAGCGGATGGCTACTGGAACGGCGCCGTGTGGATGCCGTACCAATGGATCTTCTGGAAGTCGCTGCTCGACCTGGGCCGCGGGGACCTGGCGCAGCGTATCGGCGAGACGGCGCTCGAACTGTGGAAGTCGGAAGTGGATGCGACCTACAACTGCTTCGAGCATTTCATTGTCCAATCGGGCCGCGGCGCGGGGTGGCATCACTTTGGTGGGCTGTCGGCGCCGGTCCTCTCGTGGTTCGGCGCGTACCATCGACCCGGCAGGCTGACCTGCGGCTTCGACGCGTGGGTGACCCGGCAGCAGTTCGGTGACGGCCAGCGTGCGCTGGCCGTCGAGTTGTCCGGCGGCCCGCGACAGGTGATTGCCGCAATGGCAGCCGGCGGCCCATATCGTGCGCAGTGGAACGGTGTACAGGTCAATTCGCGCGAGCTCTATCCCGGCGTCCTGGAGATCACCCTGCCGTCCGGTGCGGGCGCCGGCGAGCTGCGCGTGGCGATGTGACGTCTCGGTGAGCGTATCGATCGGAGGGCATCATGTCCGACACCACCTTGAGCCTTGCGGCGATCTTGCCCTTTCTCGATCGTCGGGTCGAGGAACTGGCTCCCTGGCAGATCACCGATCCCGCCCATCCCGAATGCGGGGCGCTGGTCTCGCCCGAGTATGGGATGCCGTGGGGCCAGCTGGCAGCCGGGTTCGTCGCCGGATGTGCGTATCGGCTGCTCGGCGCACGGATCGTGGGGGATTCCCTGCGAATGGCGAAGGCGCGGGCCTTCCTCCCTCGCGCGATTCAGGCTGCCGACGCGATGTTGCGCGCCCAGCGTGCCAGCGGCCTGCTTGACCTGATCACCGTCAACTACGACTCGTCGCCGGACACCGGTTTCACGGTCCAGCAGCTCTGCACGGTGGTCGAGCTGTCGAGGCTGCGGGCCGACGATGATCCCAACTGGCTGAGCCTCCTGGACAAGATCGAGCAGTTCATCCGGCGCGCCGTGCCGGGGATGGCGCAAGGCGGCTTTCACACGCCGAACCACCGATGGGTCATTGCCGCGGCCCTGAGCCAGGCTGCCAGGCTCTTTCCCGATCTGGACGTCCGGCAGGCGGTGGAAGCCTATCTGGCCGAAGGGATTGATCTGGACGAAGAAGGGTTCTTCATCGAGCGCAGTGTCGGCGTGTACGATGCCGTGAATGACCGCTCGCTGTTGTTGATCGCGGAGAATTACGGGTGGCCCGTTGCTCTCGAGGCCGTCGAGCGGAATCTGGCGCTCGATCTGCGGCTGCTGCACGCCGACGGCACAGCCGAAACAGGCCTCTCGCGTCGGCAGGACTACGGCACCCGCGAGGTTGCCCTCGGACTGGCGTCGTGTTACCTGCTGCACCACGGCCTGCGTCCCAATCCGGTCTTTGCTCGCGCCGCACAATGGCTGTGGGAGCAAGCGGCCGCGCCGGCCGGACATCTCGAATGGCTCTGTTATCCGCTGCTCAAGTACGGTGACCCCCCGCCGGTCGATGTGCCCCTGCCGGACGACTACACGCTGCACCTGGGGCACAATGGGGTGTTTCGCGTGCGCCGGGGCCAGCTCAGTGCATCGTTCTTTCGCGATGCCACCCGGCTCGTTTCGCTGACATTCGGCGCGGCCGAATTGACCAGTCTGAAGATCAGCGCAACGTATTTCGGGGGCGACTGCGGCCGCTTCATCGGTGACCGGCTCGAGGTCAAGGGCGGTCGCGTCGTGCTGTGGTCGGAGGGCCGCCGCCGGCCGAGACGTCCCGGCTACGAACAGCCTCTTGGCCGCCCCGTGCCGCCGGCCCGCTGGTCGGAGACGATGCACGAGCGTGCGCTGCGCTGGCTCCCGCCGCTTTACAGCGTCCTGGAGGTGCAGGAGGCGGGCGACGCGCAGGCCGCAGGCTTCGATCTCCGCTATCGGACCCTTGACGGGCTGGATCGGGTTGCAGCCCAGATTGCGCTCGATTTTCCGCCCGGAGGCATCTGGGAGACGGCCGACACTCGCCTGCGACCGGTCGCCGGGCAGACGATCTTCCTCAAACAGGGCCACGCCGCCATGCGCTACGGCAACGATGTCATCGAGATCGGTCCGGGCGCTGCCGCACACAGCATGTGGCAGATGCGCGAGTCCGAACCCGCGCCGAACCACGTGCGCGTGCTGCTCACCTTCTTGACGCCGGTGGATTGGGCGTTCACCGTGCGCGCTTATCGCGCGCCGGGATCATACATCAACGGAGTCTAGCCGATGTTTCCACGAACCCAGATCGAGAACCTGTCCGTATCCCGGCTGATGATTGGAACCAACTGGTTCCTGGGCTTTTCGCACACGAGCAAAGCCCAAGACCGGATGATTCGGGAGGCAGTAGACGCCAAGCGCGTGGCCGACATCCTTGAGGTCGCCATGAAAGCAGGCGTCGATACGCTCTACGGAATGCGTCCTGAGCCGAAGCTGATCGAGGGAGTCGCCGAGGCGCAGCAGCGCACGGGCCGCAAGTGCACGCTCATCTCGATCCCGACCTTCCCGACCGCCGGCGACGCGGCCAGTCTAGGCGAGATCGAGCGCATCGCCGACGAGTATGCCGCACTCGGCGTGAGCCTCTGCATGCCGCACCAGGCGACCACCGATGCATTCGTCAATCGGCGCACCCGCTCACTGGCAGGCATCGAGCCGATCCTGGCCGCGATCCGGGCACGTGGGATGACGCCGGGGCTCTCGACGCACATGCCCGAAACGCCGATCTATGCCGACAACACGGGCCTGGACGTCGCGACCTACATCCAGATCTACAATGCGGCCGGCTTCCTGATGCAGATCGAGGTGGACTGGGTGCAGCGCATGATCTGGAACGCCAAGAAGCCGATGATCACGATCAAGCCGTTGGCGGCCGGCCGGCTCCCGCCGTTGGTCGGGCTGGCGTTCTCCTGGGCGACCTTGCGGCCGATCGACATGGTGTGCGTCGGCGTGATGACCCCCTACGAGGTCGAGGAGGTCATCGAGCTGTCGTTGGCGCTCCTCGAACATCGCGCCCCGCGCGTCGAGCTCCAGGAGAGCCGCAGCAAGGCGTCGCTGAAGTGATCAGATTGCATGGCTGAGCCGCTCCGCTGGCGCTTGCGCGGCGGCTTGGTGGCAATAGCCTGTGCAGGCGCTCGCCAGGGGCCAGCACAAGAAGGGAATCCCCGTGCACCTGGGAGCGCCATGAGCGCCCCGTGCCGATGCTGCGAGCCGACAGGCATCGATCCATCACTGCGGACCGCAGAATGGCTCTCGCTGCTTCCGAGGAGCTTGACCCATGAACGACACTCTCAAGCGATGTCTCGACGACCTGGAAGCCCGTATTGATCCAGAAGATGAAGACGCCGTCCTCCGGGCGTGGCGTGACTTCTCCGAGAACCGGTTTCGTGGAGACATCTTCTCCCCGCGGCGCAGTCGGCCCAGTGCGCCTGGAGTCGAATGGCCGCACGTCTCCATCAACGCCGCCCTGAGTGACTTCGACAGCATGGCGCTCCAGCAGTTCAGCGGCTGCTCGAAGACGCTGGCCGACGGCAGCGGCGCGATGCTGAATGTGCGCTGCAATTACGGCTCGTCGATCGCGCCATTGCTGTTTGGGGTCGAGGTGTTCGTGATGGACGAGGAGCTGGAGACGTTGCCCACCTCACGGCCGCTGAACGATAGGGCCGCGATCCGCCGCCTGATCGACGCCGGCGTGCCGGACCTGAACACAGGCTACGGCGGCCGGGTTATGGAGATGGGCCACCGCTTCGTCGAGATAGGCCAGGCGTATCCCAAGATCGGTCAGCATGTGTTCATCTACCATCCCGACATGCAGGGGCCGATGGATATCTGCGAAGTCGTCTGGGGCAGCACGATCTTCTATGCCGCGCTGGATGATCCCGCGTTGGTGAGGGACCTCCTCGATCTCGCCGTGGCAACCTATATCGCGTTCCTGCGCGCGTGGGAGCAGATCGTGCCGTTCCGACCCGAAGGCAACGCCCACTGGGGCCTTTACCACAAGGGCAAGATTATGCTGCGCGACGACTCGGCGATGAACTTCTCCCAGCAGATGTTCCGCGAATTCATCGGGCCCTATGACCAGCGCTTGTTGGACGCGTTCGGTGGGGGTGCGATCCACTTTTGCGGCAAAGGTGACCACTACATTCCAGCCATGACGGAGCTGCGCGGGCTGTATGCCATCAATCTGTCACAGCCTCATCTCAACGATATGGAGAAGATCTATCGCCACACGGTGGATAAAGGCATCAAGCTGCTGAACCTGACGCGGGAGGCGGCGGAGGCAGCCCGGGCGCAAGGCCGCGATCTGCACGGCCAGGTGCATTGCGCCTGATACGCGCCGCGCCGCGGTTTGTCCGGCGCGCCCGATGGTGCGATAATGCCGCATGCACAGCCTTCGGAATCCCTCGGCGCGCTGCAACGAGGTGCATCTCACAGGGAAAGGACCCTCTCTATGTCCAAGCTGCTCAGCAAACCTGAATACGAAAAGTGGATCTCCAGCACGCGACCTGACCGGATGGGGTGGTGGCGCGAAGCCCGCTTCGGGATGTTCGTCCACTACGGCCTGTACGCGCTGGTTGGCCGCAATGAATGGGTGATGTCGCTGGAGAACATTCCCATCCCGGAGTATGAGAAACTGGCGAGCCAGTTCATGCCGAAACCAGGCGCGCCGCGCGAGTGGGCGAAGCTGGCGAAGGCCGCCGGCATGAAGTACATGGTGTTGACCACACGTCACCACGAAGGCTTCAGCCTGTGGGACTCCAAAGCCAATCCCTATAACTCGGTGAACTACGGCCCGAAGCGCGATATCGTGGCCGAATTCGTAGCGGCCTGTCGGGAATACGACCTCAAGATCGGTTTCTACTCCTCGCTGATGGATTGGCATCACCCGGATGGCTGGCGTTGCGCGTTCGACACCCAGGCGCGGCTGCGGTTCAACGCGTATATCAAGGCGCTGAATCGCGAGCTGCTGACCCAATACGGCAAGATCGACATCATGTGGTTCGATGTCGCCCGACCGATGGAGAGTTGGGAAGGTTGGGACTCGTTGGAATTGAACCAGATGGTGCGCGAGCTGCAACCGCACATCATCATCAACAACAGAAGCCGACTGGATGAGGATTTCGGCACCCCGGAAGAGCATCTCACGGCGATGGATCGCGATTGGGAAGCCTGCATGACCTTCAACGGCATCAGTTGGGGCTACGTGGATTCCGCGCAGGCCATCCCGTACAGCTACAACGCGCAGCGAATCATTAAGATGCTGAACACCGTGACGGCCGGAGGCGGCAACCTGCTCCTGAACATCGGCCCGACGCCCGACGGCTCGGTCCCGGCCGAGGCCGTGGCGCCGCTGACAACCGTGGGGAAGTGGCTGGCGGAAAACGGCAAGGCCGTCTATGGCGTCAAGCCGAAGTCCAGCTACGGCAACGCCAACGGGGTCTGCGCCGCCTCCTTCGATGGCGCCAATGTCTACATTTGGAACTGGATTTGGCCCACGGGAGGCGAGATGGCTCTGGGCGGCTTCGTGTCGCCGGTGAAGGCGATCCGGCTCGTCAAGGATGGATCGCCGGTCTCCTTTGAGCAGCGCGGGCACCGCATCCTGCTCAAGAACTTGCCCAAGAGCTCGCCGGACCTTCATGCCGGAGTCGCCGTGTTCGAGCTGGTCTTTGACGCCGCGCCCGAGTTCCATCGGGCCAGCTACTACCCGCAGCTGCACGGCGGCCAGGATTGGGCGGGAGACAACAAGATCTAGCGCCCGATTCAGACGGTGAACTGACGGGGCGGCGTGATCTCCCAACGCGCACGGAAAGGCGTTGCGCCGTGGCCTGGAGGCAGGCCTGAGCCGGCTCCGCGGCCGCGACGCGCAGGTCGTGCTGCGCGACCTCAAGACGCTGTCTGGTAATCGCGATCGACTGCACGTCTGGACGCGGCTGGCGATCCGGGCGGCAGAGAAGCACGCGTGGTCGCGGCCGGGGCAGCCGCGTTGGTCTGCCCGGGCCGGGCCGTCCGTACTGGACGAGATCGGGAGGTTTCGTGTCTTCACCTGCTGCAACGGCGCCATTCGGTAATGATCCGGCCAAGATCGCGGGTTACCGGGCATTCTGGAACCGGAGCCCGGCCAAGCGGCCACTGGTCGGCCTCTCAATCAAGAGCTGGTTCCCGCTCCAGGAGTTCGCGGCCAGCGCGGCGTGGCAGGATCTCGAGTTCCTCACTCCCGAGATGATCGCGCCGGAGGCGTTCCTCGACGACCAGGAGCGGCTGTTGGCCGAGGGCGAGGCGATGGGGGACGATATCCTGCGCGGGGCATCCCCTTCGCAGGCGGTGCCGTGGCTCGACGGCATGCTCGGCGCATCGCTGCGCATCCTGCCGGGCACGATCCTTGGCGTGGAACGCACTCTGCCGTGGAATAGGCTGGCCGATCTGCACCTCGATACCACGAACCCCTGGTTCCGAGTCTACATCGATTTCATCCGCAGTTTGGTGCGCCGGTCGGCGGGTCGTTACCCGGTGAGTCACGGCACATTGATCGGCCCGTCAGACATCGCGGCGCTGCTGCGCGGCCACACGCAGAATGTGATCGACCTGGTCGAATCTCCGGAGCAGACGGCGCGGCTGCTCGAGCGCAGCGGCGAAGTGTTCTGTCAGGTCACGGAAGCGGCTTGGCGTGAAATCCCGCTATATCACGGCGGCTACTACGACGCGCAGTACCAGCTCTGGGCGCCCGGACCGATCGTCCGTCTGCAAGAGGATGCATCGGGCGTCTTCTCCCCGCGGCTGTACAAGGCGCTCCTGCAGCCGGTGGATCGTAAGGTGGCGCAGCGCTTCGCCAACACCTTCATCCACCTGCACACGAACTCGATGTTCCTCTACGATCTCTTTCTCGAGGTCGAGGAGATTCGAGCCTTCCAGGTGAACTACGAGCTGCACTCGGGTGGCCCGGACATCGCCGGCATGATCCCGGCGTTCCGCAGGATCCAGGCGGCAGGCCGGCCGCTGCTCGTGCGCGGCTCTTTCACTCCGGATGAGCTGCGCCGGTTGGTGGATGCGCTTGACCCTCGCGGGCTCTACCTGTACATCATGGTTGCGTCGTTGGCCGAGGCGGAACAGCTCAAGTCGGTAGTGGGGATGTGACATGGCGGCGCCTGAACGCAACTCCTATCTACGGCCGGTGATCGAGCTGTTGCTGGCCCAGTGGCCGTACAACCGCACCGTCAACATCGTCTGCCATGGGCACAGCGTACCGGCGGGATATTTCGCCACCCCGATGGCGGACACCTTCAGCGCCTATCCCGCTCTACTGCATCGGGAGCTGAAGGACCGCTTCCCCTTCGCGGTGATCAACGTCATCGTCACGGCCATTGGCGGAGAGAGCTCTCCGGCCGGGGCGGTCCGCTTCGCGGCCGAGGTGCTGGGCCACCGGCCCGACGTGGTGACGATCGACTATGGTCTCAACGACCGCCGTCTGGGGCTGGCGGCGGCCGAGTCTGCCTGGCGGCGCATGGTCGAGGCCGGCCTGGCGAGCGGCGCCAGGCTGCTGCTGTTGACGCCGACCTGGGACAACAGCGGGCGGCTCGACCCGACCGGAGAGGCCTGGCGCAACCTGGCGGAGCACGCCGAGCAGATCCGCCGCCTGGCGGCGGAATACGAAGTGGGACTGGTTGATAGCTACGCGGCCTTCCAGGGCTACGTGGCCGCAGGTGGCGATGTCACCGATCTGCTTTCGTGGAGCAACCATCCCAACCGGCGCGGGCACGAGCTGGTGGCGCAACAGCTGATGCGGTGGTTCGCGATGCCCTAATCGAGCGCCGCGACCGACCCGCGTTTCGCGTAATTGCGTTCGCGCACGATCATGGATATAATGCCGTCTCGTGGTTGCAGGTCAGAAGGGGTGCGCCGGCGTCGCGACGCCTGTGCACTGTTCCCCTGGGAGCAGCCGGGCGTCTGTCCCCGAGATCTGCGGCTATCTCTTCGTCGTTCTCTGGTTCTTCGCAGGGGCACGGTCAGAGCGGTATCGTATCGGGAGTAGCGCCATCCTGCAGATGGCAGCTCAAGGAGGTGAACTGCGCACCCACAGCTCACACCATCGTCATAGGCGTTTCTGATCCGTTCTTTGACTCCAGGAGGAAGGCCATGAACAAGCCAAGCGTGCGTACCCTGTCACGTCGTGAACTCCTCAAGCTGGCGGGAGCCAGCGCCGCAGTGACCATGATCGCCGCATGCACGGCCGCCCCAGCTGCCCCGGCGCAGCCGGGCGCTGCACCGGCTGCCAAGGAGATCAAGCTGGCCCACTGGCAGCATCACTCCGCCAGTCGCGCACAAACCGTCGAGCAGTTCAAGGCTCGCTTCGAAGACGAGAACAAGAACGTCAAGATCGACTTCCAGTCTATCCCCTGGGCTGACTACTGGGGCAAGCTCGCGTCGGCCATTGCGGCGGGCAAGGGGTCGGCCCCGGATGTGTTCCAGATCCCTATGGGGCTGGTGGAGGAGTACGTGGCCGGCGGCAATCTGCTGCCGGTGAGCAACCTGGTCGTGACATCCAAGGATATCGAAGAGCGCTTCCTCCCCTGGACGCTGCAGCGCGGCAAGAAGGGCAACGACTACTACGGCCTGCCGTTGGATGTACAGACGCTTTTGATCTACCGCAACGACAAGCTCTACCAGGAAGCCGGCCTGGACCCGAAGGCTCCCTTCAAGGACTTGAACGACATGTATGAGCAGGCGGTCAAGCTTACCAAGAAGAAGGGCGGCCAAACCGATCAGATCGGCTGCAACACGGGGTACTACAGCGCCTTCCAGACGATTCTGTATCAGCAGTTCCTGCAGCGCGAGAAGAACGGCACCGCTTGGGTCGACCCCAACACGAATAAGCTCGTCTGGCCGAAGCACCCCGAGATTCTTGAGCTGTTCAAGTGGTTCTGCAAGCTCTCGGCCGAGACCGATGACAGCGCGTTCATGACCGGCCAGAACCGCTTCGTCCTCGGCAAGGCTGGCATGGAGATCGGTCATCCTGTGAGCAGGGGCACTTTGAAGCTTCAGGCGCCCGATCTGGCCTATACCATCGTCCCCTTCCCCACACGCCAGCCCGGACAGCCCCTCTATACGGCAGGTTCGCACTGGATGTGGGTGGTGGGCAAATGGGTGTCTGATCTTCAGACGGCCTGGAAGTGGGCGTACTTCTGCACCAATAAGCCGGCGCAACTCGTGTGGAGCGATATCGGCGGCGACCTGCCCAGCTACAAGGAGCTGGTGGACGACCCGCGCTTTGTCAAGAACGAGAACGACAAGGTCGTCATGGCCTCCCTGAAGTATGCTACACCCTGGGAGTGGGTGGGTTGGGCAGAGTGGGTGAAGGAGTTCGGTGATGGCCGCGATCGGGTGGTCATCGGCAAGGAAACACCCGAGAAGTCCTACAACACGATGGTCGAGAACCTCAACAAGGTGATCGCGACCCACACGCCGAAGTCGTAGTCCTGGCGCACCGTTAGGGCGACCGTTGCGGCGACTTCAGTCGGTCCACCGTGAGAGACGCGACTGAGGTCGCCCCGACGAGCCGATCGGGCAAGCTTGCCCTCTTCCTCGGTATTTCCATGGAATGTTGCTCCGCACAGCGATGATAAGGAGGCAACGTGGCTACTCAGGCAGCAGCCGCTCCGGCAGCGGCGACGCGCAGGCGGCGCTGGAGCCCGCAAGCTCGTCGCGAGGCCATGTGGGCCTATGCGTTCCTTGGTCCGTCGTTCTTCTTCCTCTTCGTCCTGGTGCTGTTCCCCATCCTCTTCGCTTTCTGGATCAGCCTTCATGATTGGAGCCTCATTCCACGCGATTTTCCGCTGATTGGCCTGAAGAACTACGTCGAGGCCTTAGCCGATCCGCTGACGATCAAGAGCCTGAAGAACACAGTGGTCTACACGATTGGCGCGGTGCCGGTGAGCATGGCGTTGTCGCTGATCCTGGCCTTGATCATGAACCAGGAGCGACTTCCCTTCCGAACCGGCTTCCGCACGTCCTACTTTATCCCGGTGATCACGTCTTGGGTGGCGGTCTCGTTCGTGTGGGTGTGGATGTTCGAACCACGGTACGGCCTGGTGAATTCTTTCTTGTCGCTGTTCGGGATCACCGGCATTAAGTGGCTGGCTTCTCCCGTCTGGGCGCTTCCAGCCATCATGATCGTGGCGATATGGAAGGGTCTGGGCTACAACATGGTCATCTTCCTGGCTGGCCTTCAGGGTATCCCGCGCGAGCTGCACGAGGCGGCCAAGATCGATGGCGCTGACCGGTGGCAGGGCTTCTGGCACATCACCTTCCCCTTGCTGAATCCAACCATCGTGTTCATTACGGTGACTGCCGTGATCGGTTCGCTGCAGGTCTTCACGCCGGCTGTCATCATGACCACAGTGCAGGGTGAAGCCGGCGGACCGATCAACTCGACACGCGTTATGGTGTACCATATCTACTCGACCGCTTTCAGGTACAACCGGCTGGGCTATGGCGCGGCGCTGGCGTTTCTGCTTTTTGCCCTCATTCTGATCATCGCACTGGTGCAGATGCGTGTGACCCAGCGCGAGGTCGAGTACAGCTGAGCCCACAGGAGGCTAGTCTGGTGGCTGAGATCGTGATGAATCCATCGGGCCAGGCCCCGGTCGCCCGTGTCAGGCGGCGATCATGGGGGGAGCTGGCTGCTTTCATTCTCGGTCTGCTGGTGCTGGTTTTTGGCGCGGTGTGGATGCTGCTGCCGCTGGTGTGGATGCTGTCGGCGTCGCTCATGCCGCTCTCCGAAGTCATCAAGGTGCCGCCTATTTGGTTTGCGCCCGCGAAGTACTCGCTCAACAACTACCTGGAGGTCTGGGGTCGCGTCGGTTTTTCCCGCTTCTTCATGAACAGCGTGTTCGTCGCATTCACCATCACCTTTGCGCAGCTGCTGACCAGCAGCATGGCCGGGTTCGCCTTCGCTCGCTATCGATTTCCTGGCCGGACGGTCATTTTCATCCTGATTCTCTCAACGCTGATGATTCCCTTCCAGGTCATCATGATTCCGCTGTTCATCATGATGGCGCGGCTGCACTTCGTGAACACGTACTGGGGGATGATCATCCCGGCCATCGTGACGCCCTTTGGCATCTTCATGATGCGCCAGTTCATGCTGGGCGTGCCCAAGCCGCTGTTGGAGGCCGCGCGCATCGACGGCGCGTCGGAGCCATACATCTTCTCGCGCATCATGCTTCCTCTCTGTAAGCCTGCTCTCGCCGCCCTGGCGATCTTCGCTTTTCTAGGGAGTTGGGACAATTTCCTGTGGCCGCTGATTGTGATCAACAGCAAGGAGCTGTGGACGCTCCCTATCGCTATGTCCCGCTTCACCGAGCAGTATATCAGTCAGACGCACCTCCAAATGGCGGGCGCCAGCATCATGTTCATCCCGGTCTTGATCGTCTTCCTGCTCATGCAGCGCCACTTCATAGAGGGCATCGCGCTGAGCGGGCTGAAAGGTTGATGCTCCGGAGGCACACTCTTGCTCACATCCCGCCAACGTCTCTTGACGATCCTCCGTCACGGAGAGCCGGATCGCTACCCATGGGCGCCGCTGATCGACGGCTACTTCATGCAGGGGCTGCCGCCGGAACAGGAGGCAGCCGGCATTACCGCGTTCTTGCGCAGCATCGAGGCGGATATCCTGCTGCGCCACGTGCCTTGCTGGCGCGCAGATCCCCAGGGCGTCAGTGTGTCGGAAACCAAGGAAGGCTGCTGGACTGTGCGCACCATCGAGACGCCTGTGGGGAAACTGACCGAGCGCAGCGAGCATCACCCCGGCGCCGAGACCTCCTACGTCACCGACTATTTGATCAAGGAAGCTGAGGACTACGCAGCCGTCTGCTATTGGCTGACGCATCAGAATCCGGTGCCCGATCTGACCGCCACCCAGCAGGCAATCGCCGAGGCTGGCGAGGAAGGTCTCGCCACCGTGGATGCCGGCTCGCCACCCCTCACGGCTTTCTTCCGCTTCTTACCCCAAGAGCAGGTCCTGTTTGAGTTTCATGATCATCCTGAGCGCTTGGACAGGCTGGCGGAGGCTGTGCACACTTACACCTTCGCCCAGGCCGAGATTGCTGCGGCCTCTCCGGCCGAGGTCGTAGTTGCTTACGCGGCCGACATCACGACGCGGCTGGTGTCGCCCAGGATGTATGAGCGCTACGCTTTGCCCTACCTGCAGGAGACCGCTCGCGTGCTGCATGCCGCGGGCAAGATCTTCGTGTTGCACACCTGCGGTGATGTGCGCGCTCTGTTGCCGATGATTCGCCGCTCCGGCATCGATGCGATCGACTCCCTCAGTGAGCCGCCTCTCGGAAACACGCCGTTCGAGGTGGCGGTAGCTGAGCTGGGTGAGGGTGTATGTCTGATCGGCGGCGTGAGCCCGGTGGTGCTGGCGAACGGTTCGCCGGATGAAGTGCGCGCGCACGTGATCGATCTGTTCCGCCGGATGCCTTCCCGCAGGAATCTGCTCCTGTGCACCAGCGATGCGACAGCCTACGGCACGCCGGTCGAGAATCTGGCCGCAGTGTCAAGGTTGGTGCGGGAGTATCAGTAGCTCGATGTTCCCCACGCTCTTCTCTCGCAGCCATAGGTTCACGCTGGACGAAACGATTTCGCGTCTTGCGCGCCATCCTGTCGTGGACGGCGTTCTCCTCATCGGCTCGACAGGCCAACCGGCGCTCTCCCCTGTCAGCGACTACGACATGATCGTGGTTCTGAACGAACCGCCCGTGCCGGTCCACGTTGCGCTCACCCGGATTGAGGGAAGGCTGACAGACGTGGTGTTCTACGAGGCCGCGGTGATCCGGCGCATCGCAGAGGGCGAGGCGCTGGCCGACTCGGTGGACTCGTTGGAAGGCAAGCTGATCCGCTGGCTCCAGACGGGGAAGGTTGCGTTCGACCGGACCGGGCACATGGAGGCGGCGCAGCGAAAGGCGCAGACCGGCATTTCGCTGCGGCCGGCTGGCGAAGGCGAGATCTATGCCGCTTGGTTTAGCGTCAACTACAATGTCGAGCAGACGCGCCGGATGTTGGCCTCGCCCGAACCGGTCTATCAATGGGCGGTGGATCATCGCTTGCTCTACCAACTGGCCGATCTGTGGGGCGTTTATTTCCGTGTGCGACGCCTGCCCTGGGAAGGGGAAAAGGCGGCGATCCGATACTTTCAGACGCACGATCCCGAATACCTCGACCTCTTTCAGACGTGCCTTGCGGCCCCAGATCGCGCCCGCAAGGTGCAGCTCTACGAGCAACTGGCGGCGATGACGTTAGCGCCGCTTGGCGGTCTGTGGCCTGGCGGCTCGACCGCCGTTCAGTTAGCCATCAGTGCGGACGGCGGCTTGCCGGCCGATGCAGTGCAAAACGCCCTGGCCTTCTGGGAGGGTCTGTTGGCAGACTGACGCTGTTCGAACTGGGAGGAAAGCAGATGGCAACCGTCGGCATCGGTCTGATCGGTTGTGGCGGCATGGGAAGACATGTCGCCCGGCTGTTGCAGAACCAGGATGCGCGCCTCGAAGTTCGAGGTCTATGCGATCCGGACCCTCGCTCCATCGAGGCCAGCCTGCGTGATCTCAACCCGGCCGCGCGCGTCTATGAGGATCACCGTGACCTTTCGGCTGCGCCGGACATCGACTGGGTACTGGTCGCATCGTGGAACTGCTGCCACTCCGACCCTATGCTCGAACGCGCGCCTGGCACCGTCGGCATGAGCGACGCCATCACCTCGGCCGTCACATGCTTCGCCATCGACGAGGCGCTGAACACCGGGACTGTGGTGGACGTGCACCCGTACTGGAGGCGCGTAGGGCCAAAGCCGCCCTGCGCCTCTCGCACAACAGGAGGTCTGTGCCTGTGAACCCGCGACAACGTTACCTGGAGACCCTGCTGTTCGGCCGTCCCGACCGTGTCCCCTTGCAGCCGGGCGGGCCGCGTGAATCGACTTTGGCCATATGGCACACGCAGGGCCTGCCAGACGGCGCTCACTGGGTGGATGTCATGGCGGCCGAGATCGGCGTGCCGCGCGAGGCGTTCGACGGCGCCACCGGCCTGCCCGATCTCACCAAGATGATCCCGATTTTCGAAGAGAAGGTTCTCGAGCATCGCGATGGCCATTACATCGTCCAGGACTGGATGGGCGCCATCACCGAAATCTCGGATCAGTACGACTATACCTACATCCGCTCGGCCAAGGACTTCGTCACCCGCCATTGGCACAGCTTTCCGGTGAAGAACCGGGCGGATTGGGAGGAGAAGATCAAGTGGCGTTACGATCCGGCCGATCCTCAGCGCTTCTCGACGGAGTTCTGGGCCAAGGCGGAGGCGGCCCAGGCGTCCGGCAAGGCGGTCACCATTTCAATTAACGGCCCCTTCTGGCAGATGCGCGAGTGGGTGGGCATGGAGGGGCTGTGCGAGATGATGATCGATGATCCTGAGCTCGTCCATGAGATGGCCGAGACCTGGACCCGCTTCACGGTGGCGGTGCTGGAGACGTTGCTCCGCCGTGTGCGGCTCGATGTTCTGCGCACCTCCGAGGATATGGCCTACAAGGCGCACAGCATGATCTCGCCCCGCATGACGCGGCGCTTCCTTCAGCCAACCTACTTCGCCTGGCGGGACATCCTGAAGTCATATGGGGACGCCATCATCGACATGGACTCGGATGGCTACATCCCGCACCTGATCCCGATCTGGATCGAATCCGGGATCCAGGTGTGTGATCCCATCGAGGTGGCGGCGGGGAACGACATCGTGGCCTTCCGCCAGCAGTTCGGGCGCCAGATGGCCTATATCGGCGGGATCGACAAGCGGGCGATGGCTGCCGGCGGGCAGGTGATGCGCGACGAGGTCATGCGGGTCGCCCCACTCATCCGCGACGGCGGCTATATTCCGAGCTGCGACCACGGCGTCCCGCCCGATATCTCGTGGCCGAACTTCATCGAGTACACGCGCTTGCTCGCCCAGTTGGAGGGATGGCTGTAAGTCGGGCGGACGGACAACCTGAAGGAGGGTTCGCGTGGACAGATCGACATTCGCCAATCCGCCGAAGTCGGCCCGGCCCATGGTGCGCTGGTGGTGGCCCGGCCTCGATGTGCGCGAGGAGGAGTTGATCGAAGAGCTGGACGAAATGGATCGTCTCGGCGTGGGCGGAGCGGAGCTTCAGCCGTTCGCGATCGGCCTGCCGGCCAATCTGGCCAGGGCGGACCCGGCGCGGTCTGCGCGAACCCATCGCTTCATGCAGCCCTTCCACTATCACATGATGCAGCGCGTCGTCGAAGAGGCCGGCAAGCGCGGCATGGTGATCGACATCACTCAAAACTCCGCATGGCCCACGGGCGGGACGCACATCGCACTGGCGGATTCGCACAAGACGCTGATATTCGGCCAGACCGTCGCCCGCGGCCCGCGGCGATGGGCGGGACGCGTCCCGCCTCCACGGGCGTTCCGACTGTACACCTTCTTCGGCGTCGTCGTTCCCCGCTTGGCCAAGGGGCTGAGAATGTTGGAGTACATCCCAGACGACAAGCGCCTGCTGAGGGTCATTGCCGGGAAATGTGTGTCGAAGCCGGGGCAGTTCAGCTCGTGGAGGGCGAAGGCGAGCACCCTGCTCGAACTGGAGAGCATGATCGACCTCACTGAGCGGGTCAACGCAGAAGGTGTGCTCCAGTGGGACGTTCCAGCAGGCGTCTGGCAGATCTTCGCCGTCTATGAAGGCTCGGCAGGCGCACAGGCATTGATGGACGCGCGGAGCGATCCGAGCAGACGGGCGTGGGTGGTGGACCACTTCGACCGAGATGCCGAGCTCCGGCACCTTGAGGCGTTTCTGGGCGCCGCTCGAGATCACTTCGGTGATCAATTCGGGCAAACCTTCCGTGCGTTCTTCACCGACAGCTTCGAGCTGATCAGTCCGATGCATTGGAAGCGTGGATTCCTGGACGAATTCAAGCGCCGACGCGGATACGACATCGCGCCCTATCTGCCGGCGATGTACGTCCCGCTCAAGGATGTGGGGTATTGGTCGTATGGCAACGAGATCGGGCTGCCGAACTTCGACTTCGCCGGCGATGCGGGACAGAGGATGCGTTACGATTTCCAGCGCACCCTCTCGGAGCTCTTCATCGACGAGTTCATCCGGCCGATGGCGGAATGGGCCCACGCTCACCGATTGCAGAGCCGAGTGCAGGGCTACGGGATGCTTGTCGATCCGCTCTGCATGCTTGGCTACTCCGACATCCCTGAGACCGAGCAGCTCTATGGCGGCGGTGCACT